>DDSO01000066.1:983-9340 GCA_002343425.1 Brevundimonas sp. UBA2388
CATCGCCGTGGTCCAGCCGCACCGGTTCACCCGACTGGAATCCCTGATGGAGGAGTTCTCGACCTGCTTCTCCGACGCCGACGCGGTGTTCGTGGCCGATGTCTATGCGGCCGGTGAGACGCCGATCGAGGGGGTGGACAAGATGGCCCTGGTCGAGGGCATCCGCCGCTTCGGGCACCGTTCGGTGCAGCCGCTGGAGAGCGTCGAGGCCCTGCCGGGCGTGATCGCGGCCGAGGCGAAGGACGGCGATCTGGTGGTGCTGCTGGGGGCGGGGGACATCACCCAGTGGGCCTATGCGTTGCCGGGGCAGCTGGAGGCTCTCGCTTGATCACGAGCAGCGACCTTGCTGGGGTTTATGATCGCATCGGTCACCTTCTGGGCCTCCGAGATCACGAACGTCCTGTGTCGGCCAGCGATATCCACGGCCAGTATGATCGCTTCTATGTCGGATCGGGCGAGCATGGCGGGGCCCCCTATGTGCTCGGCTACCTTGAGCGGGGAATAGAGCCCCGACACCCCGTCGCCTCGCTCGATGACCTGTCTGCGGCTGTCCAGCTAAGGGTGCCTGGCTATTCGGCCATGAAGGGCACGCGCGGCAAGTGGATTTGGCACGCCGAACTGGCACCATTCACATGGTTCCGAGTTGGTGGCCGAGCAGATGCGTTGTTCATCCCCGCTGACGCCGATGATTTGGCTGAAATGCTCAAGCGGTTGCCCTCCGATGTGCCGGTGACCGTGCTCGGCGTGGGCTCCAACGTCATCGTCCGCGACGGCGGGGTCGAGGGGGTGGTGATCCGGCTGGCTGGGCGGCCCTTCGCAGGCATCACGACCGACGGCGACACGATCACCGCCGGCGCCGNNGACGGCGGCGTGCCGGGCGTGGTCATTCGGCTGGCCGGACGCAACTTCGCGGGCGTCGCGGCGGAAGGGACGAAGATCACGGCGGGCTCGGCGGCGCTGGACGCGGCGGTGGCGCGGGCGGCGGCCAAGGCCGGGATCGGCGGGCTGGAGTTCTATGCCGGCATTCCGGGGACCATCGGTGGGGCCCTGACCATGAACGCCGGCTGCTACGGCGCCGAGACCAAGGACATTCTGGTGTCGGCCCGGGGGCTGACGCGGTCGGGCGAGCGGGTGGACTATGCGCTGGCCGATTTCGGCTACACCTATCGCCACTCCGAGGCGCCCGCCGACATCATCTGGATCGAGGCCACCTTCCGTGGGACTCCCGACGATCCTGAGGCTGTCGCCGCCCGCATCGCCGAGATCACCTCGCGCCGCGAACTGACCCAGCCGATCCGGGAAAAGACCGGGGGCTCGACCTTCAAGAACCCGCCGGGCCATTCGTCGTGGAAACTGGTCGATGAGGCGGGCTGGCGCGGGAAACTGTTCAGGGCGACCGGCGGCGGAGCCATGTTCAGTGAATTGCACAGCAATTTCATGATCAATCCCGGAGAGGCGACGGCGGCGGATATCGAGGGTCTCGGAGATGCCGTGCGCGCCGACGTTCAAAGTAAACTGAACGTAAACCTGGAATGGGAGATCAAGAGGATCGGCCGCCCGCTCTGAGTTGATCCTGCCATGACCCGCCCGTTCGCAGACCTGCACGTCGCCGTCCTGATGGGCGGGCTGTCGTCCGAACGGCAAGTGTCACTGTCGTCCGGCAAGGGCTGCGCCGACGCGCTCGAAGGGCAGGTGGCGAAGGTCAGCCGGGTCGACGCCGGGCGCGACCTGGCCCAGGTGCTGGCCGAACTGAAGCCCGATGTCGTCTTCAACGCCCTGCACGGCGAATGGGGTGAGGACGGATGCGTCCAGGGCGTGCTGGAGACGCTGGGCATTCCCTATACCCACTCGGGCGTGCTCGCCTCGGCCCTGGCCATGGACAAGGAGAAGTCCAAGGCGGTGCTGAAGGCGGCCGGCGTCGTGGTTCCGGGGGGCGGGCTGTTCGACCGGCATGTGGTGTCGCGGACCCACGTCATCCCGCCGCCCTATGTGCTCAAGCCTAACGCCGAGGGGTCGTCAGTCGGCGTCTATCTGGTGCGCGAGGGCGAGCCGCCTTGCCCGGCGCCGGGCGAGGCGAGCTGGACCTATGGCGAACAGGTGATGGTCGAGCCCTTCATCGCCGGCAAGGAGCTGGCGGTCACGGTTCTTGGGGAGAAGTCCGGGCCGCGGGCCCTGACCATCACCGACATCACCCCGGCCAAGGGCTTCTATGACTATGAGGCCAAATACGCCCCGGGCGGCTCCAGCCATGTGCTGCCGGCGGTTCTGCCGCCGCATGTGTTCGAGGCGGCGCTGCGGGAATCCGAGCTGGCGCATACCGCCATGGGCTGCCGCGGCGTCTCGCGATCCGACTTTCGTTATGACGATGTTAAGGACGAACTGGTCCTTCTGGAGGTCAATACCCAGCCCGGCATGACCCCGACCTCGCTCAGTCCAGAGCAGGCCGCCCATGTGGGGATGGACTACAAAGCCTTGGTACGGTGGATGGTGGAGGACGCCTCATGCCCGCGGTAGTTCGCGGCGGTCGGCGACAGAGTTCGAACCAGCCTGCAAAACGCGGCGCGGCTCCCAAATCCCAGGGACGCGGCCGCGTGCCGCGCAACGCCCAGGCCACGCCCGGGAAGATGGCGGCGCTGGGCCGGCTGGATCTGTCGCCCCGCGCAGTCGTGATCTCCATCGCCGCCGGCGCCCTGCTGCTGGCCGGCGTTCTGGCGACGGGCGCGCGGGCCGAGCGGATCGGCGCCTCGATCGGCCAGGGCATCGACGGAATGACCGCCGGGATGGGCCTGAAGCTGGAGAAGGTCTTCATCGAGGGCGAGAGCCCCGAGGCGACGCGGGCCATCCAGCAGGCCGTGCAGCTTTCCGCCCACCAGCCCATGACCTCCATCGATCTCGACGCCGTGCGTGAACGGGTCGAACAGATCGGCTGGGTCAAGTCTGCGCGGGTCGTGCGCCTGTTGCCCGACACCCTGATCGTCCACGTCATCGAACATGACCGGTTGGCCGTCTGGCAGACCGGCGGCGTGAACCAGGTCATCGACAGTCATGGGCAGGTCATCGCCGGGGCCGACGCCGGCCGCTATCCGAACCTGCCTCTGGTGGTCGGCAAGGGCGCCGAACAGGCGGCCTCCGAAGTCCTGCCCCTGATCGCCCAGCGCCCGCGCCTCGCGAGCCGGGTCGAGGCCCTGGTGCGGGTCGACGAGCGCCGCTGGGACCTGCGGCTCAAGGACGGCAGCCTGATCCAGCTGCCTGCCTCCAACCAGGAGGCGGCGCTGATCCAGCTGGACGCGCTGGACCAGCGCGAGCGGCTGCTGGAGCTGGGCTTCGCCCGCATTGACCTTAGAACGCCCGAGGAGGTCGCCGTCCGGCCCTCCGCCGGCGAAGCGTAGAGCGGGGACGACGTATGACCGGACGGTCTGTGGACAAGTCTGTGGATAGCACGGGCCAGAAGGCGGGCAGGGCGCCCGTGGTCGCCGCGCTCGACCTCGGCCAGTCCAAGGTCGCCTGTTTCATCATGAAGGCCGACGGCGTGCGCCACGCCGACCGCACCATCCGTGTCGCGGGAGCCGGCCACGTCCAGTCGCGCGGCGTGCGCGGCGGCGGCATCGTCAATATGGACGAGGCGGCCCAGGCCATCGGTCACGCCGTCGAACGCGCCGAGCGGGCCGCGGGCTCGCCGGTCTCGGGCGTCGTCGTGACCACGGCCATCGGCCAGATGGCCAGTCATCGCGTTCAGGCCCGGGTCTCGCTGGGCGCCACGCCGGTCGGGGACGCCGACCTGGCGCGGGCCATCGGCATGGCGCTGGCGCAGATCAGACTGCCCAACCGTCGGCCGATCCATGTGTTGCCCATCGCCTGGTCGGTGGACGGGGCGAGGGGGGTGCACGATCCGCGCTCGATGAAGGGGCATTCGCTGGGACTGGACCTGCTGGTCGTCTCCATGGCCGAGAGCGCCTTCAACGGCCTGAGCCACTGTCTGGAACTGGCCCACCTCGATCTTCAGGGGGTGGCGGCGGCGCCGGTGGTGTCGTCGCTGGCGGCGCTGGAAGACGACGAGATGGACCTGGGCTGTGTCTGTATCGACATGGGCGGCGGCTCGACCTCTGCGGCGGTCTGGGGCGGGCGGTCGCTGCTGCACATCGAATCGCTGAGCGTCGGCGGCGATCACGTAACCGCCGACATCGCCCGGGGCCTGTCGACGTCGCGGGCCGGGGCCGAGCGGCTGAAGACCCTGCACGGCTCGGCCATGGCCAACGCCCATGAGGATCGCGAGATGCTGGAGGCCCCGCCGCGCGGCGAGGACGCCTCGGCCGGCCCGATCTTCGTCCAGCGCGCCATGCTCAAGACCGTCATCGCCCCGCGGGTCGAGGAGACGCTGGAGCTTCTCCGGGATCGGTTGCGCAACGCCGGCGTGGGCCTGGAGCCCGGTGCGGGCCTGGTGCTGACCGGCGGGGCCAGCCAGCTGAACGGCGTGCGCGAGCTGGCCATCCGGGTGTTCGACCGGCCCGTGCGGCTGGGCAAGCCCCAGCGCGCGCCCCACCTGGCCGACGCCGCCTCGGGTCCCGCCTTCTGCTCGGCGGCCGGCGTATTGCTTCGCGCCGCCTATGGGCCGCGCGAAGCCGTTTCCGCCCGCAAGCTGATGTCCCGCCAGATCTCGGCCGCCGACGCGCCCCGCGTCCATCGCGGCGGGATTGTGGCCCGCGCGGCGGGCTGGCTGCGCGAGAATCTCTGACCCACGCCCGCCCGGCGCAAGATGCCGCCGGAAAATTTCCCCGACGTGGCGAGACTGTGTCCGGATTGTAACAACCGCGGGCCGGATTGGTCGCCAAGAGGCCACAATCCCTTGCCGTTGCCGGCTTTGCTGCTAGCGTGAAGGTCCGAAGCAGAATCCGTCGTCCGGCGGGCGCTGCGTATTGCATCCACAACGGTTGGGGCCCAATCACCATGCTTCTCAAGCGCAAGTACCTCTTTGGCACGACGATCCTCGCGGGCGTCATGGCCGTCACGGCTCCGGCCTTCGCCCAGGACCAGCTCCCGGGCGTCAACGTTCAGGGTCGGTCCGACTCGCAGGCGACCGAGATCGACGAAGTCGTCGTCACCGGTTCGCGCATCCGTCGTGACCCGACCAACGCCCCGACCCCGCTCATCCAGGTGACGCGTGAAGCGCTGCTGAGCACCGGTCAGTCGACGGTCGTCGACTACCTGGCCACCATCCCCGCCCTGTCGAACTCGCTGGTTCCCTCGGACACGACCGGCTCGAACCTGAACGACGGTGGTCTGTCCTTCGCCAACCTGCGCTCGCTCGGCACCGGCCGGACGCTGACCCTGGTTGACGGCCGTCGCCACGTCGGCTCCTCTGCGGGCAACCTGGCTGTCGACGTCGACACCATCCCGCGTCTGCTGATCGAGAACATCGAAATCGTCACCGGCGGCGCCTCGTCGGTTTACGGCGCCGACGCCGTCTCCGGCGTGCTGAACTTCCAGCTGCGTCGCGACTTCGAAGGCATGGAAATCGACGCCAACTACGGCATGATCAACCAGGACGGTCAGGCCAACAAGCGCATCTCCGCCCTGATCGGCACCAACCTGTTTGACGACCGTCTGAACCTGTATGCCTTCGCTGAATACGAAGACATCGACATGGTCGAGAGCATGGACATCGACTGGCTCCGCGCCGCCCATGCCTTCGTCGGTATCGACGCCGACCCGACCAACGCGCCGTACGACGGCATGCTCGACAACCAGGTGTTCAGCGGCGTTCGCACCCTGTCGCGTCCGCGCTGGGGTCAGACCACGCTCGCCAACTCGCAGCGCCCCAGCCCGCTGACGGATCCCGATGTGCCGCTGGCCAGCTGTACCGCTCTGACCAGCGCCAACTGCTACAGCCTGGATCCCACCAAGACCTATTGGTATGAAGGCTCCACCGCCCGTCTGGCCAACTTCGGCCAGCGCATCGGCAATGTCGGCTCGAACCGGACGCTGAACATCGGTGGCGACGGTGAAAACCCGAACAACTTCGGCCAGGAAACCCGCGTTCCGGAATCGACCTCGCAGCGTTACCAGGTCGGCGCCAACTTCGCGGTCACCGACAACATCGACCTGTCGGTCGAGTACAAGTACATCACCGAAGACACCTTCGACATCTCGCAGCCGACCTTCTTCGACATCTTCCTGCACCAAACTCCGGGTACGTCCGGTGCCAACCCGCAATGGACCAACCAAATCCGCGCAGTCTCGCAGTTCGACCTGCGCTATTCGGACAACGCCTTCCTGCCGCAAAACGTGAAGGACGCCATCACGGCGAACATGGTCCAGAACTGGACCGCCAACGCCAACGCGGAAGGCACCGCAGCTGGTGCGGCGGTCTCGCGTCAGTGGGCCCGTCACTCGATGTTCGGCCCGCAACGCAGCCAGGACAACACGCGTGAAATCGAGCGCTACGTCCTGGCCCTGAGCGGCGACCTGGATCAGGTCGGCTTCATCAAGAACATCGACTGGGATCTGTCCTGGACCTCGGGCGAAGCCACCAACATCAACTTCGAGCGCGGTGTTGACGTCCAACGCTTCGCCCTCGCCGCTGACGCAGTCGTGGACGCCGCCGGTATCGTGAACGGCCGGCCGGGCGAAATCGTCTGCCGCGCACGTCGGATCGCGGCCCAGAACCTTCTGACACCGGGCTTCGGGGACCTCGACGACTATGTGCGTGGCAACTTCCCAGGCGGCAACGCTGCCCTGTCCAACGCCGAGTTCGCCGCCGCGGTGAACCAGTGCCAGCCGCTGAACGTGTTCGGCGACGGCAACCAGAGCCAGGCGGCCCTGGACTATGTCGATGCGGTCATCAACGTCTCGCACGTCAACCAGCAGGATCAGGGCCTGGCGGTCATCTCCGGCCAGCTCTGGGACTTCTGGGGCGCCGGCGAGATCGGCATGGCCATCGGCGCTGAATACCGCCGGGAGTTCACCGAAGGTCTCGGCCGCACGCGCAGCACCGGCGATCGCCTGCTGTTCATGAACACCGGCGCCGACTTCGCCGCCGCCGAATACGAGTCGAAGGAATGGTTCGCCGAACTTTCGATCCCGCTGTTCCGTGACAGCTGGTTGGGCGAGTACGCCGAACTCAGCGGTTCCTACCGTTCGTTCGACTACACCACCGCCGGTGAGGGCGACGTCTACGGCATCAACCTGGTCTGGCGTCCGATCCAGGACATCGCGTTCAAGACCAGCTTCAACACCTCGTTCCGCGCGCCCAACCTGTCGGAAAACTTCGCTCCCGCCAGCCAGACGTTCGCCAACGCCTTCGTTGACGCCTGCACCACCCTGCAGATCGCCGCGCAGAACCCCGAAGTCCGGGCCAACCGGATCGCCAACTGTACGGCTCTGGCCACGGCCGCCGGCTTCTCCTTCGACTTCGCCGGCGCCACCGCGACCAACCTGGACGACTTCAACCCGATCTACACCTCCGGCATCGCCGGCGTGATCCGGGGCAACGTCGACCTGACGCCGGAAGAGTCGGAAAGCTTCACCGTCTCGGCCGTGCTGCAGCCCCGCTGGTTCCCGAACCTCAGCATCATTCTCGACTACTACGAGATTGAACTGTCGCGGGTGATCGTGTTCCCGAACGCGCCTGCCCTTGCGGCCGCCTGCGTCAGCGGCGCCTCGCTGAACCCCGACGCCTGTGGCTCGGTGTTCCGCAACAACCCGACCATCCCGTTCGGCGTCGGCGCTCCCGCCGGCGACCCGATCGGCGGCTTCATCCAGCAGCCGGTCAACCTGGCGGCCCTGACCACCCGTGGTCTGGACTTCTCGGCCCGTTACTCGCTGGACACCGAAGAAGTGTTCGGCCGCAACTGGGGTCGCTTCGACTACCGCGTCGGTGGTCTGTGGCTGATCGAGCAGGAGAACTTCACCAACGTCGCCGATCCGACCGACGGTACGGAAGTGGGAAGCACGATCTTCTTCCCGCGTGTCCGCCTGACGTCGTCGCTGACCTGGTCGCCGAACGACATCTGGAGCGTCAACTGGAGCGTGGACTGGCAGACTGCCCAGGACAGCACCAACTTCCGCGACAACCTCGGCAACCTCGACACGCGTCCGTTCAACACCTACGACACCGGCAACTTCGCCCGTCACGACTTCACGGTGCGCTGGAACGCCGCGGACGACCTCTCGGTCCGCATGGGTGTGGTCAACGCGTTCGATGCCGAACAGCGCCCCTACCTCGGTGGTGGTCTGATCAGCAGCCAGGACCCCTACGGCACGCGCTTCTTCGTGGGCCTGAACTATCGCCCCTGGTAAGACCCGGAGGCATCAAGACGGAAAGGGCGGCTCGAAAGAGCCGCCCTTTTTCGTTGGTCCAC
>DDSO01000106.1 GCA_002343425.1 Brevundimonas sp. UBA2388
GGCCAGTTCCCAGCGGATCAGGCCCGACAGCGCGCCGCCGACCAGGCCCGCCATGATGGCGAACAGCAGGTAGAGGGTGCCGATGTCCTTGTGATTGGTCGACAGGAACCAGCGGGTGAAGAAACCCGGCTTGTGGTCATGATGCCCGTCGTGGTCGTGGGCGAGGTTTTCGGCTGCGGTGGCCATATCTGTGGGGCTCTCGCGGTTCTTTACTGAGCGGCCGGAGCGACGGCGGGAGCCGTGGCGGGCGCTGCGGGTTGAGCGGGGGCGGCGACGGGGACGGCCGCGTCGGAAGCGGTCGGTGCGCCCGTCGTGCCGGCGGCGACCTGGGCGGCGGTGCCGCCCGGAGCCTGATCCGGCGTACGCGGCGTCATGGAGCCGCCCTTGGAGGCGACCCAGGCGGCGAACTCGGCCTCGGTGACGACATTGATCTGGATCGGCATGAAGGCGTGGTCGACGCCGCACAGTTCGGAGCACTGGCCGTAGAAGACGCCCGTGCGGTCCGCGCGGAACCAGGTCTCGTTAATCCGGCCGGGGATGGCATCGATCTTCAGACCGAAGGCCGGCAGGGCGAAGGCGTGAATCACGTCCGTGGCGGTCACAAGCACCCGCACCGTCTTGCCGACCGGCACGACGATCGGCTCGTCCGCGGCGAGGCGATACAGGCTGTGCGGCATGCCGCGCTCTGCGACGTCTTCTTCCGTCAGCATGTTGGAGACGTATTCGGCGACGCCCTGGTCCGGATACTCATAGGACCAGTTCCACTGGTTGCCCGTGGCTTTCACCGTCAGGTCCGGCGTCGGCATGTTGTGATAGGCGAACAGGAGGCGGAACGAGAACAGCGAGATACCAACCAGGATCAGCACCGGCAGCACCGTCCAGACGATCTCGATCGCGGTGTTGTGGCTCCATTTGGCCGGAACCGGATTGGCCTTCTTGTTGTAGCGGATGCAGATCCAGATCAGCAGCCCCAGCACCAGCAGCGAGATGCCGGTGATGATCGGCATCAGGATGATGTCGTGGAAGAAGGTCGCCTCAACCTTCAGCGGCGAGGCCGACGGCTGCAGCCCGAGGGCGCCGTCCGTCGGTTGACCGACCAGCGGGCGGGCCCACGTCGGCGTAGCGGAGAAAACGGCCAGGCTCAGGGCGGTGATGCCACCGCCGATGATTACCCGGGCCCGCGTGCCCATCCCCATGCGAGATATCCTCATTAAACCGTTTCGCCGCAAACGCTTGCGAGTGAATCGCAAACTATCGCCGGGACCCGGCGGTCCGCAGCGGTACTTCGCGCGGTCCATATCGCCCCCTCCGGCGCTTGCCAAGCGATTGCCGTCGGATTGAGCGTCGCAGGACATTCCGTCGCTGGATTAATTCCACGTCATGTTATGACAGCTACCTTGCGTGACCAGATACCTTGCGATACGTCTTGGCCATCAGAAGGAGGGCCCGGAGTGCCTGAAACAATCGAGATACAGCTGAAGAAGGGGGTGCTGACGCTCTGCGTCCTGGCCCTGCTGAACCGGCATGACAGCTATGCCTATGAGATCGCCTCGACCCTGTCGGACGCGATCGACATGGGCGAGGGCACCATCTACCCGCTGATGCGGCGGATGCAGTCCGACGGACAGGTCGAGACCTATCTGGTCGAATCACCGTCGGGGCCCTCGCGCAAATATTATCGCCTGACCGACGCCGGGCGCCGGGCGCTCGCCGCCCAGACGACCGAGTGGGGCGCCTTCGCCCGCGCGGTCGAATCCATCCTGGCCGCGCCGGCCGAATCCGCCGCGCCCGCCCGGACCACCGAAGACGAGACTGCCGAAAGGGGAGCTGAACAATGACCCGCGCCGAATTCATGGGCCGGTTGAGGCGGGGACTGGTCGGCATGCCGGCCGCCGCCGCCGACGACATCGCCGCCGACTACGAGATCCATTTCGAGGATGGGGCCGCCGCCGGTCGTTCCGAGGCCGAAGTGGCCGCGGCGCTCGGCGACCCGGACCGCCTGTCCCGCGAGCTGCGCGCCGAAGCCGGGGCCCAGCGCTGGCGTCAGGAACAGAATCCCTCCGCCGCGGCGGGAGCCATCTTCGGCCTGATCGGCCTGGGCGCGATCGACATCCTGATCCTGCTGCCGATCGTCTTCCCCGTGTTCGGGGCCGTGCTGGCCGTACTGGTCAGCGGCGTGGGCGTCTTCCTCGCCGGCGGAGCCATCCTCGTCGTCGGACCCTTCCTCGGCGCGCCCGGCGGCGTTCTGGCGGCCATCCTGTTGGGCGTCGGCCTGATGGGGCTGGGCCTGTTCATGGGCGGCCTGATGGCGGTCCTGACCAAATGGCTGATCGACGCCACCGTCTGGTACGCCCGTCTTCACTACCGCGTGCTCAAGCCCGCGCTCGACAACCAGCCTCAGGCCTGGGGGAGGAACTGACATGATCCGCAATCTTCTGGTTATCACGGGCGTCGGCTTCGTCCTGGCCCTGGTCGGGATCGGCGGGGCGGTCGCCCTGGTCGGCAACGACGTTCGAGCCCACGACTGGGTCTGGGTGGCCTCCGAAGGCCCGATGGGCGACGGCAGCATTCGTTTCGAGCGTGGCGAGGTCGACCCCGAGGTCACCCGCACCCTCGCCTGGACCGGCGGCGACCAGTTGTCGCTGATGATGCCCGGCCAGGTCGTCTATCGTCAGGGCGACGAGGCCGGCGTTACCATTACCGGCCCCAGGAACATGGTCGATCGCGTCCGTCTCCGCGACGGCCGCCTCAGCCTCGAGGGCTTTGACGAGGACGAGGAAGAGCGGGGCTACATCCGCTGGAACCGCAACGGCATCCATGCCTGGAGCGCCACCGAGGCCCTCAAGGTCGTGGTCACCGCCCCGTCGATCACCCGCTTCGACACCGGCGCCAACGGCGACCTCTCGATCCGGGACTATGACCAGCCCCGGCTGGACGTGACCATCAACGGTTCCGGCGATGTGCGGGCCCGGGGACGCACGGATGCCCTGGGGCTGACCCTCAACGGTTCGGGCGACGCCGATCTCGACGATCTGGTCGTCACGGATGCCCGGGTCTCGGTCACCGGTCGCGGCGATGCCCGCGTCGGCCCGACGGGCCGGGCCAATATCGAGGTCTCGGGCCGCGGCGACGTCACCCTGACCCGGACCCCGACCCAGCTGGAACAGTCCGTCACGGGCTGGGGCGAGGTCAACCAGGACTGAATGCGAACGGACACCCGGTGACGCGGGGACGGTCAGCCCCTACTTAGGCTCCATGACCGTCCCCGTTTCCCTGCCCGCGATTCTCGATTCCGCCGACGTCGGCTCCGACGAGGCCCTGTCCATCCTGCAGGAGGCCCTGACCGGGGCTGACGACGGCGAACTGTTCCTCGAACGGTCGGAGCTCGAATCACTGGTCTTCGACGACGGCCGGCTGAAATCCGCCGCCTATGACGCCTCCGAGGGCTTCGGCCTGCGGGTCGTGGCCGGCGAGACGGCCGGCTACGCCCACGCCAATGAGATCAGCGGCCCGGCGATCCGCCGCGCGGCCGACAGCGCGGGACTGGCCCGGTCCGGCCATGCGGGCATGATCGCCGAGGCGCCCCGCGCCACCAACCAGCAACTCTACGCCCCGATCGATCCCCTCGCCTCCCCCGCTTTTTCGGACAAGATCGCCCTGCTGGCCGAGATCGACGCCTGGGCCCGCGCCCGCGATCCGCGCGTGGTGCAGGTCTCCGCCAGCATGGTCGGCGAGCGGCGGCATATCGAGATCCTGCGCGGCGACGGCCGGCGCGTCACCGACATCCGCCCGCTGGTCCGGCTGAACGTCTCGGTCACCGTCGAGAAGGACGGCCGGCGCGAGAGCGCCTCGTCCGGGGCCGGGGGCCGGGCCGGGTTCGAGACCTGGATCGCGCCCGACCGCTGGCAATGGCAGGTCGACGAGGCCCTGCGCCAGGCGCTGGTCAATCTCGAGGCCGTCGACTGCCCGGCGGGCGAAATGGATGTGGTGCTGGGCGCGGGCTGGCCCGGCGTGCTGCTGCACGAGGCCATCGGCCATGGTTTCGAGGGCGATTTCCACCGCAAGGGCAGTTCGGTCTTCACCGGCATGATGGGCAAGCGGGTGGCCGCGCCCGGCGTGACCGTGGTCGACGACGGCTCCATCGCCGGCCGTCGCGGCTCGCTGTCGGTCGATGACGAGGGCACGCCGACCTCGCGCACCGTGCTGATCGAGGACGGGATCATGGTCGGGCTGATGCACGACCGGCTTTCGGCGCGTCAGCTGGGCGCGCGCGCCACCGGCAACGGCCGCCGCCAATCCTTCGCCCACATGCCGATGCCGCGCATGACCAACACCTTCATGGAGGGCGGCAAGGATTCGCAGGCCGACATGATCGCCTCGACAAAGCGCGGTCTCTACGCCGCCAATTTCGGCGGCGGCCAGGTCGACATCACCAACGGCAAATTCGTCTTCCAGTGCACCGAGGCCTACCTCATCGAGGACGGCAAGATCACGGCTCCGGTACGCGGCGCGACCCTGATCGGCGACGGGGCCACGGCCCTTCAGCACGTCCAGATGATCGGCGACGACTTCGCCTTCGACCCCGGCGTCGGCGTCTGCGGCAAGGGCGGTCAGGGCGTCCCGGTCGGCATCGGTCAGCCCTCGTTGAAGATCGCGGGGCTGACGGTGGGGGGTACGGCGGTCTGAGGGATTAGTGGCTAGTGGCTAGTGGCTANNTAGCCACTAGCCACTAGCCACTCACTTCCACTCCGGCCCCACCACCTCGAACCCGCGCGCCACCAGCGCGTCCAGCACCCCGCCTTCATCCGCCAGCAGGCGGATCGGCGCGACTCCCATGGTCACCCCCGGCGAGATCATCGCCGTCTCGATCGCCGCCGCCCATTGTTGCCTGAGCTGCGGCGCGATCTCCGGGTCGCCCCACGGCCAGCACTGGTTCAGCGCCCGGTCGATCGGCGAGGCAACGACGTCGGCGACGCGCAGGGCGCGCCAGTCCTCGGCCCGTTCGCGCGCGGCGTCAGGCCCCCGTTCGGCCGCGGCGATGGCGGCCTCAACGCAGGGGACGTGGGCCGTCTGGGGGGCGGTGATCAGACTGTCGACCAGTTCATCGCCGCGGACCGTGCCGACCGGCCGGACCGGCACCCGCGCGCGTCGGGCCGCCCGCCGGATCACATCCATGGCGTCCTCGCCGCCCCGGCGGCCGGTATAGCCGGCCTTGTCCTGCATCAGGTCGAAGCCGACGAACAACAGGCTTCTGGTCCGCCAGTCCTGATTGCGGTCGGCGGCCATGATCGCCTCCAGCCGCGCCTGGTATTCCGGCGTCAGATAGTCCGCCGTCGTCTGTCCCTGCGGCATCAGGCCGATGGTGCGGGCGCGCCAGATGACCCGCAGCAGGTCGGTGACCGAGGCCCGGCCCTCCTGCGGCGACAGGATCTGGTCGGACCGCGCCGCCGCCGCCTCAAGCTCTTCAGGACGCCAGGAGAGGTCTCGCGGAATACCGGTGATGGCGCCGACCAGGATCAGGGTGCTGTCGCCCCGGGTCACGGTCCACATCGGAGCGCCCGAGCGGCGGGCCTGAACCACGATGTCGTCCAGTTGGGCCGCGGGTTCGGGCGTCTGGGCCGACGCGGGCGACGGGAAGGTCGCGCTGCCCACAAGAATGACGAAGACAGCAATAATGGCGACAGTCGATTTCAAGACTATACAATCCCTACCTGATCAACATTCAGTAACAAGCGGCCTCTTTCAGAACACATTCGTTACGAGTGCGTAATCTGTCAGATATTTAATCCACCTGTCTGTCTTGTAACTGGAGAGCGGCGCGACAGGACGCCACACCTTCGTCACACGACGAGGGGAATCCTGCAATGACCAAGACCATACTGCTGGCGACGACGGCCGTCCTGTTGAGCGCCGGCGCCGCGTCCGCCCAGACTCCCCCGCCGCCGGCCCCCGAGCCCCAGGCTGAAGCCTCACAGCAGGGCGTCCTTGTCTTCACCCCCGACTTCTTCGCCGGCCAGCGCCCGAACACGGCCCTGGACATGGTCAGCCGCGTGCCCGGCTTTTCGGTGCAGGACGGCGACGGCTCGCGCGGGTTCGAGGGCGCGGTCGGCAACATCCTGATCAACGGCTCGCGACCAGCATCGAAGAACGACACCGGCTCGTCGGTCCTGTCCCGCACCCTGGTTCCCCAGGTCGAGCGCATCGAACTGATCCGGGGCGGCGCTCCGGGCATCGACATGCAGGGCTATTCGGTCGTCGTGAACGTCATCACCCGGAGCCAGGCCAGCACCGAACAGATCCTGACGGCCAATATGGCCTTCTTCGAGGGCGGCACCGATCGCGGCTTCGGCCAGTACCAATTCACCCGCCGCAACGGCGACCGGGTCTGGGGCTTCACCCTTGCCGACGGCGTGGCGATCAACGATTCCAACGGCGTGGGGAGGGTCGTCCGTCGCGACGCCAATGGCGTCGTGACCCGCGACGAGGGCTACTTCGACGACCAGACCGGGGGTGGCCAGGCCGTGCGGGTCAATTTCGCCGACGCCTTCATGGGGGGAAAGATCGACCTGACCGCCCGCCTCGGCGTCAATGACTACAGCCAGTACAGCCTCCAGCAGGGGCCGACCATTCTGCGCGACAGCCGCTTCGCGGAAGAAGGCTCAAGCGGGGAGGTCGGCGCGGTCTTCACCCGGCCGATGGGCACGGGCCTGACGTCCGAAACCCGCTTCATCCGCGAGTGGAACGACTTCGAGAACGCCTCCACCTTTGTCACCACGACAAACGGCGTCGCCGGACCGCTTCAACGCTTCGCCTCCGAGGGCAATGCGTCAGAAACGATCCTGCGCTCACTGGTGCGCTGGGAACGCTCGCCGGCCCTCACGCTCGAGGCCGGCGGCGAAATCGCCTACAATATGCTGGAGGTCGACCAGGCGCTCACCGACGGCGGCGTCAACATTCCCCTGCCGTCCGATCAGATCATGGTCGAGGAAACCCGGGGCGAGTTGTTCGGCAAGGCGACCTGGCGCGTGCGGCCCGACCTCAATCTCGAAGGCGGACTGCGTCTCGAGGCCTCGACCATCACCCAGTCCGGAGACGCCGACCAGGAAAAGAGCTTCTATTACGCCAAGCCCCGCCTGCAGCTGACCTGGACGCCCCGGCCGCAGAACCAGGTCCGCTTCCGCTTTGAGCGCGACGTCGGCCAGCTGGACTTCGGTGACTTCGCGGCCGGCGCGGACCTCGAAGACGAACAGCTGTTCGGCGGTAATGTGAACCTCGAACCCGAGGAGCGCTGGATATCGGAACTCACCTATGAGCGCCGGTTCCTGGGCGACGGCATCTTCTCCATCGGCTACCGCCACGACGAGATCATCGGCGTCATCGACCGACTACCCCTGCCGCAGGGTCTCTCGGCGGTCGGCAACATCGGCGACGGAACCCTCGATCAGCTGGCCGTCAACTTCGTCCTGCCGCTCGACTGGACCGGCTTCTCCGGCGGTCAGTTCCAGTTCCGCAACACCTGGAACGACACCGCGGTGACGGACCCGACCTCGGGTCAGGAGCGGCCGATTTCGGGGGTCAGACCTTCGCAACCGGCCTTCACCATCTCCCAGGACATAACCACCTGGAAGATCAACTGGGCTGTCACCTATCTCGAGAGCATGCGCCAGTTCAACTACGCCCCGGACCAGATCTCGGGCTTCACCGGCAGCGATTATTTCGAGGCCAACATCGAATACAAGCCGACGCCGACCCTCGCCATCCGTGCCCAGGTCAATGTCTGGAACGACTTCCAGGTCGAACGCACGGTCTTCGCCGACCGGTCGCTCGCCCGGCCCATCGCCTTCACCGAACAGCGCCCCACGGATCCGCGGACCTTCTGGCAAATCCGGGTGCGCAAGACGTTCTGATAGCCGGTCATCCCGCCGCCCCAAGCCTGTCAGCGATTTAATGCACCTGTCCAGCTTGTAACTGTATGCGCGGCCGGTCGCCGGGCACCGTTCGCCCAGCAGTGAGAGGGATGTATGACCAAAGCGATCTGGCTGGCCGGTGCGGCCGCGTGCGCCGTGCTGGGCGGCCCCGCCATGGCCCAGACCGCGCCGGTCCCGGGCGCGCTCGCCGGCGCCGCCCAGCAGGGCGTGCTGGTCTTCGAGCCGGTCTTCTTCGCTGACGCCCGACCCGACACGGCCCTGGACATGATCGCCCGCCTGCCGGGGTTCGCCTTCGAATCCGGCGACAGCGGCACACGCGGGCTTGCGGGCACGGCCGGCAACGTCCTGATCGACGGCCGCCGGCCCTCGACCAAGAGTGACAACCTCGACCAGATCCTGCGCCGCATCTCGGCCGCCGGCGTCGCCCGCGTCGAACTGGTCCGGGGAGGCGCGCCAGGGATCGACATGCAGGGCCGGTCCGTGGTCGCCAACGTCGTCCTGATCCGGACGGTGACGACCGAGCGGGTGGTCGAGACCAACACCTATGTCTATCCCGACGGCCACCTCGGCCCGGTGCTCTCGGCGCGGTATTCCCGGCGCGAGGGCGACGACCAGATCGAGGGCTCGATCAGCGGCTTCTCCGATCGCACCGACGGTACCGGGGACGGCTTCCGACGCCGTTATGACCCGGCCGGCAATCTGATCCAGGACGCCGATCTGGTGCTGTGGGACCGGATCCGGAACCTGCGCGCCACCGGCGCCGTCCAGCGCCGGATCGGCGGCGGCCTGCTGCGCGTCAACGGCCTGCTGGGCTGGTTCGGCAACGAGAATGCGCAGGATCTGCTGATCCGCACGGGCGCCGGCGTCGACAGTTTCAACGACGAGGAAGCGAACGACGTCAACAGCGAGCTCGGCGTCAACTGGACCCTGGACCTCAGCGCGCGCACCGGCCTGGAGCTGACCGGCCTGCAGCGGTACTCCACCGAGGACTACACCGGCGTCTCGCAAAGCAGCGGCGACAGCTCCACCTTCACCGCCAACACGACCTCGGGCGAATCCATCGGCCGCGCCATCCTGCGTTTCCGCCCCAATGACCGCTGGTCGTTCGAGACCGGGGGCGAGGTCGCCTACAACTTTATCGACAGCGCGACCGCCTATTCAGAGAACGGCATCCCGATCCCGCTCCCGTCCTCCTCGGTCAAGGTCGAGGAACTGCGTGGCGAGGTCTTCGGACAGGCGACCTGGCGGCCCGACCCGACCCTGACCATCGAGGGCGGCCTGCGCGTCGAGGTGTCGGAGATCAGCCAGTCGGGCGACAGCGACCTGACCAAGTCCTTCGTCTATCCCAAGCCCCGCATCCAGGCGACCTGGACGCCGTGGACCGGCCACCAGTTCCGCTTCCGCGCCGAGCGCGAGGTGGGCCAGCTGGACTTCGGCGACTTCATCGCCTCGGCCGATATCGACATCGGCCAGGTCGAGGGCGGCAACCCCGATCTGGAGCCTCAGAAGCAGACGGTCATCGAAGCGATCTATGAGCGCCGCTTCTGGGGCGAGGGCGTGTTCGACGCCACCTACCAGTATGCCGAGGTTGAGGATGTCGTGGACGTCATCCCCCTGACCGGCGGCTTCGACGGGGTGGGCAATATCGGCGACGGAACCGCCCGCTTCTTCCAGCTGCGCCTGACCCTGCCGACCGACCGGCTGGGTATTCCGAACGGCCGTTTCCAGACGCGGGCCAGCTGGTCCTCGACCTCAGTGCTCGATCCGGTGACAGGCGAGGAGCGCCGGTTCCAGGGCAATCAGGCCTTCGGCTGCGGAGTGAACTTCACCCAGGACCTGGCGGGGGGCCGCTGGTCGTGGGGCTTCGACCACGGCTGCAATGTCGACAAGGGTCGGGCGTTCCGCGTCCGTGAGGTCCGCGCCTTCTACGCCGAGCCGGGCGTCGGCGCCTTCGTCCAGTGGAAGCCGGAGCGCGACCTGACGGTCCGGGTCGACCTGGGCAACGCCAGTGACAGGACGAGGGGCTATGACCGCGAAATATACACCGGTCCCCGCGACACCGCCCCCCTGGCCTTCCGCGAGGTGCGCCGCACGCAGATGAGCCCGTGGCTGTTCATCCAGATAAGAAAGACCTTCTGAAGAAGGCGTCCCCACACCCCCAAAACTGACGGCGCGCCGACCCTCACGCGCCAAAAAGGGCGGAACCTGATGGTTCCGCCCTTCCTGTATTCAGCCTCTGGCCGGGCTAGCGGATGCCCGCCATGCCCTTCTTGAGAAGGGGCGACAGCACCAGCAGCACCACGCCGACGCCGACGCCGGTCCAGCCGATGGTGCCGAAGATCGAACCATAGGTCTGGAGCGCCAGGGCCGGATTGGTCACCACGCCCGCGACGGTATCGGTCGCGGTCGCCTGGGCGATCACACCGGCGGCGATGTGCGCCACCGAACTGGACAGGAACCAGACGCCCATCATCATGCCAACCAGACGATCGACCGACAGTTTGGTGATCATCGACAGGCCCACCGGCGAGAGGCAGAGCTCGCCCATGGTGTGGAAGAAATAGGTCAGGAACAGGAAGAACAGCGGGACGCGGAAATCGACCCCGCCCTGCGTCGCCGCCGCCCAGGCCAGAACCAGGAAGCCGATCCCGACAAACATCAGCCCGAAGGAGAATTTGACCGGGGTCGAAGGCTCCTTGTTGCGTTTGGCCAGCCAGACCCACAGGGCCGCGAAGATGGGCCCGAAGATCACGATGATGCCGGGGTTGAACATCTGGGTGTAGCCGGCGTTGAACCAGCCGGGCATGTCCGTGGACTGGTCAGCGAACAGGGTGAGGGACGAGCCCGCCTGTTCGAACAGGGCCCAGAACAGCACCGAGAAGAAGATCAGCACCTGGGCGACCAGCATCCGGGCGCGCTCGGCCCCCTTCAGCTTGATCACCGTGTAGCCGACGACCACGGCGAAGATGACCCCGGCCAGCCAGGGCAGGGCCGTCGAGATGAGCTCGTGGCGTTGCATCAGCAGCCACACCGGGAAGACGGCGATCAGGCCGAGGATCCAGAAGGTGGCCTCCAGCGGAATACCGAGAAACTTCGTCCCGGCCAGTTTCTCGGGGTTCGGCGGACCGCCGCGCCCCTCAAGCCACGACTGGCCCAGCAGGAAGGTCATCAGCCCCAGCAACATGCCGAAGCCCGCCAGACCGAAGCCATAGGCCCAGCCATAGGTGAAGCCGAGATAGGAACACAGGCCCGTGGCCAGCACCGAACCCAGGTTGATGCCGACGTAGAACAGGGTGAACCCGCCGTCGCGGCGAGGGTCGTTTTCCTCGTACAGATGGCCGACGACGGTCGAGATGTTGGCCTTCAGGAAGCCGACGCCGACGATGATGAGGGACAGGGCGAGGAACAGCGTCATTTCGCCGGAAGGATCCCGCACCGTCCGGGTCGTGTAGCCGTCCGCAGTGACCGTGGACGGGAAGGTCGCGGCTGTTGCAGCCTGGGCCCCCGAGCCTGCCGGTTGCCCGGCCACATCGACCACATTGACCCCTTCGGGCGTAATGGCGATCGGCACGCGACCCGACTCCGTCACGGCGTAGAGCTGACGATCCGTGTTCCGGCCCTCGACCTCGACCGCATATTCGGTGCCGCCGATGGTGAGGAACTCACGTGCGCCGGAGCCCTCGAAGGCCATGGTGAAGTGACCGGCGACCAGCAGGACCGCGCCGATGATCACGGCCTTTCTCGATCCCAGATATTTGTCAGCGATCAGGCCGCCGACGACCGGCAGCAGATAGACCAGGGCTCCGTAGGCGGCATAGATGCCCTGCGCCTCGACCGGACCGAACAGGAAATGCTGGATCAGATACAGCGTCAGCATCGCCCGCATGCCGTAGAATGAGAAACGCTCCCACATCTCGGTGAAGAACAGGACGACCAGCCCTCGCGGGTGTCCCAAAAACGTCTTGCGGGTCCCGGCAGTCACCGCCCCCCCGTTGTCCGTCGTACTCAACGGCTCACTCCCATATTGCTGCGCCCCACCTGACGCGCGAGGCCGCATAAGCAGCACGCGGAGCAAGACCGGACAAGTGTTAAGGGTAAATTGGCTGTGAGGTGGCGCGCCGCCGGACCAGACGGCAGGATGACGCCGAATCAGATCGGACGGGTGTGATGACGGAGACGCGGCGGTCAGCGCTGATCGGGGCGGCCTCGGCAATGACGCTCGCGGCCTGCGGCCCGGCGTCGCCGCGCGGCGCCGGGAACGTCGTTGCGGCCGGTCAGCCGGCGGCCCTGCTGATCTGGGCGGTGGCGCGGGATCGGCTGGCCGGGTGGCCGAGGAAGCCTTCGTCGCAGGCGCTGGCTGCCTTGCCGTCCATGGCCGCAGACTTGCCGGAGCTGGGCGCGCTGGGCGGAGGCGGCCGGCCCGCGAATCTCGAGGCGCTGGCCGCCCTGAAGCCGGCACTGGTGATCGACTATGGCGACACCGATCCCGAGAATCAGACCCTGGGAGACCGGATGAAGGTTCGTCTCGGCGTTGACTGGCGGCTGATCGACGGGGCCCTGACGAGAATTCCCGAAGCGATTCGCGAAGCCGCCGACCTGCTGGACGTTCGCAGCGCCGCCGTCGGCCTGGCCGATGAGGCCGAGGCGGTGCTCGACCGCTGGCGCCGGGCCCCGGCCGGACCGGCCTTCTACTACGCGCGCGGCGCCGACGGGCTGGAGACCGGCTTCCTCGGGTCCCTGGCCACCGAGGTCCTGGAAGGCGCCGGCTGGACCAACGTCGCCGGGGACTCGCGCGACATCGGCCGCGTCACCCGCGAACAGGTCGCCGCCTGGGACCCGGAAGCGCTCGTTACGATGAGCCCGGAATTCGTTGCCGCCGTCCGGCAGGATCCGGTCTGGCGCACGCGCCGCAACGGTCAGCGCCGGCGGCTGTTGCTGCTGCCGGATCACCCGTTCGGCTGGATCGACCGGCCGCCCTCGGTGAACCGCCTGCTGGCCTGCGCCTGGCTGGCCGATCCCGGCGCCGCCCAGATGGCCGTCGCAGGCCTGACCCGGCGCCTGTACGGCATGGCGCCGGTCGAGGTGGCCCTGCCGCAGTGGATCCGGTGACCCGGGTCAGGGCCGCCCTGCTCCCGGCCGGCCTTGTCCTGCTGGTTTTCGCGGGCGCGCTCACAGTGCTGGCGACCGGCCCGCTCGGCGTGGCGCCGGACGCTCTTCTGGCCGCCGTGATTGGACAGGGCTCGCCCGAGGCCGAACTGGCGCTGGCCCTGCGCGGACCGCGTCTGCTGGCGGCCCTGACCTGCGGCGCGGCGCTGGCCGGCGCGGGGGCGGGGTTCCAGATCCTGTTCCGCAATCCGCTGGCGGCGCCCGACCTGCTGGGCGTTTCGTCCGGCGCAGGGCTCGGCGCGGCCCTCGCGCTGCTGCTGGGCGCGGGCGCGGCCCTGGTGCAAGGCGCGGCCTTTGTCGGCGGCCTCGCCGCAGGAGGGCTGGCAGTCGCCTGCGCCACCCTGACCCGCAGCGGCGACGGTCGCCTCGCCCTGATCCTGTGCGGCGTCGTGGCCGGAGCCCTGGCCTCGGCCGGACTGGGCCTCGTGGTCATCGCCGCCGACCCATGGTCGCAACTGCCGTCGATCACCTACTGGCTGCTGGGCTCGTTCACGCGGGCGACCCTGACCGAGGCGGTCGGGGCGCTGATCCCGGTCGGCCTCGGCGCGGCCGTGCTGATCTGGCTGGGTTTCCGGCTCGACATCCTGTCGCTCGGCGATGAGCAGGCGCGGTCGCTCGGCCTGCCCGCCCGGCCCCTGCGCCTGCTGGCCCTCGCCGCCGCCGCCCTGATGACGTCCTCGGCGGTGGCCGTGGCGGGCGTGGTCGGGTGGATCGGCCTGCTGGCGCCCCATGCCGCCCGGCTGATCGTCGGCGAGCGGGCCGGGCGGCTGATCCCCGCCTCCATGGCGCTCGGCGCCCTGTTCGCCCTCGTCATCGACCGGCTAGCCACCGCCTTCGGTCCGGCGGAGATCCCCGTGGGCCTGCTGTCCGCGGCCGTAGGCGCGCCGGCCTTCCTGATCCTGTTCGTCGCCACATCGAGGCGGTCATGAGCGGTCTGCGGCTCAAGGGCCTGGTCGCCGGGCGGGGCAAGACCTTCCGCCTGCCGCCGCTCGACCTGACCGTCGAGCCCGGCGAAATTCTCGCCCTCATCGGTCCGAACGGTGTGGGCAAGACCACCCTGCTCAAGACGCTCGCAGCCCTGCTGCCGCCAATTGCGGGCGCGATCGTCGATGCCGGCGCACCGGCCTGGCTGCCGCCGCCCGGCGCGGTGTCCGCAGGCTTCTCCGTTCTGCACCTGACCGCACTGGGCCGCGCCCATCTGCGTCGCTGGTCGCCGGGCCTGACGCCGGACGACCTCGACGCCGCCCGCGGCGCGCTCGACCGGCTGGAGGTAGGCGACCTCGCCGACCGCCCGTTCGACCGCCTGTCCAGCGGCCAGCAACAGCTGGTCCTCATCGCCCGGCTGTTCGTGCAGGATGCGCCGGTCTGTTTGCTGGACGAGCCGCTGGCCCTGCTGGACCCGGCGCATGCGCAGGCCGTCGAGGCCGCGATCCGGGCCCTGGCCGCCGAGGGCCGCGTCGTGATCGCCTCCACCCACCACTTGCCCTTCGCCGCCCGCGCGGATCGGGTGCTGGCGGTCGGACCGGACGGGATCAAGGTCGGCGCGCCCGCGGAGGCCCTCACCCCCGACCGCATCCGCGCCCTGTTCGGGATCGAGGTCTCCGGCTGCCCTTGCTGCGGTCAGGCCTTGAGTTGAGGGGCCGGATCCCGGTGCCTTGTCATCCCGGCCGAACCCCGGCGAAGGCCGGGGGGAGAGCCGGGACGCCAGAGCGCAGAACTTCATCCTCCCGGACGCTGCGCGAGCAGCGAGCCGGGAGACGGGTCAGGACACAGCGCGGAACCCACCCGTCTCCCGGACAATCGCGCTGCGATTTCCGGGAGGCCAATATTGGAGACCGGATACCGTCCCGGATCGCCGCTTCGCGACGTCCGGGATGACAAACGCGACGCCCTTGCGACCGCGCAAGAACTCAGACTTTGATCACATCGATCCGACGTTCGATCCTCTCAAGGCGATCGCCGCAATGATCGATGTGCCGGTTCAGGCTGTTCGTATTGGCTTCAAGCGAGGTCAGCCTCACCTTGATGTGCCGAGTGTCTTCCCTGATGTTGCTCAGGTCGGTTTGGATGCGGACAAGCAGCGCGTAAATGCCCTCAAGCCTCGGGACCACGATGTCCTTCACGTCTGACATGCTTCAAATATCGCTCAAACCGAGGATACCGGCAATGAGACCGATCAGCCTTTCCATGGCGGTCACCGCTCTCGCCCTGGCCCTCTCCGCCGCCCCCGTCGTCGCGCAGGACGCGCCGCGCTGGTCCTTCGCCATCCATGGCGGCGCCGGCGTCATCGAGCGCGCCAGCCTGACGCCCGAACAGGACGCCGCCTATCGCGCCGCCCTGCATCGCGCGCTGGAGGCCGGGTCGGCGGTGCTGGCGGCCGGCGGGTCCTCGCTGGATGCGGTGCAGGCGGCGATCGAGCTGATGGAGGACGACCCGCTGTTCAACGCAGGGCGCGGGGCGGTCTTCACCGCCGCCGGGCGCAACGAGCTGGATGCCGCCGTGATGAACGGCTCGGACCTGACGGCCGGGGCCGTGGCCGGCCTGACCACCACCCGCCATCCGATCGCCGCCGCGCGGGCGGTGATGGAGCGGTCGCCGCACGTCATGCTGATCGGCGAGGGGGCGGATACGTTCGCCGCCTCGGTCGGTCTGGAGCAGGTCGATCCGACGTATTTCTTCACCGAGCGCCGCTGGCGGGGGCTGGAGACGGCGTTGCGGGCGCAGAACCTGCCGATCCCCGAACGGCCGGCAGGCGCGCCGGGTCCGATGGCGGAGAGCACTTTGCCGGCGCCGCCCCTGAACGAGCGGAAGTTCGGCACGGTCGGCGCGGTGGCGCTGGACAGCGAGGGTCGGCTCGCGGCGGGCACCTCAACCGGCGGCATGACCGCCAAACGCTGGGGCCGGGTCGGCGACGTGCCGGTGATCGGGGCGGGCACCTATGCGTCCAACCGTGAGGGCTGCGCGGTCTCGGCGACCGGCGACGGCGAATACTACATCCGCGCCAGTGTGGCCCGGGACATCTGCGCCCGCATCGCCACCGGGTCAGCGACCCAAACCGCGGCCCAGGCCGAGGTCGACGACGCCCTGGCGCTGGGCGGTTCCGGCGGCGTCATCGTCATGGATCTGCAGGGACAGCCCGGTTTCGCCATGACCAGTTCGGGCATGTATCGCGGGGCCGCCTCCAGCGCCTCGCCCGCCGCCGTGGCCATCTATGGCGACGAGGACCTCCGCCCGTGACCACCGGCGCGACCATCGACCTCGCCGACAGGTTCGCGGCCTTCTCCGACCACTGGCGGCCCCGTGTCGCGGCGCAGCTGAACGGACAGGACGTGCGGCTGGTCAAGGTGCAGGGCGTCTTTCCCTGGCACCGCCATGCCGAGGCCGACGAGATGTTCCTGGTCTGGAAAGGCCGGTTCCGGGTCGAGTTCCGGGACCGCGTCGAGATACTGGATCCCGGCCAGTTCATCGTCGTGCCGCGCGGCGTCGAACACCGCACCGCCGCCGACGAAGAGGCCGAGGTGCTGATCTTCGAACCGTCGGAGGTGATCAACACCGGCGACGCGGCCGCTTCCGAATTCACCGCGCCGCAGGGACAGACGATCTGATGAGCAAGCCCGACACCCCCGGCGTCATCGCCCCGCCGCCGCTGATCTACCTCGGCTTCCTGCTGGCCGGCTGGGGTCTGGCGACGGTCGGGGCCCGGCCGGAAGCGATCGAGGGCGGATTCGGCTGGCTGGCGGCGGGACTCGGTCTGGAGATTCCGATCCGCCGCGGCGTGGCTCTGGTCCTGATCGTTGGCGGTCTGATGCTGGACGGCTGGGCGGCGGGCCTGTTCCGGCGGCGGGGGACGGCGGTCGAGCCCTGGAAGCCATCGACGGTTCTGATCCACGAGGGCCCCTACCGTTTCAGCCGCAATCCCATCTATCTCGGCTTCGCCATCAGCTATGTCGGTCTGGCCATCGCCATGGACAGCGCCCTGGCCCTGTTCCTGCTGCTGCCGTGTCTGGCGGTGGTCGACCAGTTCGTGATCCAGCGCGAGGAACGCTACCTCGCCGCCAAATTCGGCGCGGACTATGACGCCTATCGCGGTCGGGTACGGCGATGGCTGTGAGCGATGACGAGCTGTCGGCCATGGCCATCGAGGAGCTGGATCAGGCCTGCAGCCTGATCTGGCCGGAACTGGTCAAGATCACGCCCTGGGGCGACAGCTTCATCGGCATCGCGCCGTCGGGCCGCGAGGTCGAGGTCGAGCGCCGCTATCTCTGGGCTCATGAACCGGAAGGCGCGGTGGCCGTCGAGATCGAGGTTCGCGACCCGGGCTCCCGCACAGGAGCAGAAGCGCGGGCCCTGATCACCCCGCCGCGCTGATCGCTCCCGAGAATCGCCTCTTACGGGAATCGATCGCGCCGTTAACCTTTGTCGTTGCCAAGCGGAGCGGTGGGCGCAAGATGCGCCCCGAACGGTTCACGGCCTTCGAAGGGGAGCAGCATGTCCTACGGCGCAGACTTCGCCAACGCCGACCCGGCCAATGCTCCGCTGGATCCGACGATCATGATCGGCGCCGACCCGTTCTTCTGGGGCGCCATCCTTCTGTTGATCGCCGCGGCGCTGTTCGCCGGCTATTTTTTCGGGGCGCGCTCCCGTAGCCACCGCGCCGACGCCGCCCAAGCCATCTGGAAGGCCATCCATGACGCGGCGCGTTCCGCCATGGGCGCGGATGACAACGCCTTGAAAGGGAAGGCCGAGGCCCTGCGCAAGGTGATCGACGAACGGCTGGGCAAGACGCTGAAGCTCGCCGGCGGGCTTTCCGCCCGGATCAAGAAGCTGGACGACGCCATCGCCGGCAAGGGACCGGTCCAGCCCGGCGGCGGCGGCAGCAGCGGCAGCGGCCAACCTCCGCAGCGGGCCGCCGGCGGCCAGGGCGGCGACGCTGGCCAAGGCGAGTCCGGCCACGGCGGAAGCGGCGGTGGAGGCGGCGGCGGCGGTGCGGCGGCGGCCGCAGCGGCGAGCGTCACCGTGGTCACCATCGGCGGGCCGGCGACCACGACGCCTACCCCCCCGCCGAGCCCTCCGACCATCGGCGATCTGAGCCATCGCGAGCAGACAGACGCCCTGCGTCTCGCCGTCGCCGCCTTCAACCAGCACTGGCGCGATGAAGCCGCCCGGGTGGGCGAGCTGCGCGACGCCCATGCCGAACTGTCCAACCCCGGGTCGGCGCACAAGTCGTCCGGCCACGGCAAGGTCTCGCACGGCGGACACTGAAAACCCGGTTTCGTCCTCCGGAGAAACCGCCTAAGCCTTGGGCCATGAAACTCGCCTCGCTCAAGCACGGCCGTGACGGCCGCCTCGTCATCGTCTCGAACGACCTCGCCTGGTTTACCGACGCCTTCCTGATCGCCCCGACGCTGCAGGCGGCGCTCGACGACTGGGACCGGCTGGAGCCGGACCTGCGTGCCCTGGCCGAAAGCCTTGAACACGGCGGCGTGCCGCGCGGCCGGTTCCACGAACGCGAGGCCGCGGCGCCCCTGCCCCGCGCCTATCAGTGGGCCGACGGCTCGGCCTATGTGAACCACGTCGCCCTCGTGCGGCAGGCCCGCGGCGCGGAAATGCCAGACAGCTTCTGGACCGATCCCCTGATGTACCAGGGCGGCTCCGACGGCTTTCTCGCCCCGCGCGATCCCATCCCGCTGGCCGACGAAAGCTGGGGCTGCGACCTCGAGGCCGAGGTCGTCGTCGTCACCGGGGATGTGCCCCAGGGCGTGACCCGTGAAGAGGCCCTCGGCTACATCCGGCTGGTCGGCCTGGTCAATGACGTGTCCCTGCGCAACCTGATCCCGGCCGAACTGGCCAAGGGCTTCGGCTTCGTCCAGTCCAAGCCCGCCTCGGCCCTGTCGCCGGTCTTCGTGACGCCCGATTCGCTCGGCGACCGGTGGGCCGACGGCAAGCTGAAGGGCGAACTGGCGGTCCAGCTGAACGGCGCCGATTTCGGCAAGGCCGACGCCGGCGTCGACATGACCTTCGACTTCGGCACCCTGATCGCCCACCTCGCCAAGACCCGCGCCCTGTGCGCCGGCACCATCATCGGTTCTGGCACGGTCTCGAACCGCGACGCCGACGGCGGGCCGGGCAAGCCGGTCAGCGAGGGCGGCCTCGGCTATTCCTGCATCGCCGAGGTCCGCACGGTCGAAACCATCCAGCGCCGCAAGGCCGAGACCCCCTTCCTCAAGGCCGGTGATACGGTCCGTATCGAAATGCTGGACGACCACCACCACTCCATCTTCGGCGCCATCGAGCAGACGGTCGCGGCGGTATAGGTCTCCCCCGCCAGCACCGCCGCCGGTCCCTGACAGGACAACACCAGACCGCCCAGGGCGATTGTCAGCCATCGTCTCATCCCGCGTCGCCTTTCGTTTCAGGGACCAGAGGCGCCTGCGCCGCTTTACGGATGCGCGGGGCGGATTAAGGTTTGGCCACGTCTGCGGCCCGAAGCGGGCGCGCGGGAGGGGCGACAGCATGAAGTTTTCCACGGTGTTCGGCATGGCCCTGGCGATCCTGTTCGCCACGGCCTCACCTGCCCTTGCACAGGATGTGGCCGAGGACTGGGACCTCGCCGTCGATCCCGCCCAGGAGCTGACGCTGGCCAGTCTCGATTTCGGCGACAACGCACTCGCCCTGCGCTGCAAGGCCGGTGTGCTGGATTTTCTGCTGACCGGAACGCCGCTGTCGACGGAAGCCATCAGGGCCGTCCGGGTTACGGCTGGCGGGATCGCTGATGAACGTCAGGCCTGGCATACCCAGCCGGGACTGCCTGTGCTGTCGGCGTCCGAACCGGACCGGCTGGCCCGCCAGCTACGAGCGGGTGGCGATCTGGACGTGCGGATCGAACCTGTCGCGACCGGCGAGCGGCCGCTGCGATTCCGTCTGACCTTGCCGCCGTCCGGCGCAGCGCTGGACCGGGTGCTTTCCGCCTGTGGCGCGTCACTGACCGATGAATGGGATTTGCGGCCCCGGGCAGGCGGAACCGTTACCTGGGCGCATCAAGTGCTGCCTGAGTACCCGGAGGCTGGGGCCATGCGAAACATTGGGCTGGCTTCGGTCAGAATGGCCTGCATCGTTCCGGCCAGCGGTCGCTTTGAGGAATGCCGGATCCTGTACGAAGCCCCGGAGGGCCTTGGATTTGGCCGCAACGCGCTTGCCGCTGCTCGAAGTTCGAGTGTCGCACTGCCGCCCGGCGACCTCAGCGATGTCGGCAAGGTCGTCCAGTTCACGATGCGATTCCGGATGCCCGAGAATTAGCCGCCAAGGTTGACGCCTGCCGCCCTTCGCCACAGAAGGTTGCAGCAGTAGCCAGCCCGGATTGTTCCCATGAAGCGTCCCCTCGTCACCCTGCTCGCCTGCGCGGTCGCTCTTCCGGCCCTCGCCCAGGACGCCTCGCAGGACTGGGACCTGGTGAATGACGAGCGACGGAAGTTGATGGTCGCATATTCCCAGTTCAACAACGGCGTCGGGATCGCGACCCGCTGCGTCGACGGCGGGTTCGAGGCGGTCATCACCGGCCTGCCGCCCGCCGGCCGCGTCTCCAACCGGCCCCTGCGCATCGCGTTCGGCGAGGATGAACTGACGTCGTACAACTGGAGCGTCGGGATCGACGACACCATCGCCGTCAGTCAATTGCCGGCTCCGTTCGCGCGGGAGCTCAGGGAAGGCGGTCGGCTGCGGATACTCGTGCCCCGCGGCGCGCCCGACGGCCGAAACCTGATGTACGACCTCACCCTGCCGGCCTCATCGGGCTCGATCGACCAGACGCTGACCACCTGCAACCGGCCGCTGGTCGATCCGCGCGACGCCGAGCTGGACGCTCTCCAGGAAGACGGCGTGCCGACCGACCTGACCTGGGCCGTCCGGCCGACGCCGCGGTTTCCCCGCACGGACTATGCGCGCGGTTTCGCCGTTGCGACCTGTGTGAGCAATCCCGACGGGACGCTGCGCGATTGCACGATCGAGTCCGAACATCCCCGCGACGGCCGCTTCGGTCAGGCGACGCTGGACGCGGCCCGCCGGGCGCGGGTGCAAAACGTGGCTCAGCCGGGCTCGCCGGTGCCGGTGAAGCGGGTGCTCTTCAAGGCCAACTACGTTGTCGCCGGCTACCAGACGCCCGAGGATCTTGCGCGGCAACGCGAAGCCGCCCGACTCGAGCGCGAGGAACGCGCGGCCCGACGCGCCGCCGCCGCCGCCGCCGAACGCGATTGACCTGATCGGACCACGCGAGCTACCAAGCGCGCCTGCCAAAGCGAGCAACCGGCCTGTGCGGGCGTGGTGGAACTGGTAGACGCGCCGGACTCAAAAGCCCGTCAATCACGTCAGTTTTACCGAAGGCACGTTGATTTTATAGCACTTTTCTGGCCCTATGGTGCGGCAGGCGCCTAGCGCAGTGCTAGCGCAAACAGCGCATTTTGGAGGCCCTGTCGATGACCACTCGAAACGCGCTTCTCGGCGGCAAAGTCCAAGTCTTCAAGCGGCCGAACAGCCCGCACTGGCAGTGCTCGGCGTCCGTCGGCGGCCGTCAATTCCGCAGCACTACGAAGCAAGAGAGCCTCGCTCTGGCGAAGGACTTCGCCGAGGATTGGTTTCTGACCCTTCAAGGCAAACACCGTTTCGGCGGCGGCATCGCCCCTAAGCGATCAGGCAAGACATTCAGGGAGGGCGGAGAGCAGTTCGTGCGCGAGTACGAAGCCCTCACCTTGGGGGAGCGGAACCCAGAGTACGTCAAGGGTCACAGTGATCGACTGAGGGTTCACCTCTACCCCTTCTTCGGCGACAAGCTGCTGAGCGAGATCACCCCCGGGCTGGTGCAGGAGTACCGGGTTCACCGGATGACATCCCGGCTCGACCCGAAAACCGGCGAACCGAAGCGACCAGCGCGCACCACTCTGCACCATGAGATCGTGACGCTTCGTCAGGTCCTGAAGACAGCCAATCGACACGGCTGGCTAGCCATCCTCCCCGACCTTTCGACCCCGTACAAAACGTCTGGCAAGATCGTCCATCGGGCATGGTTCTCCCCGGCCGAGTACAAGCTCCTCTACGAGGCCACACGCGAACGAGCCGCCAACCCCCGACACAATCGGGGGCGTTGGGCCTTCGAATCCCAACGCCTGCACGACTACGTGCTGTTCATGGTCAACACCGGGCTTCGCCCTGACGAGGCCGGCCGCTTGGAGTTCCGGGATGTCGAGATCGTTCTCGATGAAGACTCCGGCGAGCGCATCCTGGAGATTGAGGTGAGGGGTAAGCGGGGCGTGGGCTACTGCAAGAGCATGCCCGGCGCTGTGCAGCCCTTTCGTCGCCTCTCACAGCGGAACACGCCAGTCGGGGCAAAGGTGCCGAAGCCTACCGAAAAGGTCTTCGGCTGCACCCCGCGCGAGCTGCTCAACACCGTCCTGGAAGAACTGGACCTCAAGCGAGACAGGGATGGTCAGGTGCGCACCGCCTACAGCCTGCGGCACACCTACATTTCCATGCGCCTCATGGAAGGCGCTGACATCTACCAGATCGCCAAAAACTGCCGCACCAGCGTCGAGATGATCGAGAAATACTACGCGTCCCACATCAAGAATATGATCGACGCGTCGGCCATCAACGTTCGGCGTCCTAAGCCGAGCCGAAGAGCGGGAACCCGCTCGACACCACCGGGCGAACGCCCAACCTCGTGAACACTGTCGTCCTAGCAGATTATTGCCCAACGCGTTTTACCGGACCGACCGAAACGCGCCACAAGCGGACCTTGGCTTGACATCCGATCGCGGAACTTGAGCTGGTGGTCCGTCTAGCCACCGCCGCCCCTTCCCTCCGGATGACCATGGATCTGTTTTTCGACGAGTCGGGTTTTACGGGCCGCGCGCTACTGGATCCGGACCAGCCCTTCTTCAGCGTGGCCTCCAGCATTCTGACCGATGAAGAGTCGGCGGACTTCCTGCGAGCCGCCTTTCCTAACTTCCGGGGACGCGAAGCCAAGTTCCAAGCGCTGTGGCGCAGACCCGCCAACCGTCAGGGCTTCCAGCGGCTGGTGGAGCAGTTCGCCGCCCAACCGGACCGCCTCTTCGCCTGGGTCGTCGACAAGCGGTTCTGTGTTCTCCAGAAGATGATCGACTTTCTGGTCGAGCCCCTGATCCACGCGGCCGGCCGCGATTTCTACGCCGACGCCCATGCCGTCAGGTTCAGCAACCTGGTCTATTATCAGCTCACCCTCGGCGAGGAGGACATCTACGGCCGGGCGACCAACGCCTATTACCGCTTCGCCCGCGACCCGTCCGACGCCGAGCTGGCCGTTCTGCAGGCCGCCCTGATGGACATGAGGGACAATGGACCGCCCCGAACGCAATGGTTCTTCAGACTCGCCCATCTTGGCGCAGAACAGTTCCACCGGTTCCACGTGATGGGCGACTTCGCCGACACCGCTGAAATCCAGCTGAGCTGCGTTTTGGCGTCGCTCGCCCATTGGCGCGCAACCGTCCCTGACGACTTCCGCATCCTGCACGACGACTCGCGCAACTTCTTCGCCCAGCGGGAGATGTGGGCGCTGATCACGGCCCAGGACGTGCCGCCCCAGTTTCACCACGGCGGGTTCGGGCCGGCCATGGAGTTCCCCTTGCGCGTCACAGAGACCCTGGCGGCGAACTCGGAGCTCCACCCGGCCATCCAGCTCTGTGATCTGTTCGCCGGCCTCGTCAACAAGACCCACAACCCGCGGCCCGAGGAGCTCGATGTCGTCAACGCCCTGATCGAGGGCGGGCTCGGCCAGATCACGATTAACGGTCTGCGTCCGACCCCCAACTTCCCCCAGAGTCCGCCCCGGCCTCTGTACGGACCGGACGTGGTCGATCAGCTCCTAGGGGTGATCTACCCCGAGAGGCCAGAAGACTAGGTCAGTTCGCGGCCGGCGCGCGTCATTTGCGAGTAGAGCTGGCGGGCCTCGGCTTCATCATAGACCACACGCCCCTGAAGCGGCGGGTTGAGGGGGTAGAACATCGTAACCGGAACCGGATCGGTCCGGTCGCGACGCCAGAGCGCGGTTGCGCCCAGATGCTCCAGCAACGTCCAGCGGCCGGGCTCGTTTGGCGGTTGGAGCGTCGATTTCATCGCTTCAGCCTAGCGGGCCGAAGTCGTCAAGCATGAGGCGAGTATCTTCCAGCGTAAGGAAGTCTCATGGCCTGTTGCGCGGATCAGACGCGGCCCTCGGCCAGCAAGTCGATCGACCCGCAGGGAAGCGGTGGCTGGTCATGACGCAGGCTCAGGCCTGACCGTCGCGCCCGAGGTGGATGATGCGGTCATGGCTTACGGCCATCCAAGCCGGCAGGTCCATTTCGTCATGGACGACGAGTTTGGCGCGTCCGGAGCGCTCAAGCTTGCGCTCTAGATTGACGACCTGGCTGTTGGCGAGCGCTTGAACCACGAAGGCGTAGGGCGAGAGATTGCGCGGCAAAAGTCCGACCCGACGGCGCTCGGCTTCGACCAGCTCGACTAGATCGTCAGCCTTTTTGTCGCCGATCCGCAGGGCGAGCTGGATGTTCTCGGCCAGTCGCTTGCGGTCGGCCGGCAAGGCGTCATCCGGCCAGATCCGCTCGACTGCGGCGATGACCTTGAGGATATCGGCGGTACGGCCGTCCTGCTTGGCGTGTTCAAGCATGGCCTTCACCTGAAAGGCGATCCGGCTCTTGGGCCAGCTGACCGTATCCGTCTTATAGACCAAATCATGGGTGGCGACGCCCCAAGCGTATTGGAGGATCGTCTTGAGCTGGACCTCGAACTGAAGGCCGGTGAGGTCTTGGTTGCGACTGCTGGCGGACTCCCGGCGACGCACATAGAGCCTAAGGTCGTCGAAGACGAAGTTCGACGCCTCCTTGTAGGTTTCCTGATCATTCGGCGGCTTGCGTTCGTGCAGGTCGAACAGCGAAAGCACCAGATCTTCGGCCTGCTGGAGCTGGGCCTGGGTCTGGACCACGACGGTGCAGGCGAAGAAGTCTTCGGGCGCAGACGGGTTTTCGATTCGACCCGTTTCGAGTTTGAGCGCGAAGCTCTCGAGCGACTTGACCCGCGCACGATAGAACCAGCCCTGCTCGTCACAGCGCGGCGCGAGCTTCTCCTTCACCTCTTCGCTGAGGCGCCGGTACCGGGCGTCGGCCGCCTCGTGCAGGTCGCGGACCCGACTGTTGATCTTCATCCGGAGGTCAGGTCGATCAGGGCGGCGACCAGAGCCTCATGGCGCGCACGTCGCTGGGGTAGATCCGTGCTGGCGCCCCGCAGATTGGACGCATAGGTCTGGGCGAGCGGCGCGATCACATCCCCGTCCTCTACCGCAGGCGGATTGGCGCCGGCCTTGATGGCCGCACCGACCCGGTTCAGGAACTGCCGATACGGCCCCGCGAGCGCTGCGGCGTCCGGCAGGCGTGCGCGGTCGATCACCAGGACCGACCACAGGGTGTAGAAATGTCCCTGGACCTTGAAGACCTCGGTCAGGCTCGGATCGGCCTCGAGCATCTCCAGCACATAGGCCTTGATCGCTGCGAACTCCGCCTCGAAATCTTCAAGGACGAACATCGGCTGCTCGTCCAGGTCCTCATACTGGGCGTAGAGATCGTCGATCGCATCTTGGTCGAAGCCGCGCAGGGTCTTCTCAAGGGTGAGGATCATCAGTTCAGAGACGAACTGGACGTCCGCCATCCGCTTGGATCGTGCGCGGGTCATCAGGCCGAACTGCTTCCACTCCCCCGTCTCGGCCTCCGCCTCGGCGGCGTTGACGAACCAGCCGTCGTATTTGGCGTGGCGCAGCTCCTGAGGCGTCAGCTTGCGGGAGTTCCGGTTGATCCGCTCGAAGATGTTCTTGATCGAAGCGTCGGACACATCAGGGATTTGTTCTACAACGATCTCATAGTTCCAGAACAGTTCGCGCTGTTCGCGGCCCAGATCGTTCCACTTCTTCTTCTGGAGGCTGTTGTCCGCGAAGTCCTCCGGAAGGCGGACCTTGTTGGCCCGGAAATCAATGATGGTCTGGAGGCGTTGCTTGCCGTCGACGACGTGGAAGGTCGACTTGCCGTTCTCGTCGAGAGTCTTGTGCAGAAACACCGGCGGCGCCGGGAGATTGTTCATGACCGTGTCCATGAAGAACTCGCGGTCACGGCGGGACCAGACGCTCCGGCGCTGGTAGGGCGGCTCGAGGTTGAGCTGGGACTTTTCGTGCAGGTCCAAGAACCAGCTGATGTCCTGCGGACGTGGGCTTCGCGCCATCTCTTACTCCCCCTGTCGAGGCCAGACTGAACGCCGACGTCTGTGCGGCGCAACACCTGGACTCTCAACCTCCCGTTGCCCGGTTCACACGCGAGCCGTCAACGCATAAGTCTACGCCCGTGTGGAAGACGTGACCCGGGGGCCTACAGGCGGGCCCGCTCGCTCGCGAACTCCATGATGCGGTCAGGCTCGGCAGCGAACCAAGCAAAACTGCCCCATGCTAGGGTCGAAACCGTCTTCTTGAAAGGTGCCCCGCCCCGGTCGAGATAGGCGGTGACATAGGCGATCCGGTCCAGCGGGAAGCCGGTCTCCTGCGCCAGCTCCGCCAAGGCGACGCGCCGACGCTCATTGATTGGGCCGTCGGTCGCCACGACCTCGACGAACACCAGAAGCGGATGAGCCCCGCCGATGTCGGCGAGGATCACGTCCGGCAGATTCTTGTCTGCGACGATGTTGAGGCCAATCGACCGGGCTAGGTCGTCATAGCGGGCGACCACCTTGGCGCTGCTTTCCGAGATGAAGACGACGGCGGGCTCTGCCAGGAATCGCGGCGCGAAATCCTCGACTACGGCCTTGGTGATCAGGGAGCTCGGACCTGGCGACATGCGCCGGGTTTCGCCATTGGGAAACTGCAGAAGCACGCTCTCGTTGTCGGCCCCCGCGCCGCCCCTCACGATGGCTAGGCGAGCCAACGCGCCGGCGCTCATATGTCCGGCCTGCCAAGCGGCGATGGCGGCGTCCAGCGCCTCGCCCGACAGGTCGGGCGCGAACAGATCCGCAAAGCTGGATCCCAGCGCATAGCGAGGCTTGCTCGAGGTGGTCGGCAGGTCGGTGCGCTCTATCACCGCCCCCACAAAGACCAAGCCCTCGCGCAGAGTCTCGTCCCGAATGGGTTCGCGCGTATTGTCCTGATACCAGCGCGCCCCGTCGACGAAACCTCTAGGCTTGAGGATGCCGGCCGCATAGGCCTGCCGCGCCTCTTCACTGGTCTTCGCGGCCTGAAGGTCGGTCATGCGGTAGACGTGTTTGGGGCCAAGCCAGCCATCCTCGCCCTCGACCGCCCCAACATAGAGGGCCGTAAAAACCGTGCTCGCGGCCAGCATCCGGGTCAGATAAGCGCGTTGGGGCGCGCCGGCCGGAAATATGGCCTGGAGGCGCGCCTGTATCTCGGCCCGCTCGAGCAAAGCTCTCATGCGTCCGCCTCGGCATAGAGGCTGGCCAAGGCGCCCTCGAACGCGGGCGTGACCCCGCCTTGGTGCAGAAGGTCGGCCAGCGGCGCTACCTGATCCACGCTCGGCAAGGGCATCGATTCCAGTTCGAAGGCCGAGACCGCCACGCTTCCGCTGATGCAGCGGTAGACCTGATCCAGGGTCGCGCTGTTCAAAACTGCGGCCATCAGTTGCGCAGACACCCTAGGCCGACCGATCGCGCGGACCATGTTGAGATGGTTTTCAACCACGACGCCGCCGTGAGTCCGCACAAAGGCGGCCGGCAGTTCAGCGGCGATCAGGCGGCGAGATTGCTCCTTGGCGGTCGTGCGTTGCACCAGGACGCAGGGGTCCTTGACGATCAACCAGCCGTCCTTTGGTCCAGCATGGAACCAGGGCGAATGATTGCGCTTCTCGGCGCGGAAGCTGAACTGGCCGTTGGCGCTCACGGCCTCGGCCCAGATCAGAGGGTGCCGATCGCGCCCACCGCGTTCACAGAGCTGGTCCTTGAACCGGTTCCAGACCAGCGGACCGGTGGAGACTCTGTACCCCCAGTCGGCGAGGCGCGTCGGCATGCGCGCCGCCGCTTGTGCCAGCCGAGACTGTTCCGGCACCCGCGGCGCCAACCAAGGCGCGTCACGATCCTCGGGCAGCTGAACCGCGCCATTGCGGGTAAGCTTGGCCTCGCCGTCTGCTTCGACGGTGACATAGTGTACATGGAAGGGCTCGGGCGCGCCGCCCTTGCGGAAGACCGCGAGCATCGTCTCCTGCAGAGCGTCTTCGAAGACGCCGCGTCGGCTCTGCACGAAATCGATCGCCTCAGGGGGCGCCGCGTCGGCGAGCAGGCGGCGCAGCGCCGCAAAATACTGCCCGCCCAAGACGCTGGTTGGCGTCAGATAGGCTATCACGCCTCCGGGCCGGGTCCACTGCACGGCGATGTCGGTGAAGACCCCATAGAGATTGGCGTGACCGTAGAGGCTGCGGGAGAAGCGCTGGCGCTGCTGGGCCGTCAGCCGCAGACGCCCGTAGGGCGGATTGCCAATGACCAGATCAAACTCCGCCTTGGGCGGTCGCTCGAGCGTATCGCAAACATCGACCAACCGGGGACCGGCCACCCCCGCCCGTTGGGTCAGAGGCGCCAGCAGGAGATCGAGGCCGGTCTGTGCGAACCCTGCTGCGTGGGGGTCCAGCTCGAGCCCTTTCAGCCGACGGCCGAGGTGGTTGAGGACGGCCTTTGGTGTGGCATCCGGCAGAGCCTCGATGATCCGGGCCGCGACCGGCAGCAGGAAGGCGCCGCCGCCGCAGGCCGGATCCAGGATAGACGCCGTCGTCCAGTCGACCTGAGCCTCTTCGGCCAGCTCCACGAGCCGACTCACGAGGGCCGCAGGCGTATAGAAGGCGCCGAGCGTCGATCGGTCGTGGCTCGGCAGCAGGACCGAATACAGGGATGAAAGGCTGTCGACGGCTTCGGCGCTCGGCAGTTCGGCGGCGGCTCCGCCCAAGGCGTCGGCGAGACTGCGACCGCCGGCGTCCAACGTCCCGAACGGCACGGCGAAGGGCGGGTGGATCGGCGCGTCCGGCGCGGTCAGATCCTTCAACCGGTCAAAGGCGCGGCGCACGAATAGGGCCGCGGTGTCACGGCGCTGGGGCTCAGGGGTCTGGGTGATCCAGGCGCGGGCTAAGGGCCTGATGCGAGCAAGCTCATAGCGAGCGACCGCCGGGTCCGTCGCGAGCGCTTGCTGGGGGACAACCTTCAACTTCGCGATCATGCGATCGGCCATCCTTCGAATCCTGTCGACAACCTAGAGCAATCCGTACCGGATGGCAGCCTCGCACGCTTAAAGACCGGGTGCGTCAAAAACGGTCGCGCGAACAATCGCCGCTTAACGGGTCACAAGGCTCGGGTCGCGCCTGAACCGGTTCAAACCAAGGCGAGACCCTTGGACCCCTCGTTCTCGAGTTCGCCGTCCAGCCATTGCGGCCGCTAGGAACGCTGCGCGCCAATAGCAGACCTCGCCGCGGTCTCCCGGAGGCGACATCCGCGGACACGGCCAAAGCTCTAGGTCGGGGGATCGATCCCTCTATTCAGCCCAAGTGTAACGTTGTTTGAGCTTGCTCATCCGCGCATGCGGCAGGACCTTCCGGTACTGTAGCTGGCCCACGACAATGCCTGGGGCGATGCCTTGCTTCTCCGCGAACTCCACGACTTCATCCGAAGTTCCCTTGAACCGCGTGATGAAACGCGTAAGCGCGTCAGAGGGTATGAGGAAATTGGAGGCCCAGTCATTGGCTTCGGCCTCAAGCTCAGCAGCGACATTGGACATGCCGTTCCCATCGAGGAAGATCTGCTTGCGACTATGAAGCAGAAGATGTGCGCATTCGTGAAAGAAGGTGAACCAGAAGTGGTCGTTTGAAAGATGCCGGGCGGTCTGCTGAATCAGGGCCCTGCGCGGCGTCAGCCACCTAGACACGCCACTGAGCGCGACCTTGGGGAGAGCCTGCTCCAGAATGAAGACTACGCCAGCCTTGGCGCAAAGCTCGCGCATCTGAGGCAAAAAGACTTCAATCGTTTCCCGGGTGAGGCTCCGGATGGTCTTCAACGCCGCAAGAAACGCGCTTCTATCGAACTCTTCCGTCGATATGTCCTCAGCGCGTAAATCTCCGATCCTGAGCCAAGCGAGTACGGCCGCTTCCTCGCTCATGAACGACGGCGAATGACGATAGGCCACGGCCTGGAGTTCGACGAATCTCTCTCTGCAGGCCTCAACACTGCCGCAACCGAAAAATTGCAGGACTTCCCGGACGATCGCTGAACCTTCCTGCGGGAAGTCGATCAGATCACGCTTCGCCAACTCTTTAAGCGGGAAGGTCTGTGCCCACTCGATATGTGGCTCAAGCGCAGCGTCTTCCTTCTCGCGCGCCAAATGAAGGCGATAGCTGGACTCCATACCCATCCAGATCGCTGCAGACGTCTCTGTGACCCGTTCCAACTGGATCGCCGTTTCAGGCTCGATCGGCGCCTTGCCTGAAATGATCTCGGCGATGAGCTTGGCCGATCGGCCACAACGCCGGGCGAGTTCCCGGCCCGAAATGTCCAGCTCATCCAAGAACTCCTGGATAAAGACGCCAGGTGCTGCCGCATAGTCGGGTTGGTAGATATGCCGCTCAGACATGGCGGCCGCCCCTAGGGCGATCGCAGGTCACCCTTCTACTCCGAGAATCTCGATGGCGGTTATCTTTGACAGCTTGATCCCGGCGGGGTGCTGATCTGGTCTGAAGCGGAGTCGACGGGATTGGGCGAGGCTCACGGTGTAGGTTCCTTCCTCGGTAGTCAGGCTGACCGGTGGTTTGCGCGGGACGGCCGCCAAGACCGGCGCGGCGCCGAGCACGCCCATGCGGACGACGATCGACCCTGCGACCTCGACGCCGTACTTGGCGCGCAACGCACTAAGACTGTTGAAGACCGCGCAGGTCTGGGCGTCGCAGAAACTGATCTCCACAATGCGCCGCCCAAGCCACGTTGAATCGTTACGCGTGAGGAAACACCTGTTCGCGGGTCAGAGCAATCCCGGCGGACAGCGTCAGGCGGCCTTGTGAAGGGCCCGATGCCGGTCGATGACGGCGGCGCGAGTCACGCAGACGCAGTCGGCGTGTCGGTCCTCCTCGTAGTGGTCCCCGTAGTCGGGGCCCCATAGGAGACTGAGGAAGTATTGCGGCACCACTCCTACAGCGCCGGTCGTCTGATAGCGCACCATCTCCGTGATCATCATGCAGGCACTGAAAGTGGCCACGAACGGCACGGAAGGACGGAACCCCTCCGCAACGCCGTCGGCCGACAACGCCGCAGCATCTTCAAGCACCGAGCAGATTGGCTTGCCGATCCGTGCGGACAACCAAGCGCGCGAGGCGGGATTGGCGGCGGCGACGTCCGCCTCGGACAGCTCACGCGTCAAGTTTGAAAGACTCTCGACCGCCAACCCCGTCAGCCGCGCCTGCACGACTTCCGCGCGCTCCCCCGCCGGCCTTACATACATGCAGCGCAGGCAGGCGACGGGACCGGGCCAGGGATGGGCGCCGACCTTGCACTCCAACCGCGCGCCGATCGCGCCATCGACGATCAGGGTCGGCCAGAGATCCTGCACCGCATGTCGGGCCTCGACATTGTCGAACCCGCTCAGGACCACCGCCGGCGACCTCCCGGTCCGGTCTTGCATCGCCTCGATGTCGCCCTCGAAAGGCTCGACAGTCAGTTGCGGCCCGAGGAGGCCCGCTAGGAATTTCGCCTTTGAATCCGTGGAAGCGGCCCGCGTCAGCCGCAGACAGGTGCCCCAGTTCTCCTCGCCATAGGTTTGGCGGTCCAGCACCTCGCAGCGGCCTTGAAGCGGCAGCTGGGAGAGGAGGTGAACGACGCCGTTGCCGATGGCCCCCGCTCCAGCCACAAGCAAATCCACTTCCAGAACCGCCGGTAGTTCGGGCCCCGAAGCCGGGTCCGCATCATAGGTCCAGAGCGAGAAGGCGCACCCATCGAGAAGGGCACCCTTGTCTTCACGCAGCTTGAGCAGACGCTTGAACACTTCGCCGACGCCCAAGGAGGCCGCTGCTAGAGCGCCGACCGGGTTGGGGATTTTGCATGTCTGGCTGACCGGTGCGCCCGTAGAGCTCGCGCGGACGCTCCATCCGTCCGAGGTGATGACCGTCCAAGGCAGGTTGGCCCGCGGCGGGCCGCCGATCGACAGGATCGCCGCATATGGGGTCAGATCGATCGGCAAAATCCGAAAGACAGGAACCTCGTCCCAGGCATGTTGCTGCGCCCACGCTTGAAGCTCAGCTTCCAGATCGCTCAGCCCCGCCGGAAGGGCGACGACGAGCGATTTGGTGGTGCGCATGAGCAGAAGCAGTGCATCTCGCGCCATGTCGCGACCATTTGGCGTCCCAAGAACCTCAAGCGATCCGGTAAGCAGGACAGGTTCGGAAACGAATCTCTGAGGTTCGAAATCTGGGTCCGCCAGCGCCGCCGCGCTAGCGGTGAGACGGCTGAAACGATCATCAACGGTCATCGGAACCTCCTCCCACGACGATGAGAGGCGCGGTCCCGCCGGTCAGGGCGACCCTCCACGCCCGTTCCCAGGTTCCGAGGCGACGCCAGCTGCCGTGATCGTGAACATGAAATCCACACCGGCCCGGCGGGGTGTCAGGGTCCCGGGCGAAGTTCGGCGCCACAACCGACAGATATCCAGCCGCTTGGATACCGTACAACCGGTCTGCGTCCGACAGTTCGACCCAGTCGCTCGGATGCGAATGAATCTGGCCCACCAGATAGACGCCGTTCTCGATCATCACGTCGGTGACGTCGTCGAGCAGTTCAGCCGAGATCGACAGATGGTTAGGGGTCTTGACCACGCCAGGACCGCGAAGTCCGACGACGTGAGTTACGATGACCACGCCGGCCATCCGTCGTCCCAACCAGAGGGCGACACCCTCTCGCCCCAGCGCTCCGTCCGGCGCCATTTCGATCAGCGAGGTCCGCAGAGCGGCGGCCGGCAGCCGCCAGAGAAGTGGCGTGTTCAGCATCGGGGGGCGAACCTTCCGGTAAAGTGGCAGTCCAGTTCGTGCTGGAGGGTCACAACGATGAATCGCAGCGGGTTGCCGTGCATATTGAGCCGTTTGGTCGGGTCGGCTTTCCACTCGGGGTGAGTGACGAAGCCCTCCGAGGTCCAGTTCGCGCAGATGTCGTTCGGCGGGCGGAAACCTTGGCCGGTCGGCCAGGCTGACGGAACGTTCACCGCACCTGTCGCGGGATCGACGAACAGGACGCTGGGCGGCCAATCGTCGGAATATTTCGTCCAGGCCAATCGGGCCGTGAACACCTCCTGTTCGTGGCCCTCGGGCGAAAGGGTGACCCACACTTGGAGGTCGCCCTTTCGCTCAAGTCGCCAACGTTGCGCGTCGTCCGCCGCCATGGCCTCGAAATCTTCGTCGAGCATGAGCTTGGCGACGGTCATCAGCCTTGGACGATCTGCTGGCTGAGCTTCAGCGAGAGCGCGCTGGCGTGGCCCGCGAGGACGTCCAGAGTCACGGACAGGTCCTCCAAGCGATCCTTGTGCTGCATCAACACATAAGTGACCTGGTTGCCGCCCTCTTCGCCCTCCTTGAGGCCGAACTTGGCCAAGACGCGCGCCTTGAGCGAGCCCAGGGTTTCAGCCGGAGAGGCGCTCTTGTCCTGGAACGGCTTCCCGGCCGCCGGGTAGGTCACCGTCACGTTCAGTGTCGTCTTGGCCATCGGAATCTCCTGTTGGGCCGGAGGGAACGTCGCTCGAGAACGACGTCATCGATATGGCGCCGACCCGCATCCTTGTCCATCTTTTTGTTTCCTAATAGGCTACATTTTTAGAAACCTGCTATCTGCGCGATCGATCCCCATTTAGCGTCAGGTACCACCCTCCCGCTTGGCCATGCGGCGATCGGCGCCGGCCACGCGGCGCCCGACGGGGCCAAGTTGGTCCTGACGGCAGAATGGGGAAGACGGCATCTGCTCGACGACGCTCTCCGACAGCACCATCTGGGAGATGGGCGGAGCGGCCAGGTCCCCAAGCGCTTCCTCCTCACGCCGCGTTCCGTGGTCTAGGACCTCGCCGAGGTCGAGGCTTGGCTGGCGCTGCGCCGGACACTGCCGGTCCTCCACGCCACGCCGCCCTACGTCCACAAGCGCCGAACGCGGCCCGTTGGAGGCGCGGATCGAAACGAGCCCCGGCCGTTTTCGGGATGCCCAGGGTCAGAGGCCGGATCGAAGAGTTGCGTCACCCCCGTCGCCTAGGAGCAGACCTTCCCAACCGCCGCCTTGAGTCAGAGCAGGGCATTGAGCTCGCACCCTGCTGCGGCTGCAATGTGCGCCAACTGTAAGGATCAGGGGAGCTATCGTACGGCCTCACGTGCATCTACGCATTTATGACGGTCGCAGGTCCACTTGAAGGCCCCTGGACGGCGGACGGCGGCACTTGCGGGTCCGATCAGCCATCAAAGTTTGTTGGGCGTTGGGAGTATAGCCAATCGCTATGTAGGCATCAGAAATTGTACCAAACCGGCGGGTGAAAGTTGAAGGGCTTGGTACGCCGGGCGTCGCGTTGATGAGGTCGGTATTGAGGCGCCCATGTTGCTTCAAAACGTTGCGAAGCATGTCCAGCAGCTCGACAGTTTCATAGCGCGACACCGGGATCGCCTTAGGGGCTCGCTCGATGCGATCGGCGTACGCCTTCTGCACTGGACTTTGGACATAACCAGCAGCTTCGTAGGCCCCTTTCAAACCACCGAAAGCCCGCTTTATCGCAACGTGACCATATCTGCAGTGGTCCCGGACAACGCGGTCGCTCAGCTTGCCCCTCTCCGCTGCTACTCGCTGAAGGTCGGCGATAATTTCCTCCTTCGAAGGCCGATACCTGACGCTCTGGATTTTGGCTTGCACCTGCTCGAAAACATCAGGACCGACTATCGCAGGGCAGGCGTCGGGTGTGACGACCCAGAAGCGCTGATCCACCGGCTCCCGAATACCGCCGAGACGATGCCTGGACTTCCCTTGAGTGAGCCTCCCGCAGTACTTACCGTTGGTCAGAACCTGCCGCACGCGGGCAAGTGTCCAGCGGACGCCAAGTTCGGCCAGGATACCCTCCCGGTTCAGGGCTTCCATGACCGACGTATATGTTGCGCTGGGCGCGAGGAAGTCGTTGAAGATGCGGCGCACGATTTCGACCTCCGTCGAAGGCCCGAATACGAGTCGAGTGTGGCAGTGCTCAGCACTGGCACGTTCCCGGTGATCGCAGATCCGAAGCACAAGTCCTTCCGGATTTACGATAGCCCGACGATAGCCATAGCCGGGCAGGCCGCCGGTCCAATAGCTCCGGTTCCGTAGAACCATCTTCGCCCTCGTCAGACGGGCGCTAGACTCCCTGCTGAACTCGGCTGCCATCGTGCGTTTGACGTGCTTGATCAACCCAGACATGGCCGACCCGTCATTGCGGAACGACTCGGCGCAGTATTCCACAGGCACGCCAGCCTCTTGGCACATGAACTCGTAGTGAGCTGCTTGGTCCGGGTTCTGGAAGCGGCCCCATCTGCTGACATCGTAGACGAGGACGGCCTGAAAGGCCGATTGACCGCCGATTACGGTTCGAAGCAGGTCTTTGAGGGCTTGGCGCTTTTCGATGCCCACCCCGCTGATACCCTCATCAGCGTAGGTCTCAACGATCTGGTAGCCGTGGGCTGCAGCCCAAGTTGCGATAGTCTTCGCCTGGTATTCGAGCGACACATCCTGTCGGTCCGTCGACATCCGCAGATACTGTGCTGCGGGACGGCGGTGGTCGGTTTCTCGCTGATTCATACATCGAAGTGAGCATCGGTCCGTTAACCGACGGTCTGCAATTTATAGTTAGTGGCACGAGAAGCAGATTCATCGCAGCGATCCGCCGTTGAAATGGATAGGTGCCCGCGCTACGACGCCCGCCACACGCCTGTGCGGGTGTGGTGGAATTGGTAGACGCGCTGGATTCAAAATCCAGTTCCGAGAGGAGTGCCGGTTCGACCCCGGCCACCCGCACCAACCCTCAAGATCTTCAACTTGCAGGGTTCATCACACGGCCACTTCCGCTGCCTTCGACCTCGAAGGCCGAGAGGCCGAGACAAGATTCAACGTTTGGCCGAGCTCCAAGAGCGCCGCGCTGACGTGAGTTTCGACGGTTTGAGGGTCGAGTGCGAGATGGCTAGCAATCGCCGGGTAGCTCAGTCCGGCTACCCGGTGAAGCAGAAACACGTCTCTCGTCGTCGCAGGCAATCCCTTGACTGCATAGGCGCAGACTGACGTTGTGTCGTGAGGATCGAAGCTGCCAAACCGCCAGAGCAGTTGATGCCGCCAACGCCACCATTGGGTTCGATCCAGAAACCATAGTTCACGACGACGGGGATCACCCGACGTTCCCCTTGCCGGTCCCCCTAGCTGCGCGGGCGAGTCGCCCTCAAACTCGATCGCGCTTCTACGAAGGGCGGCAGCTAGATGGCTGTCGGTAGCGCGGCGCCTGCTGTGTACGCGGGGCCTCACGTTCTGACGGCATCTCGCGAAAGGAAGCGAGCCGCCTCATCCACGATTTCAGATTCGAGGCCCCCTTCATCATTCAGCAGTCGAGCTACGATCGCCAGCTTATGTGCGACATCCTCGACCGTTCGCGCCGGGAGGGTTCCGATAGCCGCGATGCAGCGAGTCTTGCGCTGATCGAGGTCCTCGAACTGCCCATCGATCCAACCCAGCCGAGATGTGACGGGGTCATCAGATGGTAGTCGTTGGAGTTTGCCAAACTTCCGAAGCACCGCGGCTTCGGCGATCGATCGTTGAGTTGTCAGATGGTTGACCTCTGCATCGAGCGCCCACCATTCCGAGCACCTTGCGGTAAGTGCCCCTTCGCCGCAGACACGCCAACGCGGCCAGGCTGGCGTGACAGCGGCAGCGCTGAGAACGCCACGGCGAGAAAGTGGCGGCAGTCGAGGACCCGGCTCTTTCAATGTGAGCTCCATCGTGGGCGGAACAACGTGTTCAGCTTTGGCCCGATGGATGCCGGCATCCAAGATATATTTGGAGTATATTTGATAGGGCGCTGGGATGTTGAATTTTACAATGCGCTTGTGAATACCCGCCAGTGTTGGGTGCGATGGTGGATCAGCCTCTCGGTGCCGAAGCAGCTACGAGACGTACAATCCAGCGAACTCGGTATCGGCGTAGTAGTGGATCTTGTGGGCCCACAACGGTGCGCGCCCTGGCCGAAGCAGGATCATCGAATGATCCGGAAAACGCATAACCTCGTCCGGCGTGAGGAGGTCCCGCTTCGCGTAGTTCAGCGTACTGGAAACTGAGGAACTCGACTGAGTGCTCCCGCCCTGCACGCTCCAGGAGTTCCCTGAGCTAGTTGTCTCACCGGAGGTGTAGAATGCCTCTGTGCCGACACCCAACGTTCGCGACACCCAGCTAGCTGTCTCGATATCTGCGACGTTGAAAACTTGGATCACTCCAGCGTTGGAAATGAACGTTCCCGAGCCTGCGCCGTAGTTCGCCCTGAGTTGATTGAGGTCTTGGAGGAAGGCCCAAAACTGCACCCCATAGCCAGCCATGAGCCCATAGGCGCGTTCGACTTGGTCAAGTCTCCCCAGCGCGGCGAACTCGTCCAGCAGGAACAGGACGCGTCCTCTCGCCTCGTTGTAAGCGCTTCCCGAACGCGCCAAGTCGCTTAAGGCCTGGGTCACCAGTAGTCGTAGCCAGCGCGAGTATGATGCCAGCCGTTCCGGCGGCAGCACGAGGAAAACGCTAGAGACGTTTTTCTGCAATTCGGCGAATTCAAAATCAGACTGCGCAAGCGCCGCGACCATGCGCGGGCTGTCTAGGAAGTGGGTGTGGCGTTGCGCCGAGGACAGAACCCCGGTCCCTTCTCGATCGCTTTTCCCCAAGTGCCGGTTCGCAGCCCGGGCCACGAGTCCGCCGGCCGCCATATTGCCTTGCATGCTTCTCAACAGAGCTTCAAAGCGGTCGGGCGCAGCCGTCAGGAGATCCCGCACCGCGCCCAAGGTTCGGCCAGTCGGTGGAGCCACGGTTACCACGTGCAGGATGACGCCTGCGATTAGCGCCTTGGCCTCTTCATTCCAGTGCGCTTCACCCGCTTGACCAGGCGGGTCATAGACCAACGCGTCGGCAATCAACGCGGCATCCTCGGCGATATCGAGGCTGTCGGGATCGAGGCAAGCCAAGGGGTTGAACGCGGAGGTTGGTTCGCCGGACACACCGAACGGATCCAATACATGCACGGGGCCGAAGCGCCTTCTGACGCTTGCTGTGATCCGTGCATTCTCGCCTTTCGGATCGATGCATACGACCGATCGAGAAAGTGTCAGCAGGTTGGGGATGATCGCGCCCACTCCCTTTCCAGAACGGGTCGGCGCCAAGGTTAGGAGATGAGCGGGTCCATCGTATCTCATCAACCAACGCTCTGGTGCGCGACCAATAATCAGGCCCTCCGCATTATCCAAATCCCGGCGAGCCTGCCGACTCTCCCCGAACGCGGCGCTCCCGTGAATGGTTGGGGGCGGACCGGAGTCCCCACCCCCCAACCAGGCAAAGTACCCGAACGCACCTCCTCCCACCGTCGCGACGACCAAGGCTATGTGACCCCAAAGCGCGGGAACTGTTTCCGAGCGAAAGCCCAGAGCCCACATGCAGAGCGCAACCACGAAGTTGCCGATCAGCGCCCAGACGATGATCGGCCTGATCGCGGCTAGCCTCCACATCAGTCTGAGACCTTGTTCGCCGTAAAGCTCTGAGTGCCGCGCCGCCGCCAGAGAGCGATGTGAGCCTCGCGATTCTCGCCGGTCATTTGATCGGCCAAGCTAAGGAAAGCCCCCAGCAGAACGGCACGGTCATCCTTCATCAATTCGACCAAATTGGCTTTCTGAACCAAGCCGCCAAGTTCGATGAGATGACGAGTACGCTCGCGACGTTTCACGACCCAAGTCCTCGTATCCTGCCGAGCCCGAATAGCCTCAGCCCGGCGCATCGCTCCCGACGCTCGACGCAACATGGAGGCGGCCACTCGAAGGCGCTTTCTGAGTGCGGCCCTGGCGAAAAAAGAAGGCAGCCCCACGCTGACGCCAACTGTCCGTCGCGTCGTTGTCACCGCTCGTTTCGACGGCCGCTATAAGCGCACCCGCCAACACTTCGACTTCAAGACTGTCCGCTCCAGTCGCCGCGACCAGCTCCCCGAGTTGGCTGATCTTGCGCGCCTTGAGGCCTTTTGCCTTGTCGGCCAGCGCTCGGAGTTCGGCGTCGATATCCCGGGGTTTGCGCACGCTATTACTCCATCAAAGAGCGTCGCGGTCGAGCAGGAACATACCCTATGAGGGCGCTTTTCGCTACCGACTTCAACCTAGGCGAAGGAACTACCTCACGACCAAATAGTTTTGGGAGTGCGCGCTTATACGTCGTGCCGACGTGCTGCTGGGGATGAGGAACGCCGATGGCGATCTATCACTTCTCTGCGAAAGTGATCTCTCGGGCCAACGGTTCGAGCGCCGTGGCGGCTGCCGCCTATCGATCCGCGTCTCGCCTTCATGACGAACGCTTGGATCGATCGCATGACTTCAGCAACAAGGCGGGCCTCATTCATTCCGAGATTCTCGCCCCAAAGCAAACTCCTGAGCGCTGGCAAGATCGAACCACGCTTTGGAATGAAGTCGAGGCTGGCGAGAAGCGAAAGGACGCGCAGCTCGCGAGGGAGGTGGAGTTTTCCATTCCACGTGAGATGAGCCGCAAAGACGGGATCGAACTGGCCAGATCCTTCGTGCAGAAGGAGTTCGTCGACCGGGGTATGGTGGCCGACCTCAACGTTCACTGGGATACCGCCAAGGACGGTTCGCCCAAACCCCACGCTCACGTGATGCTCACGATGCGCGAGGCGCGAGACCGAGGGTTCGGGGCAAAGGTCCGAGACTGGAACGGCGTGGAGCTTCTTACGCATTGGCGCGAAGCTTGGGCGGAGCACGCGAACGAACACCTTGCTCGACTGGATATCGACGCCCGGATCGATCACCGCTCGTTCGTGGAGCGAGGCATAGAACTGGAGCCCCAAGACAAGATCGGGCCAGCAGGTGCGCGGAGAGAGGACCGAGGCGAGGCGGCCGAACGCGCGGCAGATCACCGCGCGATCGCTCGCCGGAATGGCGAGCTGATCGCCGGCAACCCCCACATCGCGTTGGATGCCATCACCCATCAGCAATCGACTTTTACCCGCCATGACCTGGCTCGGTTTGCTCACCGACATTCAGACGGAAAGGAGCAGTTCGACAAGGTGATGAGCGCGATCTCGCTGTCGGCGGATTTGGTCGCCCTCGGCAAAGACGGACACGGTCGTGACCGGTTCACCAGCCGAGACATGTTGGCTGTCGAGCAGAAGCTGGAGCGGTCTGCCTCTCGAATGAGCGAGACCTTTAGCCACGAGCTCTCTGGTCAGCGCGTCGAGCAGGCGATCGAACAAGCGAAGGCGCGCGGTCTGAACATTTCAGGCGAACAGCGGGACGCGTTGGAGAGTGTTACTCGTGGCGGGGATCTTGCCTTGGTCGTGGGCTACGCCGGTAGCGGTAAGAGCGCCATGCTCGGTGCCGCCAAGCAAGCGTGGGAAGCCGAAGGCCTCCACGTTAGGGGTGCCGCCCTGTCTGGCATCGCCGCCGAAAATCTAGAGGGTGGTTCAGGCATTAAGTCCCGGACGTTGGCGAGCCTGGAGCATGCTTGGGTTCAGGGCCGAGAACACCTTACCTCCAATGATGTCTTGGTGATCGATGAAGCTGGTCTCGTCGGCTCGCGACAGATGCAGAGGATCGTAAGCCAAGCGGAGTCCGCCGGAGCGAAAGTCGTCATGGTTGGCGATCCGGAGCAGCTTCAGGCGATCGAAGCGGGTTCTGCGTTTCGGGCGCTCTCTGCGCGCCACGGCGCGGTCGAGATCACGGAGGTTCGCCGTCAGCACGCGGAGTGGCAGCGCCAGGCGACACGAGAGTTGGCGACCGGCCGCACCGAACAAGCAATCGATCGTTACAGCTCTGCCGGCTTCGTCCGTGATCATGCAACTCACGCTGATGCTCGGGTCGCTGTCGTGTCGGAATGGTCTCGGATCCGCGACAGGCATCCAGAAGCCAGCCAGATCATGCTGGCTTACACTCGACGTGATGTCGCGGAGTTGAACACCCTTGCGAGGGAAAGTCTGCGCAGGGCAGGGGCGCTCGGTAAGGACCGCCAGATCGTGACCACCCGAGGCGTAAAGCAGTTCGCCACGGGCGACCGCATCATATTCCTGCGGAACGATCGATCGATTGGAGTGAAGAACGGTTCTTTGGGCGAGGTCGAAGCGGCTGGCCCGAACAGTATGACCGTTCGACTGGACCGTGGAGCGAAAGTCTCCTTCGATCCGAAGTTCTATCCGGACGTTGACCACGGATACGCAGCCACGATCCACAAATCCCAGGGCGTCACAGTCGATAGCGCTCACGTCCTGGCGACCTCTCATATGGACAGGCAAGCCGCCAACGTGGCGATGACACGTCACCGGAGCGGTGTGTTCTTACACTACGGCCGCGACGCCTTCTCGACTCGCGGGCTGCTCACAGCATCCCTCGGACGAGACGGGGCAAAGGACGTCACGTTGGATTACCTGACGGACTTTGCTGAACGACACGGGGGCGTTGTCGATCGATCATTTGACGACAGGCAAGGCCGCTTCCTTAGCCGTGAGCCCAATGGCCTCAGTCCTAAACGGTCGCCCAAAACGGGCGAGCGAGCGCGCGACCTCGGCGATGATGGAGAACGAAGCCGCTGAAAGCATGGCTTCCTCGCGCCTGCGGAAATCTGGCCCGTCGATCGTTTCCCGATGACGACTGAGTGCGGAAATCTGCCCTGCACAACAGCCACGAAGACCAAGCGTAAGGTCACAGCACCTCAAGCTTTCGCAAGACCGTTACGGCTTCGGGGATGTACGTCTGGCACAGGCCAGCCCGCATTCAACCCAACTCGCTTCCTTCGCCTGCGGCTCCGTGCAGCTCCGTTCCCTGACGGGCGCTTCGCGGGGTTTGATCGCGGGCTTCACGGCCCGCGCCGGCCTCTCCCCATGAAGCCGCGGAATGGTCCGCGGCATCCAGAAGGAGACCGCCATGACCGCCCAATCTCTTCCTCTCGGCCGCAAGCCGACCCACCGCCTCTTCCGTGTCGTCGGCGACAGCGAAAACTCGATCTGGACCCCCATCGGTGCAGCTTGGCCGAACAAGGATGGCCAAGGCTTTAGCATCAACTGCGAAGCCATGCCGCTTTCGGGTCGCATCGTGATGCGCGCCATCACCGAAGGGTCGGTGGCGGGATGACCGCCGAGCGCAGCATCGAGGTTCACGCCCTGCATTGGCGGGGCGTGGACTTCGAGATCACCTTTGAGCGCGACTGGCTCAGCATCGTGCGGGTGCACGATCTGGCGGCGTCGCATCTTACCGTCACCACCCTCCAGCCGAAGCGCGCGCCTCTGCCGATCACTGAAACCGGCTACCGCTCGCAGTTCCTCCACGCCATCGATGTTGATGCGGCAGGCGGCCCTGTTGCCTATGTGGAGGCTTGGCTCCGCGCCATGGGGCAGTCCCGCGAATGGCTGGCCTACGAACAAAACAGCCGACAACTGTCGTTGTTCTAGCTTGACCTTCTCAGACTCCCGCTGATCGAAGCAGGGCTAGGCCTGCTCCGGAAATAGGCCGGGCATCCAGCGCCCGGCCAGGGCGGCGGGAAAGCCGAGGCGAAGCGGGGCGCGGCTGCTTTCGGCCAGCAGGACGCCGGACTTGGTCAGGGGCTCCAACAGACGCCGGCTGTGCCGGTCGGTCATGCCGCCCAGGATGCCCGACACCTCGCCGCGCGGGAGTTCACCGCGATAGAGGATGGCGCTGACGATGGCACCCACCTTGGGATTAAGGTTGCCCAATTTGGCTTCCTCCTCGATCCAGATCTCGATCCGTTTGCGAAGACGCTCGGGTTCGATGAGCCCTTCCATGAAGTCGACCTGGTCGATGCAAGTCTTCAGGAAGAACACGGTGAAGGATGCGAGGGCTGCGTGGCTGAGCGCGCCGCGCCCGTCGAGGTCGCCCCGGCGCGGCTGATCACAGCTGGCTAGGTGGGCCTTGTAGGCCTCGACGTTTCGCGCGAGCCCCCGGGAGACCGACCACACGGCGCCGGAGTCGACGGACTCAAGCAACAGGGCATGCGACATGAGCCGCCCGACGCGCCCGTTGCCGTCCATGAAGGGGTGAATCCACGCGAGCCGATGGTGAGCGGCGGCTGTGGCCACCGTCGTCTCGTTCGCGCCGAGGCGGGCATAGACGGCCTGGAACCGATCCATGAAGCGCGGCACCGCGCCCGGGCTTATGGCTCGGTGCCGGCCGACCTGAACGTCCAGTTCCCGATATTCACCCGGAACCACCGGCACGCGACGTCCGTCGGGATATTCCGCCCAGCGCAACTCTTCCGGCATGGCGGTATAGAAGCGGTCGTGGGTCTCCCGGATGCCTTCGATGGCGGCGGCACGGCCCCGCAGACCGCCTTCGTCGATCCAGCGCTGGACCTCGATGTGGGCCCTGGCTTCAAGCTGGAGGTCACGCTTTTCGGCGTCGGCGCTGTAGTCGTCGTTGAGCGCACGTTCGATATCGACCGGGTGGGTGTTATGGCCCTCGATCAGGTTGCTGTAATAGCAGTTCATCGCCCTGACGAGGGTCGCTAGGGACACGAAGATCGGGGCGGGAAGGCTGCGCTTGAAACCCGCTGACCGTTTTGCCAGTTCAAAAGCGAGTTCCGTCGCCTCCTCGCGCCCCTTGAACCCTTCCCCAAGTTGGGTAGGTTCCATGACGCTCACGGTCTCGCCATCGTCGCGAATCGCCTTTTTGTCCGGCTGAATGTCCGTTTCCATGTCCGGTTTCCTTAAGGCTAGAAATCCAGTCGTATCACCGATTTTCTGGATTATGAAGCCTAGGCAGGAGCCGCTTCGATGTCCGGATAAATGTCCGCTTGATGTTCGGTTTGCCGACCATATGGAGGTTGACCATCTCCCTAGCGCATTGGTTAGCACATAATTCTTTATGGTCCGATAAAAGCCTTCTGTTACTGATACTTAGTATAACCTGGATCTGACTCAAAATCCGGTTCCGAAAGGAGTGCCGGTTCGACCCCGGCCGCCCGCACCATCTATTTCAGGCCGGTCGCGCGGCGGCCCCCTGGATTGCGATGGCGGAAAGGTCCGTCCCCACATCGACCCTGTCGCCGGCGGATTTGCGTTCCGAATAGCGATCGACCAGCTGGACCGCGTGCGGGCGCAGCAGGACGGTGAACCGTACCAGTTCCTCCATCACATCGACGATCCGGTCGTAATAGCTGGACGGTTTCATCCGGCCGTCGTCGTCGAACTCGCCCCAGGCCTTGGCCACACTGGACTGGTTGGGGATGGTGAACATCCGCATCCATCGGCCGAGCAGGCGCAGGGTGTTAACCGCATTGAAGCTCTGCGAGCCGCCCGAGACCTGCATCACCGCCAGGGTCCGCCCCTGGGTGGGGCGTCGCCCGCCGAAGCTGAGCGGGAGGTGGTCGATCTGCAGCTTCATGATGCCGGAGACCTGGCCGTGCCGCTCCGGACTGCACCAGACCATGCCTTCGCTCCACATGGCGTGTTCGCGCAGCTCGTGGACGGCGGGGTGATCGTCGGCGGCGTGCAGATCGGTCAGCGGCAGGTCGCGCGGGTCGAAGATACGGGTTTCGCAGCCCATCAGCCGCAGCAGCCGCGCCGCCTCCTCCACACACAGGCGCGAGTACGACCGTTCCCTCAGCGAGCCGTAGAGCAGCAGGATGCGAGGCGGGGGATCGGTCGGGCCCAGGCCCCTTGCCGGGAAGCGACGGAGGTAGGCCGGGTCGAGCGCCGGTAAACGGTCGGGGTCCGGCAGGTCGCGCAGGCGCCCGCCGGCAGGGGCTTCGACCATCAGCGAACTCTCCGGCCTTCGGGGTCGATGACCACCTCGCCGTCTTCCTTGACGAAGGGCTTCAGCCCCTCATCCGGCAGCAGGTCGAGCACGGCCTCCGAGGGACGGCAGAGGCGCACGCCCCTCGGCGTGACGACGATCGGACGGTTGAGCAGGACGGGGTGGGCCTCGATCGCATCCAGCAGCCGGTCGTCGTCCAGTGTCGGATCATCCAGTCCCAGCTCGGCGAAGGGCGTGCCCTTTTCGCGCAGCAACGCCCGCAACGGCACGTCGGCGCGGGTCGCCAGGTCCCGGACCTCGGCGCGGCCGGGCGGGGTCTTCAGATATTCGATCACCCGCGGCTCGATCCCGACGTGCCGGATCAGGGCCAGGGTGTTGCGCGACGTCCCGCAGGCGGGATTGTGGTAGATGACGACGTCCATGGGGCCTCAGGCGCGACAGGGTGAGAGTTGGGCGATCAGGGGCTCGCAAAGGCCGGCGCGGCCCTGGCAGCAATCGTTCAGCAGGAACTGGACGAGGTCGCGCAGCCGGTCGAAATCGGCGCGATAGATGATCGAGCGGCTGCGCCGCTCGGCGGTGATCAGGCCCGCCCGCGACAGCACCCCGAGATGGGCGGACAGGGTGTTGGCGGGCACGGCCAGCCGGGCGGCGATATCGCCCGCGGCCAGCCCCTCGGGCTCATGGCGCACCAGCAGGCGGAAGGTCTCCAGCCGGGTGGTCTGCGCGAGCGCCGCAAGCGAGAGCATGGCGGTTTCTGATTCCATATTTCCAGTATAGTGGAATTAACTTGCGTCTCAAGGGCGGGCCTGCTTTTCGTCGGCGCGGACCACGAGGAAAGCCCCGCCATGCCGGCCTTCGAACGCTATCTGTCGCTCTGGGTCGCCCTGGCGATCCTCGCCGGACTCGTCCTGGGTCAGATTGCGCCGGGAATCGTCGGCTATCTCGCAGGGCTGGAATACGGCTCGGTCAATTTCGTCGTCGCCGTCCTGATCTGGTTCATGGTCTATCCGATGATGGTGGCGGTGGACTTCTCCAGCCTCGCCCGGGTGCACCAGAGACCCAAGGGGATGATCATCACCCTGGCGGTGAACTGGCTGATCAAGCC
>DDSO01000052.1 GCA_002343425.1 Brevundimonas sp. UBA2388
GCGCCAGCGCGTCGCCATCGGCCGGGCTATCGTCCGCGAGCCGCAGGTCTTCCTGTTCGACGAGCCCCTGTCCAACCTCGACGCCGCCCTGCGGGTGCGGATGCGCTACGAATTCGCCAGCCTGCATGAGCGGCTGAAGACGACCATGGTCTATGTCACCCATGACCAGGTCGAGGCCATGACCCTGGCGGACCGGATCGTGGTGCTGAACGCCGGACAGATCGAACAGGTCGGAAAGCCGATGGAGCTGTACGAACGGCCGCGCAATCTGTTCGTGGCCGAGTTCATCGGCAGTCCGAAGATGAACCTCCTGCCCGCCGAAATTGTCTCCGCCACGGCCAGGGGCGCGACCGTGCGCACCGCGGCGGGCGAGAGCCTGAAGGTGGCCGTCCACGCCGCCCGGGCCAAGGCCGGCGACAAGGTCACGCTGGGCGTCCGTCCCGAGCACCTGACGACCGGGGGCAAGGGCGATGCGGTCTCCGCAAAGGTCGTCTTCGTCGAGACCCTGGGGCATGCCACCTATGCCTATCTGACGGCGGGTGATGAGCCGGTGACCGTGTTGCTGCCCGGCGATGTGCGGCCCTCGGCCGGCGAGACCCTGAGCCTGCGGGTTCCGGCGGATCAGGCGCATCTGTTCGACGCCGGCGGCGAGGCTTTCGACCGTCTGTAAACGGCGCTTGTTGCATCGCACAACACAACGCTTCTAGATGGCCGGATGCCCGCCCCGGCCACGCTCACCGTCGACCTGAACGCCCTCGCCGCGAACTTCCGCACGCTGGAAGCGGTCGGCGGCGTGCCGGTGCATCCGGTGGTCAAGGCCGACAGCTATGGCCTCGGAGCCGCCGCCTGCGCGCAGCGGCTGATGGCCGAGGGCGCGCGGACCTTCTTTGTAGCCCGGACCAGCGAGGGCGAACGGCTGCGAGAGGCGCTCGGCGCGGGACCGGCCATCTATGTGCTGGACGGCTGCCTGGCGGGCCGCGCCGCCCGGCTCCGCGCGGCGAGCTTGCGACCCGTGCTGAACGCCGAAGCCCAGCTGGCGGAATGGCGAGCCACCGGCGGCGGGGCCTGCGGCGTCCAGATCGACACCGGCATGAATCGTCTTGGCTTTCGCGCCGACGCGGCGCCGGAGCCGTTCGAGGGGCTGGATCTGGTGCTGAGCCATCTGGCCTGTGCGGACGACCCGACAGAGCCGATGAACGCCCGGCAGCGCGACGCCTTCGCCGCGGCCTCGGCCCGGTATCCCGGCGCGCTGCGGTCTTTCGCCAATTCCGGCGGCGTCTTCCTCGGCGCCGACTACGCCTTCGACGCGACCCGGCCCGGCATCTGCCTGTACGGCGGCGGGCCGGAAGGCCGGCCGGACCCCCGCATCCGGCCCGTCGCGACGCTGGCGGCCGAGGTGCTGCAGCTGCACGATGTGCCGCTCAGTGAGACGGTCGGCTATTCCCGGACCTTCACAGCGCAAGGCCCGACCCGGATCGCCACCTGTGCGGCAGGCTATGCCGACGGCGTGCTGCGCAGCTACAGCCCGCGAGGACAGGTCTTCGTGGCCGGCGAGCTTCGCCCGATCGTCGGGCGGGTGTCGATGGACGCCTGCGCCGTCGATGTCACCGGGCTGGACGTCGCCGTCGGCGACCGGGTCGAGCTGTTCGGCGCCAACCGGATGCTGGACGACGCCGGCGCGGCGGCCGGCACCATTGGCTATGAACTGATCGCCGCGATCAACGCCCGGGTGCCGCGCGTCTACGTCGGCTGAAGCGCCTCAGCGCGCGTCCCGCACCACCGCCCCGCCCTTGATCACCACCGGCACGGTCTCGAGCATCCGTACATCCGCCAGCGGGTCGCCCGAGACCGCGATCAGGTCACCGTAGCGACCCGTCACGATGGCGCCGACGTCGCCCTCCCGGCCCAGGGCCTGGGCGGCGTTCCAGGTGGCGGCGCGGATCGCCTCGGCCGGGGTCATGCCGTATTCGACCATGACCGCGAACTGCCGGGCGTTCTGGCCGTGCGGATAGATGGCGGCGTCGCTGCCGAAGACCATCCGGGCTCCGGCGCGGTGGGCGGCGCGGAAATTGTCCCGCTGCAGCTGGCCGATCTCCCGGTCCTTGCGCAGATTGTCCTCGGTCGTGCCGAACCGCGTCCCGGTCTCCTGGGTGAAGTCGGTGTTGTAGATGTCCATCGACAACCAGGTCCCGTGCTCGACCGCCAGCCGGATGCCCTCGGCGTCGATCAGGGAGGCGTGTTCGATGGTGTCGATGCCGGCGCGGATGGCGTCGCGGATGCCCGAGGCGCCGTGGGCATGGGCGGCGACCTTGAGACCCCACATATGGGCCTCGTCCGCCACGGCGGTGAGCTCGGCCAGGGTCATCTGCTGCTGGCCGGGCTCGGTGTTGCGCGAGAAGACGCCGCCGGTGGCGCAGACCTTGATCACCTGGGCGCCGTATTTGCGCACCTCGCGCACGGCGTGGCGGGCGGCCTCGACGCCGTCGGTGTTGAAGGGATTGGCGCGGGCGAAGGAGCGCGGCAGGCCGTTCTCGTCACAATGGCCGCCGGTGGCGCCGAACGACGCGCCGGCCGGAATGACCCGCGGCCCCTCGACGAAGCCGCCGTCGATGGCCTGACGCAGGGCAACGTCGGCGAAGTCCGGGCCGCCCAGGTTCCGCACCGTGGTGAAGCCCGCCATGAGATTGGCGCGGGCGTGGCCGACCTGCAGGATGGTTCCGAAGTCGTCGGCGTAGTCCAGCTCGTTCCAGCCGGAGACATAGGGCGTGGAGGCCAGGTGGACGTGCATGTCGATCAGGCCGGGCAGCAGGGTCAGGCCCGGCAGGTCGAGCCGGCGCGCATCGGCGGGGAGACCGGCAGGGACGGCGGTCCCGACCGAGGTGATCCGGCCGTCGGTGACCACGACCACGGGATTGTCGACATAGCGGCCGCGCTCGACATCGACCATGCGGGCGGCGGTGACGACGAGAGTGTCGGCGAAGGCGGGCGTCGCGAGCGCGAGCGCGGCGACGACGGCGGCCAGACGATGCAGCATGATGGTTCTCCCCTGTGGTGGCGAAGCTGGCATGGCAGGCGCGGCGGGACAACCAAGGCAGATCAGACCCTTCCCCCGAAATGGGGAAAGGCGTTCTGCTGGACTACCCGCCCCGACCGCCGTGTTTCGCATACTCCAGCCGCGCCACCGTCCGGTTGTGGACCTCGTCGGGGCCGTCGGCGATGCGCAGGGTGCGCACCATGGCGTACATCTCGGCCAGCGGCGTGTCGGCCGAGACGCCGGCGCCGCCATAGGCCTGGATGGCGTCGTCGATGACCTGAAGCGCCATGCGCGGGGCGGCGACCTTGATCTGGGCGATCTCGGACTTGGCGTTCTTGGCGCCGGCCTCGTCCATCATCCAGGCGGCCTTGAGCACGAGCAGGCGGCACATTTCGATATTGGTGCGGGCCTCGCCGACGCGCTGCTCCCAGACCGAATGCTCGGCCAGGGACTTGCGGAAAGCTGTGCGCGACAGCAGGCGCTGGACCATCAACTCCAGCGCGCGCTCGGTCATGCCGATGACGCGCATGCAGTGATGGATGCGGCCGGGCCCGAGGCGCCCCTGGGCGATCTCGAAGCCCCTGCCCTCGCCGGCGATCAGGTTCTCGACGGGAACGCGGACGTTCTCCAGCACCACCTCGGCGTGGCCGATCGGCAGTTCGTCATAGCCGAACACCGACAGCATCCGCTCGACGCGGAAGCCGGGGGTGTCGACGGGGACGATGATCTGGGACTGCTGGGTGTGGACCGAGGCGTCGGGGTCGGTCTTGCCCATGACGATGGTCACCGCGACGTTGGGGTGCGCCATATTGGTCGACCACCATTTGCGGCCGTTGATCACATAGTGATCGCCGTCGCGCTCGATCCGGGTCTGGATGTTGGTGGCGTCCGAGGAGGCGACCTCGGGCTCGGTCATCAGGAAGGCCGAGCGGATCTCGCCGGCCATCAGAGGCTTGAGCCATTTCGCCTGCTGGGCCTCGTTCCCGTACATATGGAGCACTTCCATATTGCCGGTGTCGGGGGCGTTGCAGTTGAACACCTCGGCCGACCACAGATGGCGGCCCATCAGCTCGGCCAGCGGAGCGTATTCCAGATTTGTCAGGCCGGCGCCGTGATCGCCGGGCAGGAACATGTTCCACAGCCCGGCCTCGCGGGCCTTCGCCTTCATCTCCTCCATGGCCGGCGGCTGGCGCCGCGGGTTCTCGCGAACCTGGGCGCGGTATTCTTCCTCACGCGGCAGGACGTGATCGTCGAGGAAGCGCTTCAACCGCTCCTGCCAGTGCAGGGCCCTGTCGCTGTGGCGGAATTCCATGGTCGTGCTCCCGGGAAAGAAAACGGCGCGACCCCTCTGCGGGACCGCGCCGTGGAATGCCTTGCTTCAGATCACACTCAGCGCTTCAGCAGCGGGGCCAGCTTCTGGGCGATCATCATGTCGCCGGCGATCTTCAGCTTGCCCTGCATGAAGGCCATCATCGGATCCAGCGTGCCGGCCGACAGGGCCATGAAGTCGTCCCAGTTGATCGAGACGGTCGCGTCGGCGGGCTTGTCCTCATTGGTCACCGAGTTCGGGACCGAGGCGCCGTCGATGAAAATCTTGCCGACATCGCCCAGGTCGATCTTCACGGTCTTGCCCAGACCGGAGTTGTCGCCGACGGCGCCGCGGATGTGTTCGGTGACTTGAGCCAGATCGGCCATGAGCGCTTCTCCCGTAAAGTTCGTCCCCGATCGACCGGGCAACGGATTGAGGCATCGACCTAGACCGCGTCCGGGCGGATGCCAAGGTCACGCCGGGTCAAGTTGGCGAGACAAACTGTGGCGCAAGTCGCACTGCGGGGCGAAATATCGCGGTGGTCAGCCCGATTTTTCTCCCGAAAAGCGAATAACTCGCTCCACCGGGGCAAGAGGCATGACAGACGCCACAATCCAGCCAACCTCGCGGAACCGTCGCCTTGCCAACCGGTTAAGGTTACCATAACGATGATACTTCGGTCCCGGGCTATGGGGTTGTTCAGGGCCTCGTCGACGACTGGATTTTTGGGGAGCTTCAAGTGAAACACATAGTCATCGCCGCCGCCGGCGCTCTGCTGGCCCTGGCCGCAAGCGCCGGATCGTCAGCCGCCCAGGACCGGGGCTACGGACCGCCGCCTCCGCCGCCTCCGCCGCCGCCGACCTATTGCTGCGACAATCCCCCGCCTCCGTGCCGCGACGGCGGCCCGCGCGACCAGTACGGCGTCTGCCTGTGCGACTATGAGGTGAATTGGTACAATACCCCGCGGCCGTGGCACGTCGTCCGCGCCGGCGGGCCGGGTGTCCGCATCCGGGGTCGGCCGGTCGTTATCGACTCGGGCCGGATCGATATCCAGGGTCCGCCGATCTATGTCGAGGCCCCGCCCATTCGTATCCGGGCTCCGCAGATCTATCTGCGCGCGCCTGAAGTTCACGTCCGCCCGTCCGACGTCACTGTCGAGCCGCCGGAAATCCACTTCTCCGGCTGCGAAGGCCTGATCGAGTGCGAGCCGGTCGAGCACGGCGGCAGCAACACTGCCCCCCGCAGCTACGACGGCGAGCGCGGATAATAAAAAGGCCAGGACCCGACCGGACTCCGTCCGGTCGGTCTTCCCTGCCTCATCGAAAAGAGAGGCCCGCGCCGCAAGGCGTCGGGCCTCTTCTGCATCTGGTGGCGGATTTCACGTCAGTTGGTGTCGGCGGGCGCCTCAGCGGTGGCCGGGCCCGGTGCGCAGACATTCAGATCCCGAACCTCACGGATCAGCGCCATGTCGGCGCTGGCCAGAGCCGTCCGCATGGCGTCGTCACATCTGTTTTCGCTCAACATTTGATAGACTTCACGTCGCAGCGCCGCGCGGACGACGGCGGCGTCGCGCAGAGCTCTGGCCTCGCGACGGTCATCCGGCAAGCACAGGGATAGCCAGGAGGCGTCGGCGCAGCGGGCGATCAACCGCGCCTGGCGGTCTGCCTCCGCCGTGTTCATCTCAACCGGCGCGGCCAGGGTCGGGACCGAGGGCGGCACAGGAGCGGAATTGGCCGGCGCGTCGGTCGCGACCCCCGGTCCGGGCGGGGATGGTCGCAGGACTACCGGCGGCATCCTGCAGACCCAGCCCGCTGGCGTCGACTGGCACGGCACCCGGACCTCCTGCGGATCCGGCGAGACCGGAGCGGCGTCGGGGACCTGGCTAAGACCGAGCGCGAGCAATAGTGAAATCATGACCCAATCCGACGTCTGTCGTCACACCCGTACACCATACTCCTGAACGGACGTCGTGTATCCCTGTTCCGCAAGTTCCCTGTCGGGTCGCGATCGGCGCGGTCAGCCCCGGAGGTCGCCGGGGTCCTCGTGCGGTTGACGGCGGTCATCCCGACCGTCATCGCCGACGGGTTCGCCGTCTGACCGATACCATCGCACGTCGCGACGATCGCGCTCCCTCTCCCGCTCCATCCGCGCGTCGATCCGGGCGCGGCGGGCCTCGCGTTCGGCGCGATAGTCCCGGTCCGGCGCGTCGAAGCCGAACCAGCGGTCGGCGCGTCCGTCCCGACGGCCTTCAGGCGGCGCTTCGAACGTGGACGGCGCGGAGGTCATTTCCGAATTGTCGTCACGCCGCGCGACAGGACGGGGCGCAGGGGCCTCGACCGCCTCGTCGTCCCAGCGCGCATAGTCGGCGGCTTCGATCACGGCAGGCGCAGGCCGCCTGTATTCAAAACCCTCGACCAGATCGCCGACCTCCATCACCGACCCCGGCGTGATCGCCGGCTCGACCGGCGCGACCACGTGAATGTGCATCCGGTCGTCGTCGCGGATCGGCTCTGGTCCCGGCAGCGCCATGGTGCGGGCCGCAACAACCCCGAGGCCCACCGCCGACAGGACGGCGACCACGGCTATGTGATGCGGCCGGATGTTCGCCGCGAACCGGCGCACGCGTCGTTTCAGCCGGTCGAGGTCGGAAGGCGCTTCGATCATTCAGGCTACCGGAGAAGATGGGACCTCCCCGCAACCCGCCAGACCCGATCCGGTTCACGAACGCCGATCGGCGGATCAACCGCCTGCCTGGCGCGCCAGGGCGCCCTCGACCTGAAGGGTGGCGTCGGTGTTCTCGACGACGCCCAGGCTGACGACCGCGATACCGTGGTCGTGCTCCAGGGCGGACATCCAGCCGAACAGGGCCGCGCTGGAGGCGTCGGGAATGCGGAAGGCCAGGCGTCCGGAAGCGTCCATGCCCGTCGTCAGGTTCAGACCCGCCGCCTCGGCTGTGCGGGTCACGAGCGGCCCAAATCCCTCCACGTCGATGACCGGGCGGGCGGCGGCCGTCGGCGCCGTCAGCCGGAGCCCGGCCTGCACCCAGGCCAGATCCGTCTCGGCCCGGGCCCTGTCAGCGGCGGCCTGCTCACGCCAGTCCAGCGCCGGCCGCACGACGGCCAGCCAGACGAACACCGCCGCCAGAAGGACCGCCATCACGATCAGCATCCAGCGCTCGCGAACGGTGCGCCCCTCCCACCATGGATACAGCCGGTCTGTCAGCCGCCTCATCGCCCGGCCCCTATGGTGATGTCGGTGACGATCCGCCCGCCGTCCTCCAGCGTGCCGGTCTCGGTCACGGACATGCCGGCCTTGGCCATGAACCGCCGGATCACCGCCATGTCGCCGTGAGCCGGATGGCTGACCGTAGCCTTCACCCCGTCGTCCGGGTCGGCGATCAGAATGTCGAGTTCCGCCCCTTCGACGGCCTCGACGGCGGTGAACAGGGCCGCCGCCGCCGCCGTGACTCCGCCCGGAGGCGGCGCCACGGCGACCCGCCGGCGCAGGGCCTCGACCGGGTCGGCTTCGCGAGCCAGATCGGGCGCGGCCGCCGTGATGGCCGCGATCGCCTCGGTACGGGCGTCGCGCGCCGCCCGGTCGTCGCGGACCGCGCCGGCGAGGATCAGGACCAGCGGCGACAGGACCACCAGCGCCGCGAGGATCGCCGCCCGCCTCCAGCTGCCGGCGGCCTTCGCCTCGCGGTCCCCCGTGTCCAGCAGATTGATCGCCGGCGCCAGGGCCGCCGCGACCAGCGCACGCTCGACGGCGGCGGGATACTGCACCGGCTCGACCCGCCGGCCCGCGGCGATCAGTTCGACCAGATCGGGCTGGACCGTGGCGGCGAAGCGGCGGCCGCGCAGCGCCATGCCTTCGCCGAAGGACACGGCCGACAGGACGTCTTCGGCGTCGGGCTCACCCAGGGTCAGGACGTCGGGCACGAACACATCGGCGCGCACGCCCAGCGCCGCGAGATAGTCGGTCCAGGCCTCCATCAGCGAGCGGCTGACGACCGCGACCAGCCGCGGCTCGCCGGGCGGTGTCGGGGCCCCCAGCACGGTCGCCAGCCGGTCCGGCGTCGCCGCCATCTCGTCCCGCAGCATCCAAGCCGCCGCCGCACGGCCCTGGACCGTGCTGCCCGGCGGCAGATCAAGCCAGCGGATCAGCACGTCACCGCCCGGCGTCACCGCCACGGTCCGCATCGGCTCGGGCGTGGCGCCGCCGTCCAGCGTCAGTTCGCCCCGTTCGAGCACATAGCCATCGGCCCCGACGATCAGGAAGGGCGCGGGCTGGCTGCCGGTCGCGGGAATGAGGATCAGTCTGACGGGCTTCACTGGCGCGTCCTCGATCGGAACAGGGTGCGTTCCGCGGCCTGGCCCTCGGCGTCGCGGACCTTGATGTCGATGCGCAGCAGGTCGGGCTCGTCCGTTGTGGTCACGGTGCGGGTCCACACCCAGGGACGGCCGGCGAGCGGGGTTTGGCCGCTTGTGGTTCCCTCGCTGATCGTGGGGGCGATCATGGTCTCGACGGCGAGGTTTTCTGCGACGATACCGCCCAGGGTGCGGGTCTCGACGCGCGCGGCCGAGCGGGTGTTCTCGCCGGACAGGTTCAGCAGCGCCAGCGCCGCCAGGCTGAACACCGCCAGGGCCACCAGCAGCTCGATCAGCGTAAAGCCCTCTTTGTTGAGGCCGCGGTCACAGGGCTCCGCCCTGTCGACCCGACGCGGCCTGGCGCTTTGCGCATGCCCAAGGGCCCAACCCGCGCTCAAGCAGGGAGCCGCCGCGCGGCGAGCGTTAGCGCGCAACATCATGTCAGCCATTGAGGGTCACCTCTCCGGCGCCGTCGACGGTGATGGTGCGGCTGTTGCGCTCGCGGGTCAGGGTCATCGAGGCGGGTTCGGCCACGCCGGTGGGGTCGAACACGATGCGGACGGACCCCGCTGCGGGTGCGACCGTCGTGCCCGCGGTCCAGGTCTCCGGGCCGAACGGGCCATCCGTCAAGGGCGACCATGCGGCGCCGTCGAACACCATGAAGGCGTAGCCGGCAGGGGTCGTCTCGACCGCCACCGGGCGGTTGGACAGAACGGCTTCCTCGCGGGCGCGGCTCAGCCGGGCGGCGAACCGCTCGGCGTCCTCGGCCACTGACGGGCGCGGGTCGGGCACGGACAGCACCACAGCGCCGGCGGCCATTCCGATGATGGCCACCACCATCAGAAGTTCCACCAGCGTGAACCCCGAGCGGGTTCGGTGAGGTCTAGCGCCTCCAGTTGCCGAGGTCGGCGTCATCGCCCTCGCCCCCTTCCTTGCGGTCGGCGCCGTACGAGTAGATGTCGAACTGTCCGCCGTGGGCGCTCGGGCGGCGGTATTGATAGGGCTGTCCCCAGGGGTCCTCGGGCAGGCGGCGGACATAGCCGCCCTGACGATAGCGGTCCGGATTGGACAGGCCGGCCGGCGCCGTGACCAGCGACTGCAGGTCGGCGGGGAAGTCCAGATTGTCGAGCCTGTAGGTCTCGACCGCCTGCTCCAGGGTGGCGATGTCGGCCTGTGCCTTGGTCACCATGGCCTGGTCCCGGCTGGGCAGGACGTTGATCGCCACCACGGTCGCCAGCAGGCCCAGGATGACCACCACGACCATCATCTCGACGAGGGTAAAGCCAGCCTTGTTGGAGGCGCTAACGCTTGCGACGCGGTCGCTCGCTGCTTGGGCGCGGGCTATGCGCGAGACGCCAGACCGTCTCGCGTCGACAAGGCGACGCCTTGTAACTGCGGCCCAATCAGCAATGCGCTCCGCGGCGCGGCGAACGAGGGACATCTTCTTCATCTCACTCAACTTCCTCACCCCATGGCCAGGGTGTTGATCTGCAGGATGGGCAGGAGGATGGACAGGATGATCACGACCACCACCCCGCCCATGACCACGATGATGGCCGGCTCGATCAGGCTGAGCATCACCGCCGTGAACGTGGAGAACTCCCGCTCCAGATATTCCGCGGCGCGTTCGAGCATCGGCTCCAGCCGGCCGCCGGCCTCGCCAGAGGCGGTCATGGTCACCAGAATCGGTGGAAAGACGTCGGCCCGACGCATGGCGGCGGACAGACCCCCACCCTCACGCACGGCATCGGCCATCATCTCGGTCGCCAGCCGCAGGCGGCGGTTGGAAACCGTGCGGGCCGTGATCGTCAGACCCTCGAGCACCGGCAGACCGGCCGTGATCATCGTCGACAGGGTCCGCGCCATCCTTGCCCCGTGCAGATCGCGGGTCAGCCGCCCGATCAGGGGCAGGCGCAGGATCGCCGTGTCGACCTGCAGACGGATGGCCGGATTGCGGAGAGCGAAGACCCCGGCGACAGCGGCCGCCGCCAGCAGCAGGGCCGCCAGCCAGCCCCAGTCCTGCATTCCGTTCGACAGGCCGATCACCAGCCGCGTCAGCAACGGCAGGGTCTGGTTCATGCTGTCGAACTGGTCCACCACCCTGGGCACAACGAAGGTCATCAGGGCGATCACCACCCCGATGGCCACTACGGCCAGCACCGCCGGATAGACCAGGGCGGTGATCACCTTGCCGCGCACCACCTGATCGCGCTCCAGCCCATCGGCCAGCCGCTCCAGGATCGGCGCCAGCGCGCCCGAGGTCTCGCCCGCCGACACCATGGCCCGGTACAGCGGCGGAAAGGCGGAACCCTGCAGCGCCATGGCGTCCGAAAGCCGACGTCCCTCCATCACCCCGCCATGCACGCCCTCCAGCACCGCCCGAACCGCGGGCCGGTCGGCCTGTAGCGCAATGGCCCGAAGCGCTTCCTCGACCGGCGACACCGTAACGAGCGTGGCCAGCTGGCGCGTGACCAGCGCCAGAGTCCGGGCGTTCAACTTGCCGCCGCCCTTGGCGACTGAAGCGGCGACCCGCACCGGGGCCGCGCCGCGCGAGGCGGCGATCTCCAGCGGCATCAATTTGCGGCGCGCCAGCAGGGCCCGCGCCGCGCCGTCGTCATCCGCGGTCAGGGTTCCGCTGACCGTCCGCCCGCCCGCGTCCACCGCCACATAGTCGAACACCGCCATCAGGCAGCATCCTCGCGTCCGGTCGCGGCGGGAACGGTGATGACGAGCGCGGGCTCATCGTGGGCTTCCGCCGTCTCCTGACGCGTCACCCGCACTGCCTCCTCGACCGAGGTGACGCCCTCCAGCACGAGGGCCCGCGCGCGCTGCGTCAGCGTCTCCGCGCCGGCGAAGGCGACCGCATTGATCGCCTCCTCACCGGCCTCGGCGGCGATCAACCGGCGCACCCGGTCATCGACCCGGATCACCTCATACAGACCCACCCGACCCACATAGCCGGTCTGGCCGCAGTGGGCGCAGCCCTGCGGCCGCCACACCGTCTGGCCGACCTTGACCCCCGCCAGCCGGGCGGTCGCCTTGTCCGCCGCTTCGGGCCGCCGGCAGTCGCCGCACAGCCGGCGCACCAGCCGCTGGGCCACGATCAGCCGCAGGGTCGAGGCCAGCAGGAAGGGCTCGACGCCCATGTCCCTCAGCCGGGTGACCGCGCCGGCCGCGTCATTGGTGTGCACCGTCGACAGGACGAGGTGGCCGGTCAGAGCCGCCTGGACCGCAGTCCGGGCCGTCTCCACATCGCGGATCTCCCCGACCATGACCACGTCCGGGTCCTGACGCAGGATGGCCCGCAGGCCCGCCGCGAAGGTCATGCCGACCTTGGGATTGACCTGGGTCTGGCCGACGCCGTCGATGGCGTATTCGACCGGGTCCTCGACCGTCAGGATGTTGCGCGTGGCGTCGTTGAGCAGCGACAGACCGGCGTAAAGGCTGGTGGTCTTGCCAGAGCCCGTCGGGCCGGTGACCAGAATGATGCCGTTGGGTTCGCGCAAGGCCGAGCGGAAGGCCTCCAGCGCATCGGGCGCCATGCCCAGCCGGTCCAGCGTCAGCCCGGCCTGGTCGCGGTCCAGAATGCGCAGAACCACCCGCTCGCCCATCCGCGACGGCAGGGTCGAGACGCGCACGTCCAGCGTCTTGCCGCCCAGCGCCAGCGGGATGCGCCCGTCCTGCGGCACCCGCTTCTCGGCGATGTCCAGCCGCGCCATCACCTTGATCCGCGACACCAGCAGCGGCGTGATACGGGGGTTCAGCGACAGGGTCTCGCGCAACACCCCGTCGATCCGCATCCGCACCGTCAGCGCCGCCTCGAAAGGCTCAAGGTGGATGTCCGAGGCCCCTGCCCGCACGGCTTCCGCGATGATACCGTTGATCAGCCGGATCACCGGCGCGTCGTCGGCCGTGTCCAGCAGGTCGGCGGCGGCCGGGATGTCGTCGATCAGGCTCTCCAGCCCCGAGGGCATCGACAGGTCGTCCCCGTCCGTCGCATTCAGGTGATCGCCGGCATAGACCTGCGACAGCCGCCGGTCGAAGGTCGCCTGATCCAGGGGCTCGACCCTGAGCGGTCGGCCAAGCGCCCGGCGCGTCTCGATCAGGGCGCCGGGATCAGCTCCCTCGCGCAGCCCCACCACGGCGATGTCCCCTGCTTCCAGCAGGATCACCCCGTGCCGTTTGGCGAAGCCGTAAGGCAGGGTCGGATTGATCAGGGTGATCACGGCCGCCTCACTCGCCCGACGAGGCCGGCGGCAGGGGCGCGGCGGTGACCTCGCCGACGGGCGCGGTGATCACAGGGTCCGGCGCGACGGGCGGCTGCGTCCGCATATAGTCGCGCAGCATCTCGTCCAGGCTCGGCTCGACGCCTGGCGCATTGTTGAGCTGCTGCTGTCGCATATAGCCCCAGCGGTCGGCAGCCAGCGTCTGGGCGTCGGCGGGGCTGCGGATGATGGTCGGGCGGATGAACACCATCAGATTGGTCCGCCCGCGCTGGCGGCTGGTCGAGCGGAACAGATTGCCGATCACCGGCAGATTGCCCAGCCCCGGCACGCTGTCGACCGACAGCCTGTCGTTCTGGTCCAGCAGGCCGCCGGCCACAGCGATGTCGCCGTCATCGACCACCAGCGTGGTCTCCAGCTCGCGCTTGTTGAGCACCAGATCATTGGCGCTGTCGGTCAGCACGCCGTTGATGCTGGACACCTCCTGACGCAGGAACAGGGTGATCGAGCCGCCCGCATTGATCTGCGGCCGCACCACCAGCTTGACCCCGATGTCCTGACGCTGGGTCGTGCGGAAGGGATTGGAGTTGCCGTCCAGCAGGGTCTCGCCGGTCGTGATCGGCACTTCCTGACCCACCAGTATGGTCGCTTCCTCATTGTCCAGCGTCATCAGCGACGGCGTCTGCAGCAGGTTGGAGCCCGCATCCGTCTTGGCCGCATTGATGATGAAGCCGAACAGGCCGTCGCCGATCCGCCCCCCGCCCCCGCCAATGAACCCATTGGCCCCCAGCAGGGTGTTCAGCGCCAGTTCCTGCAGCTGCTCACGCAGCGGATCGTCCTCATCCAGCTGGCCCGCCGCCGCCCCGCCGGCGATCGGGACCAGCGCCCCGGCCCGGTCCGAATAGTTGGTCAGGCCGACCGGATTGCCGTCCTCGCCGGCCAGAAGCCACTGGACGCCCAGCTCGCGCACGGCGTTGTCCGACAGCTCCACGACGATGGCCTCGATCAGCACCTGCTGGCGCCGCTGGTCCAGCTGGCGGATGACCTCGGCCAGCATCCGCTGCGTATCGGCCGACGCCGAAATCACCAGGGCGTTGGCGCCGGGGAAGCGGGCGATGACCGCGCTCTGCCCCGCTACCGGGGGCGCCGGAACAGCGGCCGGCGAGGCTGCGGGAGCGGCAGCGTCGCCCGCGCCGCTGCGACCCGGGGCCGGGGCGTTGGCGCTCGCCGCCGTCACCGGCTGGCTCACCACCTGTTGCAGCACCGGCAGCAATGCCTCGGCGTCGGCGTGCTGCAGGAAGACCACCCGCACGTCGTCGGCGCTCTCGGCCCGACGATCCAGATCCTCGATCAACGGCCGGATGCGCGCCATCGCCGCCGGATCGCCGCGCAGAACGAGGGAGTTGGAGCTCTCCACCGGCGTCACGCTAACCATACCGGAGCCCGGCTGGCCGCCCGGGGGGGCCAGCACTGTCTGCAGAACAGCAGCGATCTCGCGCGCCGAGGAGTTCTGGAGAGTCACCACCTCGAACCCGGTCCGGTCCACGTCGATCCGGCCGATCAGGGCGCGGATGCGCGCCAGATTGTCGGAGAAGTCGGCCACCACGACGCTGTTGGCGCCGGGATTGGCCAGCACCTGCCCCTGCGCGCCCACCAACGGCCGGATCGTCTCCGCCGCCGAGGTCGCGTCGATGTTCCTCAGCTGGAACACCTCGGTCGAGAATCGCTCCGACCCCACGGTCGCGGGCCCCTGGGCCGCGCCCTGCGCCGGGCTGATCCGGTAGGCCCCTGAGGCCGTCGGCGTCACCACCAGCCCATTGGCCCGCAGCGTCGACAGGAACACCTCGAACAACTGGGTCCGGCTCAGCGGCCGGTCGCTGGTCACCGTCACCGTGCCGGTCACCCCCGGGTCGACAATGAAGGTCCGGCCCGTCGAGCGGGCCACGTCCTGGATGAAGGCGCGGATGTCGGCGCCCTGCACGTTCAGCGTCTGCGATTGGGCCAAGACGGGCCCCGCAGCCAGCGGCCCCTGGGCGGCCAGCACGGCCGCCATCACTGCGCCGATCACATTGGATCGCTTCATCGGCCGGTCCCTATGGTGGCGGTCTGCACCTGTCCGTCCCGCTCGTAGCGAATCTCTGCGACAGAACTGTTGGCCAACCGTCCGCGTAAGGCCGAAATCTGCTCCAGACTGTCCAGCGCCTGGCCGTTCACCGCCAGGATCACGTCGCCGGCCTGAAGCCCCGCCGCCCCAAGCACGGCAGGATCACCCGCACCCGATACGGTGAACCCGTCCAGCCGCGCGCCCCGCATCCGCGGCCGCAGCCCCGCCTGGGCGATCAGCCGCGCCGGATCGACGCTCGCGCCGACCGACGCAGCCGGCGCAGGCGCGGGTGTTGGCGTCACTGTCTGAGGTCCCGGCGGCGGCGGCGGAACCGGCGCGACGCCCAACGGCACATCCGAGAAGATCAGCCGGCTCAGGGACGTCCCTCGCGCCAGCGTAACGTGGTCATCGCCGACGCCGCGCAGCACCAGCCCCGGCTCCACCTCTTCGCCCACGCCGACGGACACCTGACGCCCATCCGCCAGCCCGATGATCGCCGAGCCGCCCCCTGCCCCGTCCGAGCGCAGACCGTACAGCCGCATCTGCCCGCTTCCGGCCGCGCTGGCTTCGGCCAGGCTGCTCACTCCGCCCGTGCGGAAGAAGGCGTCGAAGCGCTGGAAAACGGAAAAGTCGACCGGCCTGGCCGGCGCCGAGGCCGCCGTCGCCTCGGGCGCGGCGCTCTGCGGCTCGGCCACAATCCACACCAGCCGGCCCAGCTGAACCGCCAGCACAAGCGCCAGGGATATCTCCACGATCGCCCGCGCGCGGTCTGGCCGGCGCGCCAGAACCTGACGCGCTTCCATGCTTAAATTACGCGCTGCGGCGATCACTTTGGCTCCCCCCGGCAGGCCCCCGACGCCCCCCCACATTCCTAGCCCAATCGCCCGGTCCGGGCTACACGGGCGCGGTCGAAGGGCCGCAGGGGCGCAATACCTTCCTCATGAGACGCGACCGTGACGCCAACGATCCTCGCAATCCTTTTGGGCGGTTCGGGCGTCATCGTCGGAGGCCTTTTCGTGCAGCTGAGCCTGCGCCTGCCCCACGCCGAAACCAGGATGCGCCCGAGTTTCCGCCGATATGCCCTCATGACTCCGGCCGCCGCCGCGATCGGCGTCTGGGCCGCCCTGGCCCAGGCCACGCCGCTCGCCGCCGTCCTGACCGCCTTGCTGGGCTGGCAGTTGCTCCTGATCGCGGTGATCGACGCCGAACATTTCAGCCTTCCGGATCTGCTGACCCTGCCCCTGCTCGCGACCGGCGGACTCGCCGCCGGCGTGCTGGACCAGACAGCCCCGCTCGACGCCGTGATCGGCGGCGCCGTCGGCTTCGCGGGTCTGTGGGGACTGGCCTTCGTCTATCACCTGGCTCGCGGCCGCCAGGGTCTCGGCGACGGAGACCCTATCCTGCTCGCCGCCGGCGGGACCTGGGTCGGCTGGATCGGCCTGCCCAGCGTGCTGCTCTGGGCCTCCGCTGCGGGGCTCAGTTTCGTGGCGGCGAAATTCCTCGTCGGAAAGCCGATGTCGGCGACGGATCGTCTGCCGTTCGGGCCGTGCCTCGCGGCAGGCATCTGGCTGACCTGGATGCTGGGACCGTTGGGCTTCCCGGCCTGACGCCACAGACGGATCGCGGATGAGCCTCGGCCCGGCGATCCGTCTCCTCGGTCAAGCGGAATACCGGCCGCGCGGCAGCCCCGCAGACTCCTCAGCGAACGGCGGCGAAGGTCGTCGCGGCGTCCCGGTAACGCGCGTGTTCCCGCGCGGTCATGCAACGAGGCGTGCTCCAGGCCGGGTCCGAGGTCCTAACCGACAGCGCCTCGCGGGCGGTGACGAATACGGGGGCCGCGCCATGCTCGCGGGCAAAGGCCCGGCGGGTCGCGGCGTCCGTGCCGCAGATCATGACGGCGCGCGCCTGGGGTCGAGCCGACGGCTGCCCGTTGTCGCCCGCGCTCGCCAGTCCGGCGGGAAGGGTCGCCGCAGCGAGGGCGGCAAGGCCGATAAAGGCGGTGAAAGTGCGCATCCGATCTCTCCCGAACGCCTGAAACAATCAGGACCCGGAGGAATAATGCGCTCTTTTCGCCTATTGTAAAGATTATGCGACAGATGAAAGTATGAAATTTGACATTTGCCCCGCCGGCTGACGTTTAAAATCCCGGAAGCCCGCACAATCCGCCCTTCGCGCTCAACGGAACGGGTCAGTCTGGTCGCGGCGGCCCGGGAGCAGGTGCGGCGGGCCGGGCTCAGTCCTCGGGGGTCCAGCGCTGGATCACGGTGCGGACGCGCCCGTCGGATCCGGCTTCCAGCAGGGCGGTGCGGACGGCGCGGGAGCCACCCAGTTCGACATCGACCCGCAGGTCGAAGAAGCGGGTCAGGACCGTGATCTGGTCGCGGGCCTCCGGGTCGACCTCAATCGTGGCAAGGGCCGGCTGGGCCCAGAAGGCGGCGGCGTCCGGCCAGCCGTCGCGCGGCCGCGCCGCGATCACCGTACGCGCCTGCTGCGGTCCGACCGCGCCGTCCGTCAGCATGGTCAGCAGCGGCGCCTGCTCCGGCGTCAGGGTGTTCACATTCAGGGGCGACAGGCGCGAGGTCGGCAGGGCGCAAAGGTAGGGCCGCAGTCGGCGGTAGGTTTCGGCGTCCACGCCCCGGACCGCCCGGAGTTCGCTGACCTCGGCCAGCATGACGCCGCCCGTGCGATAGGGACTGCTCAGGCCCGCATAGGCCCCGTCCTCGGCGCCGAGTGGCAGCGCCGTCGTGTCGGCGTCGAGCCAGTCGGTCAGGGCGTCGGCGATGGCCCGCATGCGGCTGTCCGGCGCCCCGACAGCCCGGCCCAGCGCCCGGAACTGCGCCGCTCCCAGCGGGCGCGCCGTCAGATCCTCGCCCACGCCGAGGGCAAGGCTGTTGAGGTTGAAACAGGCCTGGCCGTCGGTGACCCTGGCGGTGATCGATCCACCGTCGATCGGGAAACTCATCTCCCGGCCATTCCACGCCGGCTCCAGCGGCGTGCGCGCCGGTCCGGCGGCCAGCAGGTTCGCGATCTGGCCCCGCGCCAGATTCTCAACGCCGGCCGCATACCACTGGGCCTGGCTCTGGAACTCGACATTGGCGGTGCGCCGGACCGAGAAGCGCACATCATCAAGGATCGCCACCGCCACCACGGACATGACCGCGACCAGCAGCAGCACGGTCAGCAGGGCCATGCCCTCGCGCTGCTTGCCGCGCTTCATCGGCCGCTCCCGACGATGAAGAGTTGTTCGACGCGCCCGTAGCCCTCGATCGTCATCCCGATCCGCACCGCGTCCGGCAGGGGTCGGTCGATGCTGGAGGTGAAGGCGGGCGCCGATTCTCCATCCCGCACGAACGCCACGGTGACGTCGCGCACGCCGCGGAACAGCACCTGGGGCGGACCCGGACGCGCACCGTCCAGATGACTGGAGGCGCGCCGTTCGAGTCGGTCCTCGACCAGCCGGTACTCCACCCGTTGCAGGGAGGGCCGCGCCTGTTCGCCGGGATTGCTCCAGCCCGCGCGGTTCAGCACCAGGATCGGATCGCCGGGCGCGACGGCGCCGAGGATGGGCTGGGGCGTCGGACGGCCCGTGGGACCGCGCGAGCGGCGCGCGGCGGCCTGCCCCAGATCGGCGCGCAGCAGGCCCTGCATCCGCTGCAGGTCGCCCACCCGATCACTGGCGGCCTTGACTGCGAACCGGTTGTCGATGGCCCCGCTCAACACGGTGGCGCCCGCCGCCGCCAGAATGGCGAAGATCATCAGCGAGATCATGACCTCGACCAGCGTAAAGCCTTGCCTGCGGAGGCTGCGGCCGTCGCCGCCTGCAGCGCCATCGGCGGGGCCGCTCACGCGCCCCGGACCTGTGTGCTGAACCCGTGAACTGCGCCGATCACCCTGGCGTGCCTCAATAGGCCCTGACGGCCCGGTCGCCTTCCTAGACCCATCGCCCGTGTCACGGCTTCATGGGATCATGACGGCCCGGCGAACTTGCCGTGACAGTTGGGCCGCGTTCGGACGAACCGCCGGAAATCTGTCTCGTTGTCCGGACCGGGAGGCGGTCGGGCGACCGCCTCCCCCACCGTCGTCTAGAAGCGCGCGGACAGGCTGACCGAGGCGCTGGATCCCAGCTCGTAGTTGTTGATCAGGATCTTGTTGCCCAGCTCCTGGAACTCGTCGAAATCCGTGTTCAGCAGGTTGCGCAGTTCGAGGGAGAAACCGTAGTCGCGGCCCCCGACCTCGAAATCCTTGCGGTAGACGAAATCGACGAAGATGCCGGGATCCTGGATGTAGTCAGGCTCGCGGTTGCCCGCGCCGCCCGCGCCGCGGGCGCTGACGCGCTCGCTGACATAGTTGACGATGATCGTCGCCTGGGACCGGGCCGTGTCGTCTTCCCAACCCAGTTGCAGGTTGGCGACGTGCTCCGACTGGCCCTGCAGACGGCTGCCGTCCTCGATGAAGAAGGTCGCGTCCTCATCGGCGCCGCCGCCGCCCGGGGTCCGGACGAAGTCGCCCGGCTCGACGTTCACCTCGGAGTCGGACCAGGTGTAGTTGGCCTGCACCAGCCAGCGCTTGTCGGCGATGAAGGACCAGCTGTTGTCCGGAAACTCGAAGAATTTCTTGGCTTCGATTTCCGCGCCGTAAACGGTCGCCTGCGGCGAGTTCAGATAGGACTGCTGGCGCGCATTGCCCGAGGTGACGATGGTCGCCTCAACCGGCCGGTCGAGATCCTTGTAGAAGACGCCGGCCGTCAGATACTGCTGGCGGGCGAAAAACCACTCATATCGGGCGTCGAGGTTCAGGATCTCGGTATCGACGAGGAACGGGTTGCCGGTGAACTCGCGATCGGTTTCGGGGTCCGTATAGGACTGGGGCGCCAGTTCGCGGAACTGGGGCCGGCCGATCGTCTGTGAAGCGCCGACCCGGAACTGCTGGTCCTCGGCGAAATTCCACGTCGCCGTGAACGAAGGCAGGAAATACTGTTCCTCGATCTCGGTCGGTGCGAAGGGCGCCGCGCCGCCGAACAGATCGCGTGTGGTGACCGACTGGTAGCCATCCTCATAGCGCACGCCGAAGGTGGTGCGGACCAGCGGGATGAACTCGGCGTCGACCTGCAGATAGGCCGCCGCGACCTCGAGCTGGGCCGAGTAGGCCGCCGCCCCGCTGCCCGCGCTGCCAGTGACTTCCGACAGGACAATGCCGGTCGGCCCGATGTTGGCGTCCGAATAGAGGTAGTCGACCCGCGACCGACGCTGTTCGTCCGTCAGGGTGCTCGCGGGAACGAACCGAAGGTCGCGGCGCTCGGCGTCGCGGTTGTTGTCGAAATACGCGACCCCGCCGGTGAAGATGGCCTCACGATAGTCCGACAGCGGCAGGGTGTAGCTCAGGTCAGCGCCGCCCGAGACGATGTCGTCGTCCAGCTCGCTGAACGAGATCCGGTTGCCGCCGATCTGGTGGATGAAGTTGCCGTTGCCGTCGACCCCGTATTCGAAGCGGGTCTCATAGGGGGCGTTCCGCTCGGTCAGGGCATAGGCGCCGCGCCATGCGAACTCCAGGGCGCCGTCCATGAACTCGTGCTCGCCGGACAGCTGGCTCGAGAAGAGCTGACGCTCATACCATTCGGTGTAGTCCGTCCGCTGCACGGAGCCGCCGGCGTCGAAGTCGGGGCCGACGCTGATCCGCGCTTCCTTGGTCACGTTGCGAACGAAGAAATTGGTCCACCGGTAGGTGCTGTTCTCGTTGACCAGCGAAAGGCCGCCGAGGAAGTTCAGCTGGATGTCGTTCTGGTTCGATTCATATGCCTTGCTGGTGACCGGCACGAGGACGTCGCCGGAGAACTGCGCCTCCTCCTGCACGCCGCTCCGGCTCGACCAGCTGTTGCTGTAGCCGGCGACGCCGATCACGCCGAAGGTGCCGAGGCTGCTGTCGGACTTGAAACCGCCGGCGAAATCGAAACCGAAATTCACCGGGGTCGTGTCCCGCTGAAGGAGACGCAGCGGCGAATTGACCAGGGAGTGGCCGATCCGCTCCAGCTCCAGATCGCTGAAATTGGCGCCGTTGACCGGAACCCCCTGGGCGAAAGCCAGGGCGAGTTCGTTGGGGACGTCGCGCGTGCCGTCGTCAAAGCTGGTGAAGTCGGTGCGCGAGCCGAAATAGATCAGGCCTTCCTCGCCGGTCGTCTCGGTGTTGCCGCCGATCGACGCGGACATCGAGAAGAAGGGATCATTGGGCGCATCCACGGTCCGAAGGTCGATCACGCCGCCGCCGAACTCGCCCGGAAAATCGACCGAATAGGACTTCTGGACGGTGACGCTCTCGAGGATGCTGGATGGGAACAGGTCCAGCGGCACCACGCGTTGCAGAGGCTCCGGGCTGGGCAGGGGCGAGCCGTTCAGCAGGGCCGAGGAGTAGCGCTCGCCGAGGCCGCGGACATAGACGAACCGTCCCTCGACCACGGTCAGACCCGTTACGCGGGCCAGGGCGCCGGCAGCGCTGCTGTCGCCGGTCCGTTCCAGATCCTCGGATGTCAGGAAGGCCGCGACCTCCGCGCTTTCGCGGTTCGGTTCCGGAATGAAACGGCCGAGAACGATGACCTCGTCCAGTTCGCCGGCCGCTTCGGGTTCATCCTGGGCGACCGGGTCCTGCGAGGCGGGGGCCTGCGAGGGGGCCGGCGGCGTTTGAGCGTAGGCGAACCCGGGCGCGATCAGCGCGCTGGTGGCCAGGAGGACCCCGCTCAGGGTCAAGGTAACGGTCTTCATGATCTGCGCCTTGAAGGAGTTCAACGGACTGGGCGAAAGCCGGAGGCGGCCCGGGTGGGCCGCCTCCGCATCCGTCGTCAGCAGGTCGCGCCGGCCGTCAGGCCGCAGGTCCAGCCCTGCCACCAGGTGTCGGCGGCGTTCTGGACGGCGCCGATGTAGGTGGTGTTCTGGAAGAACGGATAGACCGTGGCCGCGGCGACCGGGGTCACGGCGTTCTCGTTGGCGCCGTTGATGAAGGTCAGCACCTGGTTGGTCAGGGTCGTCCCCGCCGCCGGAGCGGTCAGGGTCGAGGTCCCGTTCGCCGTGTTGTTCGTGCCGGCGGTGAAGGCCGCCGCCGACAGGACGGCGTTGGCCGGACGGTACGGCAGGGTGCAGGACATGAAGACCGACCGGAAGGTCACGCCGCTGGTGGCGGTGTCCGCGTCGTTGATCGCCATACAGCCGGCCAGCGAACCCGCAACGGAGGTGAAGACCGAGTTGATGATCGTGGCGTCGGTGCCGGAGTCGAAGTGCGCCACCGTGTGGGCGTCGGACGGCGAGTTGCGGCCGACCAGCGTCCAGTTGGCGATCTGGGGACGGGAGACATAGCGCGAGGCCAGCGGCACCGAGGTGGGGGCCGCGGAGAACTCGAAGCCGGCGCTGCGGCTGGTCGAGCCCGGCGCGCGTTGGGTGACGATGCCGAACTGGGCGCCGCCGCGCCAGCCCGTGTCGGTGTCGAAGCCATCGTCGTCGGCGCCGGTGATGACGATGCGGCGCAGGTTGACGTTGCCGCCAAAGATTTCGATGCCGTCGTCCGAGCTGTTGTGAACCTGGATGAACTCGACCGTGGTGCCCGAACCGACGCCGGCCATGGTCAGACCCTGGAGTTCGTTGCCGGTCGAGATCTCGAAGCCGGAGAACTTGATCTGGACGTAGCGCAGGCGGCCCGAATTATCGGCCGGGGTGTTGCCGCCGTAGAAGGCGCTGGTGCCCTCGACGGTGCCGGTGCAGGTGACCGGAGCGGTCAGCTGGCAGTTGGCCTGCGGAGCGCGGCCGGCAAGGACGATGCCGCCCCACTGACCCTGCGAGTCAATGGTGGTCGCGCCATCGATATTCTGGCGGCTGGTGAAGATGATCGGGCTGGCCGCCGTGCCTTCGGCGAACAGCTGCGAGCCGCGGTTGACCAGCAGATAGTCCGAGCCGCCGGACGCGAAGAGGCGAACGCCGGCCTCGATGGTCAGGATGCCCTGGGCGCTGCCGGCGATCGGGGCCGCCGGGTCGACGCCCATGTCCGTGCCGACCGCGGTGCGGCCGTTGATGGAGTAGACGGTGCCCGCGCGCAGCGGCACCGTCAGGGCGCCGGTGATCTGTTGCGGCAGCTGGCAGGCGCGGAGCGTGCCGCCCGCTACCGTGCCGACGTTGGCGAAGCCGGCGGGGCAGTCGGCGGCCGGCGTTCCCGGGGGCGGGGTGGTCGGCGGCGTCGTGCCGCCACCGCCCGAGCCACCGCCGAAATCGCCTTCTCCGGGCGAGGCGACTTCAGCCGCGCCGCAGGCGGCGAGTGTCAGGGCGCTGGCGGAGAGCGCCAGCAGGGTGGTCAGTCGAATGCCGGTCATCGTTTTCACCGTGTCTATCCAAAATGGAATTCACGGCAGATGGCGCCTGGGCACTCAGCCCTGGCCGCGACGACGCATAAGCCCCACCTGCCCGGTGGTCTCGATAGAAGTCCGATGTGACAGGGCTGACGCCGAACGGTGACGGTTCGGACGCCCTTGTGTGAAGTTGTTTTCGCCGTTCGATGAAACACCGTCCCGATACGGCGCGATTGTCTTCAAGCGCTCGCATGAGCGTCGCCCAACTCACGCCGACGCGACACAAAACTGCAGTACGGGGCGCGGGCAGTCGGGAAATTCAGGCGTCCGGGATGTTGAGCCGCCCGCAGCGTGCCGGACACAAGGATCTGGTCGATGTTCGCCCGGCGGGCTTTGCGGGAAGGTTCTGGCGGAGACGCAGGGATTCGAACCCTGGGTACCCCTTACAGGGTACGACGATTTAGCAAACCGTTGCCTTCAGCCACTCGGCCACGTCTCCGGCAGGCGGCGTGATTAGCCGAGCAAACGGACCGGCGCAACGGTCAACACGCGAGGCTCACGCGAAACACCCTGCGTTAACGGGACAGTGAGGGCGGGCGTGCATGGTGGGCGGGAACTCCCCTGCTGCGAGCCCCATGACCGAAGCCGTCCGCCGCCATTCGTTCGACGCCGCCCCGTTGGATGCGGGCGTCATGGACGCGTCAGGCCTCCAGGCCTTGGCCGCCGCGGCTGTGGCGGCGCCGACGGAGGCCGTCGCCGGGGGTGCGGCCCGGCGCGGTCCGTTTCGGCCCGAGGTCTGGCTGAACGCGCGTCAGAGGCACGCCTCGCGCCTTGCGGCCCATTATTTCCGGGCCTTCGACACCCTCGCCGTGGTCGCGGTCAGCCTGTTGTGCGCCTGGGCGGCGGCGCCCGGAGCCCTGATCCATACCGAAGTGTCGCGGCTGATACCCTTCGTGCTCGGCGCGGCCGCGGTCCTGGGCCTGATGCGGTCGCTGGGACGATACCGTTTCGCGCGCGGCCAGAAGACGGCGCGGCATCTGGCCTCCGTCGCCGGGATGGTGGCGGCGGGCGCGATCACGGCGCTGGTCGCCGGCTGGGTCCTGCGCGGTTCAGAGGCGCAGGAGTCGGCCTATCTGGTCTGGGCCGGACTGGTGCTGATCACGCTCAACGCCCTGCATATCGGCTGGAGCGACATGGTCGGCCGGTGGCGCGCCTCCGGGGCCCTGACGCCCAATATCGTGCTGGTCGGGGCGACACGGCACGCCGAGTCCCTCATCCGCGAGGCCCTGAAGCGGCGCGATCTCAATGTGCTGGGCATTTTCGACGACCGGATGGCGCGCAGCCCGCGGGCCATAGAGGGCGTGCCGGTTCTGGGCACGGCGGCCGATCTGCTGACCCACAAAATGACCCCCTATGTCGACCGCATCGTTCTGGCGATCGACCCCCGGGCCGAGGCGCGGGTGCGAGAGCTCAACGCCACCCTGCGGACCCTGCCGCATGAGGTCACCCTGCTGGTCGAACCCGATGGCGCGGACGAGACCCGGTCGGCGCTGGACCGGCTGGCGGCGGCGCCTCTGGCCGATGTGCAGGGGCCGGTAGACGACGACCGCCGCGCCTTCAACAAGCGGCTGCAGGACCTGGTTCTGGGCCTGATCGCCCTGATCCTGCTGGCCATCCCCATGGCCCTCGTGGCCCTCGCCATCCGGCTGGACAGCCCCGGGCCGATCTTCTTCCGTCAGCGCCGTCACGGCTTCAACCACGAGGAAATCGTGGTCTGGAAATTCCGCTCTATGAAGCAGGAGTCCGCCGACGCCACCGCCAGCCGCCAGGTGACCCATGACGACGACCGCGTCACCCGCATCGGCCGCTTCATCCGCAAGACCAGCCTCGACGAACTGCCGCAACTGCTGAATGTCATCGCCGGCGAGATGTCGCTGGTCGGACCCCGGCCGCACGCCATCGGCATGAAGACGGGCCATATCGAGAGCGCGCGCCTCGTCGCCGACTACGCCCACCGCCACCGCATCAAGCCCGGGATGACCGGCTGGGCCGCCGTCAACGGGTCGCGGGGACCGCTGCACACCGCCCAGGACGTGCGCCGCCGGGTACAGCTCGACATCGACTATATCGAGCGTCAGTCCCTGTGGATGGATCTGTGGATCATGGCCATCACCGTGCCGGTGCTGCTGGGCGACCGCGCGGCGATCCGTTGACCGGGGGTCGCTGATGTTCTGGCGCGGCGTCTGGGGATATCTGCCGGCGAATATCGTTCAGGGCGTGGTCGGATTCCTGGCCATCATCCTGTTCACCCGGCTGTTGAGTCCGACCGATTTCGGCCGCTACGCCCTCGCCTTCTCGGTGCTGACCCTCGCCCACGTCGCCGTCTTCACCTGGCTGGAGGCGGCCATGGCGCGCTTCTGGGCCTCGGGCAAACCGGGCAGCGATCTCGCTGGACATTTCGCCAGCCTGTATCGCGCCGCGACCTGGCTGAGCGTCGCCTTCATCCCGGTCGTCGGTCTGGTGTTGTGGCTCTGGCCCGCCGATCCGCTGTTGAAATTCGCGCTCGCCGCCGGTCTGGCCGGCTGCCCTGTACGGTCTTTCGTCAAACTGGCGCAGGAACGCTACCGCGCCGCCGGCGAGGTGGCGAAAGCCGCCAATCTGGATATGTCGGTGGCGGTCGGCGGACTGCTGATCGGCGTCGCCTTCGCCCTCGGCGGAGCCGGAGGCGCGGCGCCCCTGCTCGGCCTGGCGCTGGCCCCGCTGGCGGCCCTGCCCTTCGTCCTTCCGGGTGAGCTCAAACATGCGCGGGGCGGGACGGCGGAGCGCGGGCGACTGCGGTCCTATGCGGTGTACGGCTATCCGATCGCGGCCTCGCTGGCCCTGACCGTCGTGCTGGCCTCGACCGACCGGTTCCTGCTGGCGGTCTATATGGATGAGGCGGCCGTGGGCGCCTATCACGCCAGCTATTCGATCGCGAACCGGACGCTCGACGTCCTGTTCCTGTGGCTGGGCACGGCAGGGCAACCGGCTCTGGTCATGGCGCTCGAGCGCGGCGGCCTGGACCGGCTGAAGGTGGCCGCGCGTGAACAGCTGTCGACCTTCCTGCTGCTCGGCCTGCCGGCGGCGGCGGGGGTCGCCTTGGTGGCGCGCCCGCTGTCCGAGGTGCTGATCGGCGAGGAACTGCGGACGGCCGCGGCCAGCGTGACACCGTGGATTGCCCTGTCGGCCCTGCTGTTCGGCCTGACCGCCTACTATTTCGGCCAGGCCTTCACCCTCGGCAAGAAGACCAGACGCCTGCTGATCGCCATGGCCATTCCGGCGGGCCTGAATGTCGTCCTCAACCTGATCCTCGTGCCGCGTTTCGGCCTGATGGGCGCGGCCTGGTCCACGGCGGCGAGCTTCGGCATCGGCATGGTCGCGACCTGGCTGATCGGCCGCCGTGTCGTCGCCCTGCCCATCCCCTGGGAAAGTCTGGCGAGATGCGGCGTGGCGACGGGCCTGATGGCTCTCGCCGTATCCCGCCTGCCCCCCATCGGCGGTTTCGGCGAGCTGATGCTCGACGCCGGCGTCGGCGGACTGGTCTATGCCGCCGCCGCCCTGACCCTGAATGCGGCGGGCGTACGTGACGTGGCGCTGAGCCTGCTGGCCAGGCGCCGGCTTCGTGGAACGACGGCATGAGCGTCCGGGCGAAAATGATCGACAGCCCCGCCTGGAAGGCCGCCAAGCCTGCCGTCTCGGTGTTGATCCCCTTCCTGCGCGACGATCCCGCCGAGTTGCTCAGCCTGCTCGACGAGGAAGCCGCCTCCGTGGATGGCGCGGTCGAAATCGTGGTGCTCGATGACGGCACCCGCGACGCCGCCCTGACGGCGCGGCTGGCCGGCCAGGTCAAGGCCATGGCCCTCCCCGTGCGCCTCATCACCCTGCCCTCCAACGAAGGGCGATCGATCGGGCGCAACCGTCTGGCCTCGGCCGCGCGGGGCGGCAGCCTGCTGTTTCTCGACAGCGATATGCGGCCTGATCATCGGCGCTTCCTGCGGGACTGGGCCGATCTGGCCGCGCGAGAGGATCCGGCCGTGGCCTTCGGCGGCTTCTCCCTGCTGCAGGCCCCGACCGACGCCCGCTTCGCCGTCCACCGCGCCATGGCCGCGAAATCAGAGTGCGTGCCCTACACGGAGCGGGCCAAGCAGCCGGAGAAATACGTCTACACCTCCAACCTGCTGGTCCGTCGCGACGTCTTCGAGTCCGAGGCCTTCGACCCCGGCTTCACCGGCTGGGGCTGGGAGGATGTGGAATGGGCCATGCGCGTGTCGCGCCGGTTCCGGGTCGTCCACCTCGACAACGCCGCCACCCATATGGGACTCGACACCGTTGCCTCCCTCGCCGGCAAATATGAGCAGTCGGCCCCGAACTTTGGCCGTATGGCCCGCCGACATCCCGAAATCGTCGCCGCCTATCCCAGTTACAAGGCGGCCCGGCTGCTCAAGCGGCTGCCCGGCCTGCCCGGCCTCCGGCGGATGATGCGTCGAGGCGCGGATACGGACTGGCTGCCGGTCGGCGCCCGGGCGTTTTCGCTGCGTCTGTATCGCGCCGCCCTCTATGCGGACGCCGTGTGATGGCCGACGTCGCCGTCATCGTCCCGACCCTGAGGCGGCCGGAGAGCCTTGAGCGGGCCCTGCGCTCGCTGTTCACCCAGACCGGCGTCGCCGACCGGGTGTCCGCCATCGTCGTGGTCGACAATGATCCGGTCGGATCCGCGGCGGCGACCGTCGAGGCCCTGCTCCCGCGGTCGCCCTGGCCCCTGACCTATGTCCATGCGCCCCGACCCGGCGTCGCCACGGCCCGTAACGCCGGACTGGCCGCGACGGATGCGCCCTTGATCGCCTTCCTCGATGACGATGAAGCGGCCTCGCCGGGCTGGCTCGCGGCCCTGCTGAAGGCCCGGGAGACCACGGGCGCCGACGCTGTCTTCGGCCCGATCACCGGACAGGCGCCCGACGCCGCGGCCTGGCTGAAGCCCTGGCTGGAGCGGTTCTTCGGCCGCGAAGGTCCCGATCGGACACAGTTGATCGACTACCCCTTCGGCTGCGGCAACTCCCTGATGGTCCGGGCGACCGCCCTGCCCGGCCCGGCGCCGTTCGACGCGGGCACGGATCAGGCCGGCGGCGAGGACGACGCCCTGTTCGCGGCGCTGGCGGCGCGCGGCGGCCGGTTCGGCTGGGCCGCGGACGCCCGGGTGGAGGAGTTCGCGCCGGCCCATCGCGCCACCCTGAACTACGCCCTCGCCCGCGCCTTCGCCTATGGCCAGGGCCCCAGCCAGACGGCGGCGGCGGCGAAGGACTGGCCCGGCGTGGCGCGCTGGATGGTCATCGGCGCGGGCCAGACCGCCATTTGGGGCATGGCGTCGGCCGCCCTGACCCTGATCGCCAGTCCGAAGCGAGCCGAGATGTATGACCGCACCGCGCGCGGCGTCGGGAAACTGTTCTGGATGAAGGGGTTCGAACCGCGCTTCTACGGCGCGCGGGAAGTGGCCCGGCTGGACCGGGCCGCCGCCTGAAACCGGATAACGGGTCCGATCAGTTGCCCCGGCGAAGGCTCTGATCGACGGCGGTGTTCAGATTCGTCCTCGCCGCATTGGTCAGTCCCGGCGCACCCACCATCGCTTCGCGGCAGATATAATCGGTCTGGGGGCGCCCCGTTTCCGAGCCGGTGGGCTGCAGTATGCCGCCGCGCTGTTCGCAGCGTTGCTCGAGTTCGGCCAGGCTAAGGGTGACCGGCTCGCCGAGGGTCGCGCAGGCGCCGAGGGTCAGAAGGCCGGCCGCCAGGCCGGAAGCGATGAGCAAGCGACGCATGATCAGTCTCCGTGAGGCATAAGCCGCGGTCAGCGGCCTGGAGCAGGAGCGTTCCGTCGCAATCAGGTCACTTTTCGATCAACGCGTCAAGGTTGTCGGAATACACACGCGCTCGCTACGCGTCAGCCGGTCAGCCGCTTGAGAAACGCCGGCGGATTGTAGGTCGAGCGGTTGACCACCACTCCCGCGATCTTGCCGCCCACCGCCTCGATCTCATCGCGCAGCATCAACGGCTCATTGGCCGCCCCGCTCTCGGCCGCGACCACAAGCACGGTCGCATCGACATAGGGGGCCAGGGTGATGGCCATGTCGTTGCGGTCGGCGGCGGGGGCGTCGATCACCACCGTGTCGGCGTGTTTGCGCAGGGCGTCCCAGTAGCGGGCGTCGCTGACCGCCTCGGCGCGCTGGCCCGAGCGCAGATGCTCCGCCGCGAACCGCGTGACCCAAAGCCGTCCGCCCAGACAGGGCCGCGCGCTCATCAGCCGGGCCGGGTGCACCGGTTTGCCCGCCCGGTCCATGATCCGCGGGGTGATGGCGAAGAAGATGGAGCCGTCGGGGGTGGCGATGGCCGCCTTGCCGATACGGCCGAAACGATCAGGTTCGGAGGCCACGGCGTCCATCTGACCCTGCTGGGCCAGGTCGGCGTCGATCAGCCAGACGGGGCGGCGCGCCCGCACAGCGGCCAGACGGGCGTACTCGCGCGCGACCGTCGACACGCCCTCGCCCGTGGTGGCGGCGGCGATCTGGACCACGCGGCCGCGATGACCCGGCGACGGTCCCAGCGCGGCCCAGAGAGCCGCCATTTCGGATGTCAGATCGACCATCGAATCGCTACGCGCCCGGTTACAGGCTCCTACGCTAACACGGGCACGCTCATCGGGCCTTCATCGGGGCGACGGCCAGAACGGGCATGTCGAGGGTGCGCCCGGTCGAGGCCGGAGTGACATAGCCCCGCCGCGTGAACACCCGCAGCAGGCCGACGCACAGGGCGGTGAAGGCGGCGAACAGGAAGACCACCGCCAGCAGGGGCGCCTTCAGGCTGGAGCCCCTGGTGGGCGCTTCCGCGCGCTCGATGACATTGACGTTGTCCGCCCCGGCGGCGACCAGGGCGCTGTTGGCGCGGGCCGCGCTCTCGCGCTGCTGGAAGTCGCGCACCAGGGTCGTCAGGGTTTCGCGATTGCCCGCCAGATTGGCGTTGGTGGATTCCAGCCGGGTCATTTCCGCCAGACGCGAGCGCAGCTGGTTCAGCTGGCTCTCGGCGACCGCCAGCCGGGCCGCCAGACCGTCCCGGTCGGCGGCGGCGGTGATCCGGGCGGTCTCGATCTCGGTGAAGATGGTGCTCGGGCCGGTACGGACCTCCCTGGGTCCGACCGTGGTGCCGGTGGCCACATAGGCCTGCAGGTCGGCGATCTGCTGGTCGATGTCCCGCACGGGCTGGGCCTCGGGCGTATAGCGCGACAGCAGGGCCTCGCGCTGGGTGCGCAGCTGCAGGATCTGGTCCTGGGCCGAGACGTTCAGATCCTGCTGCAGCACCACCTCGGCGGGCTGTTGCGCCAGCTGGGCCTCGAGCGTCGCCAGCCGCTGGCTGGCCTGGTTCAGCTGGGCCCGCAGCGACAGGGCCTCGGCCTGGGTGGTCTGATAGCTGGCCGCGAGGCTGGCCTTGGCCGTGGCGAAGTCGCCGATGTCGTTGGACGCGAGGAAGGCGTTATAGGCCTCGTCGGCGGTGCTGAGGTCGGTCTCGAACGCCTCGCGCTGCGCGGCATAGGCCGGGGTGGTCGAGCCCTGGAAGACCTGCCGCCGCCGGACCAGATACTGATCGACGACGGCGTTCAGAACCTGTGCGGCCCGGACAGGATCATCGGCCTCATAGGACACGGCGATGATCGCACTGCCCGGCGTTACCCCCACGCCGAGGTTGGCGTCCAGCGCCTTGAGCGCGGCAGCTTCCTTCTCCGCCGGCGTGCCGGTCGCGTCCGGTCCCAGCACCGTATCGGCGCCGACGGCGCGGACAGCCCGGCGCTTGACTTCGAGACTGCCCAGAATGGTCGCCTCCGCCCCGGCCACGGCGTCGGCTTCCAGCGGCTGGCTGGGATCGATCTGCCCGACCCGGGACTGATACACATATTCCTGCCCGGCCCCGGCATAGACGCTGGCGGTGGCGGTGTAGGTTTTCTTGAGCGTCAGCACCGCCGCCGTGCCGATGGCGAACACCACCAGGAAGATCACGACCATCAGCAGGGTTTCACGGAACAGCAGGCCGACGACATCAGAGAAGCCGTAGCGCGGGCGGACTGTCGTGTAGGCCGACGTGCGCATGGGGGGCGGACTGATTCCATCATACTGGACTTGAATGGTCAGCCTTGGGCCAGCGGCGTTAACCACTGGTTACCCATAAGCGCCGACCCTGCCCTCGACGCTGTTTTTGCGGAGTGAGTCCCCATGTCCATCGACCGTCGCCTGTTGCTGCTCGGCCTTGTCGGCGCCGGGGCGATGGTCAGCGGCTGCGGCGGCATGCCGGCACTCCCCCGCGTCCCGGGCCTCGGCGGCGAAGATGACTACGGCTCGCGCATGCCGATGCCGCAGGGCGGGCGCGGCGGAGACAACCGCATCCTGGCCGGGGGTCGAACCTCCTTCCCCGAGATCGGCTTCGCTGACTGGTCCGAGGCCGAGCCCGAATACGTCCTCTATCCCGGCGACGAGATCGAGATCGCCACCCCGACCGCCTCGGAACTGACCCGCACCCAGAGGATCGGCCCGGACGGCCGCATTTCCCTGCCGCTGGTCGGCCAGATCATGGCCGCCGACCGGACCATCGCGGAGGTCGAGCGCGACGCCTCGGAGGCGTTCGCCACCCAGCTGCGCCGCCCGATCGTCGAGGTCACCCTGAAGACGGCCGGACCCATTCGCGTCTGGGTCGGCGGCGAGGTGCGCACCCCGGGCATGATCGAGATGAACGGCGACCTCGACGCCTATCAGGCCATCATCCAGGCCGGCGACTTCCTGCCGACCGCCAGACAGGGCGAGGTTGCCCTGATCCGGCGTGGCCGGGGCGGCGTGCGCATGATGCGGGCGGCCGACCTGCGACCCCGGCGCGGCGAAGTCATCGCCCTCCGCCGCGGCGACATCATCTTCGTGCCGCGCTCGAATCTCGGCGAAGTGGCCAACTTCATAAGCCTGTTCCGCAACGCCCTGCCCGTCGGCTTCAGCTACGCCATCGGCGGGCAGTATCAGCAGTTCTGAGTGGCTAGTGGCTAGTGGAACACTTCCACAGGTTGTATAAATGCAACCTTTGGGGGATAAGTTATCGAACACATCGTCAATCACTATCGGGACCTCAAGGTCTGGCAGAAGGCGCTGGACTGGGCAGAGGCTGTCTATATCGCAACTGCTGCCTGGCCTCGCGATGAACGTTTCGGGCTGATCAGTCAGATCAGACGCTCCGCCGTCTCCGTCGCTTCCAACATCGCCGAGGGAGCCGCACGCCGAACAACCGGCGAGTTCCTGCAGTTCGTTGGAATTGCGCAGGGATCGCTCGCCGAAGCCGAGACTCAACTGCTTCTCGCTCAACGGCTTGGCTACGCAACAGGGAAAGACGGCAGCCGACTTCTCCTCGCGTCCGATGAGATCAGTCGAATGTTGGCGGGGCTTGCCAGTTCTCTCCGTCGGCGCAGGGGGCCATG
>DDSO01000161.1:0-5073 GCA_002343425.1 Brevundimonas sp. UBA2388
GAGATCCTGACCGACCCGTCCTATATGAGCCAGATCCTGGCCTTCACCTTCCCGCACGTCGGCAACACCGGGACCAATGTCGAGGACGTCGAGCAGATCGGCGGCGGCTCGGACACCTCGGCGCGCGGCGCGATCTTCCGCGACGCCCCGACCGATCCGGCCAACTGGCGCAGCGAGAGCGATTTCGACGACTGGATGAAGCGGCGCGGCGTGGTCGGTCTCTCCGGCGTGGACACGCGCGCCCTGACCGCCCGCATCCGCGACATGGGCGCCCCCCACGCCGTGATCGCCCATGACCCGGCGGGCCAGTTCGACCTTGAGGCCTTGGTCGCGCAGGCTCGCGCCTGGACTGGTCTGGTCGGTCTTGATCTGGCGAAGGACGCCTCGACCCTGCAGTCGTTCGACTGGGACGAGGGCCTCTGGGACTGGCCGGAAGGCCATCCGCGGGTGAATGCGGCCGACAAGTCGGTGGTCGTTGTCGACTATGGCGTGAAGCGCAACATCCTGCGGGCGCTGGCCTCGACCGGCGCGAAGATCACCGTGGTGCCCGCCGACACGACAGCTGAGGCCATTCTGGCGCGCAAGCCGGATGGCGTGGTCCTGTCCAACGGGCCGGGCGATCCGGCGGCGACGGGCGTCTATGCGGTGCCGGAGATTCGCAAACTGGTCGACAGCGGCACGCCCCTGTTCGGCATCTGCCTCGGTCACCAGATGCTGGCCCTGGCGCTGGGGGCGAAGACGATCAAGATGGATCAGGGCCACCACGGGGCCAACCATCCGGTCAAGGATCTTACCACCGGCAAGGTCGAGATCGTGTCGATGAACCACGGCTTCACCGTCGACCGCGACAGCCTGCCCGACGCGGTCAGCGAAACCCATGTCAGCCTGTTCGACGGCACCAACTGCGGCATCGCCCTGAAGAACCGTCCGGTGTTCAGCGTGCAGCATCACCCGGAGGCGTCGCCGGGACCGACCGACAGCCTGTATCTGTTCCAGCGGTTCGCGGACTCGATGAACGGCTAGCCCGCGAAGCCCGGTCGGACAGCCACGGCTTCCGGTCGACCGGGCTCGCCCCGCCGACCCGCAGACATTTCATCCGCCTGTCGCCCGCCCATGCTAGGGGTGCTGCGTGAACGTCCGCATCCTCTTTCTCATGTGCCTGTTTCTTGCGCTTGGCGGGTGCGCCAGCGGCGCTCGCTCGGCTTTCGATGCCCAGGACCGTGAGGGCGCCCGGCCGATGGGGCTGGTTTCCGCGCCGGGACATCCGATCCGGGTCTACCTCGACGCCAGGGACCGCGCGGCCCTCTTCCAGCAGGCCTTTCGCGAGGGCGTGCCGGTCGGGCCGGACGGACGGCTGGACTTCATCGCCCTGTCCGGCGGCGGCTCCAACGGGGCCTTTACGGCCGGCCTGATGAAGGGCTGGAGCGAGACGGGGGAACGGCCGGACTTCGAGGTTGTCACCGGGGTCTCGACCGGCGCGCTTGCAGCCCCGTTCGTGTTTCTGGGCCCGGCCTATGACGACGAACTGGCGGACGCCTATACCGGCGGCGCGGCCGCCGGGCTGTTGCAGCCCCAGGGGCTCGCCGCCCTTGTCGGCTCCGGAATCTATCGGGCGGAGCCACTGCGCGCCCTTGTCGAACGCTATGTGGACGAGGCCCTGCTGGCGGCCGTGGCGGCGGAATACGCCAAGGGCCGCGTCCTGCTGGTGGCCACGACCGACCTGGATTCCCAGCGCGGCGTCAGCTGGGACCTGGGCGCCATAGCGACCCAGGCCTCGCCGGAAGCCCTGGCGCTGTTCCGGAATGTCCTGATCGCATCGGCCAGCATTCCCGGCGCCTTCCCGCCGGTGCTGATACCCTCCGACAACGCGGGTCTGGCCTTCGAGGAGATGCATGTTGACGGGGGCGTGACCACGCCCTTCCTCGCTGTGCCGGAAACCCTCTGGTCCTTCCGCGAGCCCTCGGGGACCCTGCGCGCGGCGCGCTTTTATGTCGTCGTCAACGGCCGGACGAACCCGAGCTTTGCCATCACCCGCGATACCCCGCAGGGCGTGCTGGGCCGCAGTATCGACGTCCTGTTGAGGGCCTCGCTGGTGACGACGCTGGCCGGCAACCGCGCCTTCGCCGACCACAATGACCTGTTCTTCCGATACGCCGCCCTGCCGGACGACTACGAGGTCTCCGCGCTGGACTTCAGCGTGGAATCCATGAGCGCCGTCTATGAGGTCGGCCGCCAGGGCGCGATCACCGGCGCGGCCTGGCGGTAAGGCTGATCGACTCAGGGAAGCGGGGCGAAGCTCTTCTCTTCCCGCAGGGCGCAGGCCTTGCGCACGGCCACCGGCGCGGCGTGAAGCCAGTAGTCGGCGTCTTCGAGCCGGTTGCTCCGCAGCCGCTCGGCGCCGCGCATCCGCCGCAGCGCCGCGTTCTGAAGCAGGCGCGCGTGCAGGGCGCGCGGCGACAGTTCGTGAATGGCGGGGGAACCGGGGACGGCGACGGAGTCGGGGCCTTGGGGCTCCACCGCCGGGCGGGCGATGGTCATGAACATGGGCCGGCTTTCATTCTCGGACGGGTCCGCGGTCTTCGCTGCGGGCCCGCCTGTCTCCGCCCGCTTCCGGGACGGCTATGCGGTTAATCCACAGGTCTGTGGACAGTTCCTGTTCAACAAGAAAACTGTGTACATATTCAGGCGGTTACTGCCGCGCTTTGGCCTTTCTGGTTAACGAAAGGTAAATGCGCCCAAACCGGTGAGTCGCGCGCTATAAGGCGCAGGTGCGCTTCGACGACCGCTTCCTTGAAGAACTGAAGGCCCGCCTTCGGCCGTCCGACATCATCGGGCGGACGGTGAAACTCAAGCGTCAGGGACGCGAATACGTCGGCCTGTCGCCGTTCACGAAAGAGAAGTCGCCGTCCTTCTTCGTCAATGACGACAAGGGCTTCTTCCACGACTTCTCGTCGGGCAAGCACGGCGACGTCATCAGTTTCCTGCAGGAGACCGAGCGGCTCAGCTTCGTCGAGGCGGTGCAGCGGCTGGCGGGGGAGGCGGGCATGGCCCTGCCGGCCGAGGATCCGCAGGCCGCTGAACGCGAGGCGAAGAAGCAGGGCCTGACCGACTGGATGGACCTGGCCCAGAAATGGTTCGCCGCCAATCTGCGCCGCTCGCCGGGCAAGGCGGCGCGGGAATATCTCGAGAAACGCGGCCTGCCCGAAGACCAGTGGGAGCGGTTCGGGCTGGGCTATGCGCCCAACGATCGCGAGGGGCTGAAGGCCGCCCTCGTCCAGCGGGGCGCCAGGCCGGGCGACCTCGTCGAGGCCGGGATGCTGATCGCGCCCGAGGGCGGCGGCCAGCCCTATGACCGGTTCCGCGACCGGCTGATGTTCCCGATCCTCGACGCCCGCGGCCGCATCGTCAGTTTCGGCGGCCGGGCGATGAACCCCGACGACCGCGCCAAATATCTGAACGGTCCGGAGAGCCCGCTCTTCCACAAGGGCGCGACCCTTTACGGCCTGCCCGAGGCGCGGCGCATCCTCGGGGCCGAGTCGAAGAGCGATCAGGCCATTGTGGTGGTCGAGGGCTATATGGACGTGATCGCCTGCCACCGCGCCGGCATCCCCGCCGTCGCGCCCATGGGCACCGCCCTGACCGAGGAGCAGATGGAGCGGCTGTGGCGCGTGTCGCACGAGCCGGTGCTGTGTTTCGACGGCGACGCCGCGGGACGGCGGGCGGCGTATCGCGCCATCGACCGAGCCCTGCCGCAGCTGAAGTCGGGCCGCTCGTTCCGCTTTGCCCTGCTGGAGGGCGGTCAGGATCCCGATGACATCCTGCGCGACAAGGGCGCGCCGGCCCTGCGTCAGGCCATGACCACCACCCGCCCTTTCGCCGAGGTGCTGTTCCAGAAGGAAGCCGAGGTCGAGCCTCTGGACACCCCCGAGCGCCGTGCAGGTCTCAAGGGCCGGCTGCGGCAGGCCGCCTCGGCCATTCAGGACAAGGATCTGGCCGAACAGTACCGCCGCGAACTGTTCGACCGCTTCGACGCCCTGTTCCCCGCGCGGCGCGCACCCCAGGCCCAGCCCTCGACGGGCCAGGGCGGGCGCTGGCGACCGGGCCCGCCGCCCAAGCTCGGCCAGACGGCGGAGGGCGCCCAGGCGATGCAGTCGCTGAGCCGTTCGATCGAGCCGGTCGCGGCCGCGTTGGCCCACGGCGCCATCGACGACCCGGAACGGATGGACGACCATCTCGAGGCTATCTCGTCCCACGGCTTCGGCGACGCGTCGCTCGACGGCCTCGCACAGGAGATGGTCCGCCTGCGGTTCTCGGGTCAGGATCTTGACTCGGCGGCCTTGCGTCGCCATCTGGCGCAGTCGGGTCACGATGCTTTAGTGCGCGAGGTCGAGAAGGCGGCGGCAAAGTCCGGCGCGCCTTTCCTGGCCGCAAATGCGCCCCTCGCCGAAGCAAGGGTCCGATGGTCGCAGGCGTTCGACGCGCTCACTCGCGTGGCGGCGCTGGAAGATGCACTGAGCTCGGCGGCAGGCATGCCGGGCCAGGATGAGGCGTTCCGCAGGCTGAAAGCCGAGCGGGATGCTTTACGTCGCGCGATCAAAACCGGTGAGATTTGGGAAGACAGCGCGGGCTCGTAACCAACGAACCCGCCACACGTTGTATTTGGCGGACGGCCTGATCAGCCGCTCCACCCGGAGAAGAGACTGTATGAGCGCCCAGACCGAGACGCAGGAAACCGAAGCCCAGAGCGACGGTCCGCTGCTCGACCTCACCGATGCCGGGGTTAAGAAGTTTATCAAGCAGGCCAAGGCCCGCGGCTATGTGACGATGGAGGACCTGAACAAGGTCCTGCCGTCCGAAGAGGTGACCCCCGACGCGATCGAGGACACGCTGGCGATGCTGTCCGAAATGGGCGTCAACGTCGTCGAGGCCGAGGAAGACGCCGCCGAGACCACCGAGAAGGAGGGCGGCGAGGTCGTCGAACGCGCTGAAACCAGCGTCTCCGAGACTCCGGCCAAGGCCGCCTATGACCGCACCGACGATCCCGTGCGGATGTATCTGCGCGAGATGGGTTCG
>DDSO01000161.1:5136-5595 GCA_002343425.1 Brevundimonas sp. UBA2388
TGGCGCGACGAACTGGCCAACAACCGCATCCTGCTGCGCGAGGTCATCGACCTGGACGCCACCTATGGCGTGCTCAATCCCTCGTCCCTGCCGCATAACCAGCCGCCCGCCGGCACGGTGGTCGAGCCGGCCGAACCGGAAGAGGGCGCCGAGCCCAAGCCGGAAACGGACGATGAGGAGGACGAGGATTTCGACGACGGCGGCGGCATGTCGATTTCGGCGCTCGAAGCCGAACTGCGCGACGGCGTCATGGAAGTGCTCGACGCGGTCGCCGCCGACTTCGGCGCCTTCCGCAAGCTGCAGGACAAACTGGTTGAAAGCCGGTTGAAGGGCGAGGCGCTCTCGACCAAGGACCAGAAGGCCTATGACACGCTGACGGCGGGCATCTCGGGCCGGCTGAAGACGATGAAGCTGAACAACCACCGCATCGAGGCGCTGGTCGAGCAGCTCTACGCCATC
>DDSO01000161.1:5623-5821 GCA_002343425.1 Brevundimonas sp. UBA2388
GACAGCTACGGCATCTCGCGCCCCGAGTTCCTGAAATCCTATTTCGGCGCCGAACTGGACCCGACCTGGGCGGACCGGGTCAAGGAAATGGGCGTCCGCTGGACCAAGTTCAGCGACAACGAACAGGCCCAGATCGCCCAGATCCGCGGCGACGTGGCCGCCGTGGCGACCGAGGCCGGCCTGCCGATCGACGACTAC
>DDSO01000139.1:0-14367 GCA_002343425.1 Brevundimonas sp. UBA2388
GCCCAGCGACATGATGTTGGCGTTCACCCCCTGCAGGTTCATGACCAGGAAGGCGGCGAGCACGCCAAGCGGCAAGGTCAGGATGGCGACCAGGGCGGAGCGGGCGTGCCACAGGAACAGACCGCAGACGAGGGCGACGACGATGAACTCCTCGATCAGCTTGGTGCTGAGGTTGGCGATGGCGCGGTCGATGAGCTGCGAGCGATCATAGGTCGTCACCACCTCGACCCCGGGAGGCAATCCGGCCTTGAGGGTCTCGAGCCGCTCGGCGACGGCGGCGATGGTGGCCCGGGCGTCGCCGCCCGAGCGCAGGATGACCACCCCCCCGGCCACCTCGCCCTCGCCGTTCAGCTCGGCGATCCCGCGCCGCATCTCGGGCCCGACCTGAACCGAGGCGACGTCGCCCACGGTGACGGGCACGCCTCCAGCCGCCGTGCGGACCGGCACGGCGCGGAAGTCGTCGAGATTGGTCAGATAGCCGTTGGCCCTGACCATATATTCAGCTTCGGCCAGCTCGAGCACCGAACCGCCGGTCTCCGAGTTGGCGCGTCCGATGGCCTCGACCACGGCCTGGTGGGTGACGCCATAGGCGGCCAGTCGGACCGGGTCGAGCACCACCTGGTACTGGCGCACCATGCCGCCGATGCTGGCCACCTCGGCCACGCCCGGGACGGTTTTCAGCTCGTAGCGAAGGAACCAGTCCTGCAGGCTCCTCAACTGGGACAGGTCGTGGCGGCCGGAACGATCGACGAGGGCGTATTCATAGACCCAGCCGACGCCTGTGGCGTCCGGGCCCAGGGCGGGACGGGCGCTCTCCGGAAGGCGCGCCTGCACCTGGTTCAGATACTCCAGCACTCGCGACCGCGCCCAGTAGAGGTCGGTCCCTTCATCGAACAGGACGTAGACGAAGCTGTCGCCGAAGAAGGAGTAGCCGCGCACCGTGCGCGCCCCGGGCACCGACAGCATGGTGGTGGCGAGCGGATAGGTGACCTGGTTTTCGACGATCTGCGGGGCCTGCCCGGGATAGCTGGTCCGGATGATGACCTGAACGTCGGACAGATCCGGCAGGGCGTCGACCGGGGTCGTCCGCACCGCCCAGAGGCCCGCCGCCGCCAGGGCGACGGCGGCCATGAGCACAAGAAAGCGAGCGCGAACGGAGGCGCGAATGAGGGCGGCGATCATTGCGCGGCTCCCCCGTGGCCGGCGTGCCCGTTCGCCGCGGCCGGCGCAGGGGGCGTGGCGGATGAAGCCGGAGGCACAGCCGGGCGCTCGCCCGAGATCGGGCGGGCCGCCATCCCGGACAGGCTGGCTTCGGAATCGATCAGGAACTGACCGGAGGCCACGAGGCGTTCGCCCTCCGCCAGCCCGGCTACGATCTCGGTCATCCCGCCGGATTCCCGTCCGGTCCGAACCTCGGCCGGCTGGTAGCGCCCCTCGGGCAGGGCCAGCATGACGAGGGTTCTTTCGCCCGTTCGGATCACGGCCTCGGACGGAACCACCAGCACCTCTCCGCCGCCGCCGCCGAAGGTGATCTGCCCGTACATGCCGGGCCGCAGGCGTCCCGCGCGATTGGCCATCTCGATGCGCGCCGTGAGCGTGCGGCTGTCCCCGGAAACCTCGGGCAGCAGCGCCGTCAGACGTCCGCTGAACCGCTCGCCGGGGAAGGCCGACAGCGCCACCTCGACGGATTGGCCCAGGCGCAGCCGGCCCGCCTGGAGCTCGGGTATGGCGGCATTGAGCCAGACCGTCGACAGTCCGCTGATCTCGGCCAGGGTCATGCCCGGGGTGACGCTCATCCCGGCCCGAACGCCCAGGGTGCGGATGGCGCCGGCGGACGGGCTGGCGACGGTCACCGTGGTCCTCGGCCGTCCGGTCCGTTCGATCTGGACGATCAACGCCTCGGACATCCCGAGCAACAGGAGCCGCCGCCGGGCCGCCTCGATCAGGGCCGCGTCGCCCGTCCGCCGGACAGCCAGATACTCGCCCTGGGCCCCGGCCCACTCCGGGATGAGCAGGTCGACCAGGGGCGCGCCGGCGGCGATCACGTCGCCGGGCGCACGGCCGTAGACCCGCTGGACGAAGCCCCCGGCGCGGGCCTGGACGATGGCCACGTCGCGCTGGTTGTAGTCGATGACAGCGGAGGCGTTGAGATCGCCATCCAGCGACGCCCGGCGCGCCGTCGCCAGACGCATGCCGAGATTCTGGGCCAGGGAGGGATCGATGCGCACGCCGGGCGCGCCGTCCGCCTCGTCGGCGTATTTCGGGATCAGCTCCATGTTCATCGAGGAGCGGCCCGGACCCGGGTAGCGTTCATTGGGCAGCATCGGATCGTACCAGTAGAGAATCTCGCGCTCCGCGGATGCGGTCTGGCCGGCGGCGGCCCCATTCGCGCGCTCCAGCATGGGGCGGCCGATCAGGCCGGCCGCGAGGCCGACGCCGAGGACCAGGACAGCGCCCGCGACGAGCGCGACGCGAGGGTTGGAACCGGTCATTGGTCGTCGCTCCTGTAGGCGAGGGTGATGCGGACGGTGTCGCGAGCGACGGCGGCTTCGCGGTCGAGGGCTTCCAGACGCGCGTCGGCCAGGGCGGTGAAGGCGTTCAGGACATCCGCCAGGCCCGCCCGCCCGGCGGCGTAGCTGGCGGTTTCCAGATCGGCCTGCTGGCGGGCGGCCGGGACGATGACATCGCGCGACCGGACCCACTGGTCGCGGCGGGCGGCGAGATCGGCGAGGTCGGCGTCGAGGGAGGCGCGCAGTTCGCGCGCCGCGGCCTCGCGCTCCAGCCGGACGCCCAGGGCGTCGGCCGAGCGGGCGGCGATCAGCGGCTCCTGGCGCTGATTGGCGAAGAGCGGCAAACGGACGCTGGCGCCCACCGACAGCATGTCTCCGAACATCGGATCGCGGCGACCGTAGCTGACCTCGAAGGCCCAATCGGGCCGTCGCCCCGATCGGGCGAGGGCGACCTCGGCATCGGCGCGGCTTCCAGCCGCCCGCCAAGCCTGCAGGGTCGGAAGGCGCTCAAGACCCGCCCTCAGACCGGCCGGGTCGATCTCGAGGTCGGGAGCCGGCCCGCTCGCCGCCGGGTCCGCGTCGCCCGTCCAGCGCGTCAGTTCGGCGCGCGCCCTCGCCACATCGGCCATGAGCCTGCTGTGCCTGTCCTGCAGGGCGGCCTGCAGCAGGACGGGGGTCAGGGCGCCGGCCGGCCGGTCCGTTCCGGCGGCCACGCCCGTGGGGGCGGCCTCCCAGAGCGGCTCCAGCGCCGACAGCACCTCCTCGAGCGTCGCGAGCCGGCGCCCGGCGTAGTGCAGATCGAGCCAGGCCACGCCGGCGGCNNCGGCGGCGGCCACGTCGATGTCGGCCTCCGCCATGGCGCGTTCCGCCCGTCGCCGGGCGCGGCTGGGGACCTCCTGCATGAGGCCGATGCGGGCCATGGTCATTTCGTCGTCGCCGAACCGCCCGGCCATGGGGCCCGAGACCGGCAGGTTGTCGATTCCGAACCGGAGCTGTGGATCCGGGAGACGACCCGCGGCCGCCGAGGCCGCCGAGGCCGCCTCCACGCCGAGGGCGCTGGCCCGCAGCTGCGGAGCGGTGGTTGCGGCGAGCGCGAGGGCCTCGTCGAAAGTCATCGGCTCCGCCGCAGCGGGCATGCCAATGGCGGCGAACAAGCCGATGGCGGCCGCGGCGGCGGCCACCGTTCCCCTGGGGGCGATCCTGGCCAGCCGGAGTGATTTTCCGCGATCGGGATCGACCGCGGCGCTCGACATGTGACGGCCTGGAGCCGTCCGATAGCCGGAGTTCATGGGAATGTCCTCGAGCCCCGCGTCGATCACCTTGGTGCGACGCGGGATGCTAGTCGTTCGATCACCGCCCACGCGAGCGCGGGCCATGGTCAGCGAAGTCGGGCTATGCCGGAGTCTTGGGAGGGTCGCCCAGGGGCGTCGGCCGCTCCCCTGCACGGGTGTCGTCGGCGCTCAATGCGACCTGCTGGCGATGCGGCGCCGACGGCCGGGCCGTGACGCCCGCGTCGGACGGAAGAGGAACCGCGACTGCCGCGCAGGCAGCGAGGCCCAGGCAGTGGGGCCCGGAGTCATCGCAGGGCGCCGGACCTTCGGCTCCCGCCCGCATCATCATTTCGGCGCAATCCGGCATCCCGGCCATGGCGTCTGCGGTCACGCCCGGCCGCTGGGGCGCGGCGAACGCCGACGCCTGGCCGATGGAGCCGGCCAGGGCGAGGGCGAACAAAAGCGTGCGAACGATGCGCCACATGCCATCGACGTTCCGCTTCGCTCTCCGGCGTGTCAAGACGGCGACCGCTCCGCTCAAACCCCGGCTTGACATTCCGAACGAGAGGGGTCTGCGGCCGTGCCGCAAGCTCGCCGGGGCGAGCCTCCGGGCGCCGATGAAGTGGGAACGAACCAGGTTCCACTGTCCGCGTCTCATTCGCCTCTCCCTTGCGAGATGTTCATCCCGGACCCTCGGTGGTCCCGGCGCCGGAATCGGACCGGCGGCGGCGGGCCGGCCCCGCTGCGTCAGGTTCACGCAGCGCCGACGCCAGCAGCGGCGCCAGGGAGATGGCGTTGCTCGGATGCGGCACGCTGTCGGTGGACACCACCTGATCGGATATCCGGGCCAGTTCCTCGAAGGCGTTATCGGCGAACACAGCATGCACGACCACGCAGACCGGGGGCTTCAGGCCCTGCGCCTGCAGCCGTCGCGCAGCCTCGATCAGGGTCCGACCCGAGGAGGCGATGTCGTCGATCAGCACAGGCCGTCTGCCGGTCCAGGCGCCGAGATCGGGCAGAACGATCTCGACCTCGCGATCGCCCCGGCGGATCTTGCGCAACACGATGTGCGGGGCTCCCACCCTGGCGGCGACGGCCGCGACCCATTGTTCGCTCTCCTCATCCGGACCTATGATCAGGGCATCCGGAACCTCGGCCGCGATCCAGTCCGCCAGCACGGGCGCCGCATGCAGCGTCGCGGTCGGAATGGCGTACAGCGCCGCCAGATCCGGATAGCGGTGGAGATGAGGGTCCACCGTGATCAGTCGGTCGAACGCCCCGGAGAGCAGACGCGCGAACGGACGGGAGGTGATCGCTTCCCCGGGCTTGAACCGCCGGTCCTGGCGCATATAGGCGAGGTAGGGCGCGACCAGGCTCACCCGCGCCGCGCCGAGATCGCGCGCCGCCTCGGCGGCGAACAGCAGGCTCAGAAAGCCCGGGTCCGGGCGGGCCAGGCTGCAGACCAGATCAACCGTCCGCCCCGCCATATTCGAGAGGTGACGGACGTAGCTCTCCCCGTCCGGAAAGCGCCGGGTTTCGAGACGGCCCAATTCGAACCCGCCGGCCGTGGCGAGCCGTTCGGCGAAGGCCTCATTTCCAGGCAGCGGCACGATCAGTCGCACGAGAACCTCCGATGGACCGGCGGACGGCCGGCAGGCTCTCCGACAGACGCAGGCGCGCGTGAAATCTTACGGCGGCGCCGGACTGATCGCGAAAGCGGGTGTCGGCGAGCGCGGAAGGATGCGGCTCCGGCGGTCGGAACCGCATGTCCGACGACGCTCAGGTCGGCCCCCCCGGCGATGGTGAGGCCGGCGTGACCGCCGTCACCACGTTCCGGGCCGCGCCCGCGGCATAGGCTTCGATGTTGCCAAGGGTGGTCTCGATGATCCTGTCGACCGCCTCCTGGGTATTGTAGGCGATGTGGGGCGTGACCAGGACATTGGGCAGCCGAACCAGGGCGTGATCCGCCAGCAAGGCGCGCAGCCGGGCGGGGTCGACCTGGGCGTCCTGCCGGAAGATCTCCGCCTCATCGCCAAACGCCTGCTCCTCGGCGATGACGTCGAGGCCGGCGCCCGCGAGCCGGCCCGACGAGAGCGCGCGAAGAAGGGCGGCGGGATCGACGGCTCCGCCGCGCGCCGTGTTGATGAGCAGGGCGCCGGTCTTCATGAGTGCAAACTCCGGATCCGACAGGCGCAGGCCGGAGCCGCCCGGGGCGTGCAGCGAAATCACGTCCGAGGCGGCGAGAAGCTCCGGCAATGAAACAGCGTGGAAGTCGGGATCTTTTCGCGCTGCGGCGTCCGGAGACGGGTCGGACGCGAGCGTCCGCATGCCGAAGCCGCGCGCGATCTGGAGCACGCGGCGACCGATCCGGCCGGCGCCGATCACGCCGAGGGTCTTTCCCGTAAGCTCCACCCCGCGGAGGTCCCGCGCCCGGACATCGCCCCGGCGCACCCGCTCCGTCGCCTCCGGAATATGTCGGCACAAGGCCAGCAGCAGGGCGAAGGCGTGCTCGGCGACGGTATGATCGCCGTAGTCCGGCACATTGCAAACGGTGATCGCGGCCTCTCGGCAATAGGCGAGATCGACATGGTCGTATCCGGTCGATCGGGTGGCGATCAGCCGCAGCCGGGGCATGCGGGCCAGAACGGCGGCGCCGAGGTTCGAATGGACGAAGGGACTGATCACCTCCGCATCGGCGAAGCGGGCGACGTTGTCCGGGCGGAGTGGTTCCGGAGTGCAGGCCAGGGCATGGGGCCCGGCGAGGCGGGCGCAGGCGGCCGCCTCCCACTGCTCGGTTTCGAAAATCACGATCTTCATTTCGGACCCTCCCGGTCCTACCAGCGGCGCCTGAAGGCCAGCCAGGCGCTGAGGAACATAGCGCCGCTGATGGCGGCCAGGGCCAGCGCCTGGCGCCACAGTTCGGCCAGTCCCGCGCCCTTCAGGAACAGCCCTGATACAATCTCGACATAGTGGCGTTGGGGACTGGCCAGCGAGGCGGTTTGCAGCCACGGCGGCATGCTCTCGATGGGGGCGATGCTCCCGGACAGGAAGAGAAGCGGAAACAGGCCGAAGAAGCCCACGAGCATCGCCTGCTGCAGCGTCTGGGTGATGGCGCCCACAAAGGTGCCGAGCGAGACGGCGCTCAGCAGGTAGACGACCGTGAGACCGAGCAGGATGAACACGTCGCCCCGCATCGGCACGCCCATCAGCGTCATGATGACCAGGGCGGGAAACACCGCGCCGGTGCAGATCACCAGGGTCGGCGTGATCTTGGCGATGAACAATTCGTGGGCGCGGATCGGAGTAACCCGAAGTTGCTCGATCGTGCCTTCCTGCTTTTCCCGAACGATCGCGGCCGCCGGCAGGACCACGCCGAGCATCAGACCGGCCTGGGCCAGCATCGACAGGGCCATGAACCGGGTATTGGTCAGGTCCGGATTGTACCAGACCCGCACTTCCGGCCGGACGGCGGCCCGCCGATCCCCGGCCGGACGCCGGCTCTCCACGAAGCGGGCGCTCTGTTCGATCACATAGGCGCGCGCGCGCGCCGCGACATTGCCGTTGGATCCGTCGACCACGACCCCGAACGACGCCGGGCGTCCGGCGGCCAGCCGGGCGCCCATGCGCGGCGGTATTTCGACGACCACGTCGAGCGCGCCGCGCCGCAGCCGGTCTTCCGCCTCGCGCAGGCTGGTGAACTGATCGGCGAGCACGAAATTGTCGCCCGTGGTCAATTCCTCGATCAGGGCGCGGCTGACGGCGGAGCGGTCGTGATCGACCACGGCCAGCTTGAGATGCTGGACGTCGAAACCCAGGGCCATGGTGCACATGACCAGTTCGGCCGTGTAGAGAAAGATCACCACGAACAGCATCACCGGGTCGCGCAGAAACTGGGCGAATTCCTTGGTGATCAATCCCGCGAGACGGCCGGACAGCATCAGGCGATCCTCTTGCGGAACCGCCAGGTGGCGAGCGCGAACACCGTCGCGGTATAGGCTGCCAGCACGAGGACGTTGGGCCAGAGGTCCCCGAGCCCCGCGCCCCGCAGCACGACCCCGCGTGAGAACTCGAGAAAATACCGCGTGGGCAGGGCTGAGGCGTAGGCCTGAAACGCCGGCGGCATGGTGAAGAGCGGATAGACGAAGCCGGAAAACAGGAAGGCCGGCATCAGGGTCACGATCAGGGCCGTCAACATGGCGGCCAGCTGGGTGCGCACGAGGGTGGAGACGAGCAGTCCGATGGAAACCGTGCAAAGAACGTAGAGAAGCCCCACGGCGAGAAGCAGCCCCACGCTTCCCCGTACGGGCACCTCGAACCAGACTACCCCGCCAAAGACGACGAGGAGAAGTTCCGCATAGGCGATCACGGCGTAGGGCAGCAGTTTGCCGGCGATGAACTCGCTCCCGGTCAGGGGCGAGGCGTAGATCTGGGCGATGGTGCCCAGCTCCTTTTCGCGCGCCACGGCCAGCGCCGTGAGCAACGGCGGAAAGGCCATGAGGATCACCGCGAACAGGCCCGGTACGATGAAGTTGCGGCTGCGCAGTTGCGGATTGTACCAGACGCGCACCTCGGGCCTGAGAGGAAGGCGCACCTCCTCCGGATAGGCGTGGAGGATGGCCCGGCCATAGGCCGACAGGATCGCCGCCGTGCTGGCGTAGGTGCCGTCGACCACGAACTGCACGGGCGCGTCCTCGCCGCGTCCAAGGCGGCCGGAGAAGCCCGGCGGGATGAACAGGGCCGCCCGGGCCGTCCCGCGCATCAGGGCGTGTTCGGCCGATCGTTCGTCCTCCGGCGCCGCCTGGAGGATGAAATATCCCGAGTTGAGAAACCGGGCCTGCAGCTCCCGGCTGGCGGCGGTCCGGTCATGGTCCACCACGATCAGCGGCGCCCGGTCGACATCCAGCGATATGCCGTAGACGAACAGGAACAGCATCATCAGGGGCATGAGCAGCGCCACCCCCATGGTGAAGCGGTCGCGCGAGATCTCCAGCACCTCCTTGCGGGCGAAGGCCAGAACGCGCCGCGCCTTCACGCCGCCCTCCCCTGCCCGGTGCGTTCGCGCTCGATGAAGCCGAGAAAGACCGCCTCGACATCGGGCGTCACGAGTCCAAGCTCGTCGGCCAGCCTCGTCAGCGGGCCCAGGGCGATGAGCCGGCCGTCCATCATCAGCCCCAGACGATCGCAGAACGCGGCCTCCTCCATGTAGTGGGTGGTGACGACGATCCCCACGCCGTCGGCGGCCAGGGCCGCGATCAGGCGCCAGAACCGGAATCTGGACAGGGGGTCGACCCCGGAGGTCGGCTCGTCGAGGAAGAGCACCCTGGGCCGGTGAACGATGGCGCAGGCCAGCGCCAGCCGCTGGCGCGTGGCCCCGGACAGGTCCCGCACCGCGCCCTCCCCCGCGTCCTCGAGACTGGCGCGCGCACTGGCCCAGGCGATTCGGCCGCGCAGTTCGGATCGGGGCACGCCATAGGCGCGCGCGAAGAATGTCAGGTTCTCGCGCGCGCTCAGGTCGGGGTAGAGGGAGAACCGCTGGGACATGTAGCCGATGCGCGCGCGCACCGCCTCGCTCTGGCGCGCCACGTCGAACCCCGCCACCTCGGCGGTCCCCTCCCCGGGCGAGAGCAGCCCGCACAGGATGCGGATCAGGGTGGTCTTGCCGGCGCCGTTGGGGCCGAGCAGGCCGAGGATCTCCCCCTCGGCGACCGTGATCGTCACATCGTCCACAGCCTTGAAATCCCCGAACCGAACGCTGACGCCGCGCGAGACGATCACGTCATTCCGGATGCGCGGCGGCGGCGGCTGCGGGGGCGCGGCGGAGGCCGCGCCAGGCGGCGCGGGCGGGGGCGCCGAGGCGAAGGTGAACACGTCCTCCATGGTGGGAACGGCGGCCTCCGCCACGGCCGCCTCGATCGGCGCCAGCCTCGACCCGTCCCGGACCTGCGCTCGCACTTCCCGGCCCGCGCGGCGCTGGAAGCTGATCACGCCGACGTCGGTCTCGAGCGCCGCCTCGATCCGGTCCAGGGCCGGACCGGTGATCCTGTAGACCTGCCCGGCCACGTCGCGTCGCAACTCCTGCGGGGCTCCAAGCGCGAGGGGCTTTCCATCCCGCAGAAGCAGGACGCGGTCGCAGGCGTCGGCCTCGTCCATGTAGGAGGTCGCGAACACGATCGTCCGGCCCTCGGTTCGCGCCCGGTCGAGGATTCGCCACAGCTCCCGTCTCGACAGCGGGTCCACGCCCAGGCTGGGCTCGTCGAGGATGAGCAGCGGGGGCTCGTGCATGAGGTTGGCGCACAGGGCCAGCTTCTTGCGCATGCCCCCCGACAATTGTCCCTCGCGGCGGTGCTGAAAGCGGTCCAGCCCGGCCATGCGGAGCAGCTCGGCGCCGCGCACGGCCCGCTCCGGTCCGGTGACGTCGCGGATGTCCGCCGCGAAGGCCAGGTTTTCGGCGACGGTGAGGCGATCGTACAGGGAAAAGCCCTGCGACATGTAGCCGACCCGCGCCTGCACCCCGGCCGGATCGCGCCGGACGTCGCGCCCCAGAACCTGGCATGTCCCCGCGCTCGGGCGCAGGATGGCGGCCAGCATCTGCAGCAGGGTGGATTTGCCCGCTCCGTCGGGGCCGACCACGCCGAACACCTGCCCGGCGTGGACGTCGAGGTCGATGTTCTCCAGCACGCTACGGGCGCCGTATCGGCGCCCCAGTCCGTGGGCCTCGACGACAGCCTCGGCCATCCCCCTACTCCGGCACGGCGAGACGGTCGGGCCAGCCGGCGGAGGCGTCCCACAGAATCCATGCATCGGCCGGCATGCCGGGCTTGAGCAGCCCGTCCGGATTTTCAGCCTCCAGAGTGACCCCGTAGACGGTCCGGCCCCGTTCGTCCTGCATGTGAATGTCGCGGGGGGTGAACTGGGCCTGGGCGTCGACCCGGGCCACGCGCGCCGGGAAATCCCGGCCGGGAAAGGCGTCAACCCGCAGCCTGGCGGGAGCCCCCAGGCGGACCTTGCCCAGGTCCGGCTCCCGAACGAAGACACGCAGCCTCACCCGCGACAGGTTGGCCAGCACCACCACGGGCTGGCCGGCGACGATCACTTCGCCGGGCTCGGCGAGACGCTCCAGCACCGCCCCCGATATCGGCGAGGCGATATGGGTCCTGACCAGCTGCGAGCGGCCCAGGGCCAGGGTCTGGGACGCCGCCTCGGCCTGGGCGACGGCCTCGCCGCGACGCGCCTCAAGCAGGCTGATCTGATCCACGGCGGCCTGATGGGCGTTGCGGACAACGTCGAGGCGTTGGGCCGTGACATAGCCCTCACGCGCGAGCGCCTCATAGCGCGACAGATCCGCCCGGGTCGAAGCGGCGTGATGGCGGGCCAGATCGATCTGGCTGCTCACCTGGGCCACGGTCTGCCCGGCGGCGGCGCGCTGGGCGGCGGCGCGATTCATGAGCAGACGGGCGTCGGACGGGTCGATGGAGGCCAGCGGGGCTCCGGCCCGAACCGGGGCGCCTTCCAGGGCGTGGTTCTGCAGCAGACGGCCGGACAGCTCAAACGAGACGCGCACCTCGTCGACCTCGATCCGCCCGCTGCCGTAGATGACCTGCGCCGGCGCCGGAGCGGGCTGCAGCCGCCAGAAGGCGACGGCGGAGCCGGCGGCGACCAGAATGAGTCCGACGGCCACCAGCACCGTCAACCGTCGCCCCTGAATCCTCACATCCTGCCTCCGGACGCGCTCGCCTGTTTCGATGCGCTGATCCTGAAGACGCCGGGTGGAAGGATTGCTTACGCCCTCGGAAAGCCGCCCGCGACGGCGGCTGTGCGCAAAGGGCCAGCCGCGCTTCGAGCCGGGAGAGGAGATCCGGCGCCGAAGTCCCCCCAGGCTTCGTCGGACACGATCGCGCCAGCCGGGGGCCCCGCGGCGTGCGTCTCGATCCGGCCGCGCAGACAGGGCGCCAGTCCGCCCGGCCCCTTGGCCAAGACGCCGATTTTGCAGGTCGAGGCCCGCTGTTGAGAGCGAGGATAAACGGCATGCCACGACTGGATCCTTGATCGGACAATGACCTGATGGCCCAGGGTCTGACGCCGGCGACCGGCGGGTCTTACGACCGTCGGCCTTCCGCGTCGGTAATGGTCGGTCGGGTGAGGCGTCAGACGGCGGACGGTGTTCAGAACGGAAGGGGCCTCGCATGACCTCCAATTCCCCCGGGACCGGCCGGGTCTTCAGGCGGCGAGTTCTGGCTCATCTCCGCCTGGCCGGTGCTTCATCGCGCCCAACGCCAGGGCAGGCTGACGACGACCGGTCCCTGCAAATCCATCCGCCACCCGCAGTAGGCCGGCTTCGTGCTGATCATGATCGGCGTTCTGCTTCAGTGGCCGAGGCTGCTCACCCTGGCGATGTTTCCGGCGCTCGTTGTCCTGTACTGGCGCCTGGCCGTGGAGGAGGAGCGCGAAACCGCCGCCCGCTTCGGCCCGGCCTGGGCCGGATACCGGCGGGCGACGCCGGCGTTCCTCTCCCGACTCGGTCCCGTGTCCCGGCCCGCCCGGCCTGAAGTTTGATTTTCACCGGAGTTCTTCTTGATGCGCACCACCACCATCGACGTTTCCGGATTCCGCACCCCGCTGGATCCGCTCGTGATCGAGAAACACCTGCGGGGTCTGAAGGGCGTGCTGGACGCCGCCGCCAACTTCGGCTCGGCCACCGCCACGGTGCGCTACGACGAGGCCCGTCTCAGCCAGGCCGAACTGGAACAGGCGGTGCGGGACTGCGGCTTCCATTGCCGGGGCGTGGTCGTGCCCCGACACGTCTGCGTCCCGCATGAGGATGCCGTGGGCGCCCGCGCCGCGCACCCCCGCCATCCGGCGCCCCCTGCCGCTCCCGACGATCATGCGGCTCGCCCCGGGCACGGCGCCGCAGCCGGTCCCGACGACATGGCCGAGATGGGGCACGGCCCCGGCATGGACATGCAGGCCATGGCCCGGGACATGCGCAACCGCTTCCTGATCGCGCTCGGCTTCACCGTTCCGATCTTCTTCCTCGCCCCGATGGGCATGGACTTCATGCGCGTGGCGCCGCCGTTCGGCCTGCCGCTGAAGCCCCTGCTGTTCGTTCTGGCGAGCGCCGCCATCCTCTACCCCGGCTGGCCCTTCTACATCGCCGCCGTCCGGGCGCTGCGTCGCGGCGTGCTCAATATGGCGGTGCTGGTCCTGCTCAGCGTCGGCACCGGCTATCTGTTCAGCGTCGGAGCGACCTTCCTCTACGACGCGCCGGACTTCTACGAGGCTTCGGCCCTGCTGCTGGTCTTCATTCTCATGGGGCACTGGCTCGAGATGCGGGCGCGGGCCGGCGCCTCGGACGCCATTCGCAGGCTGATGGACCTGGCGCCGCCCACCGCCCGGGTGCTGCGCGACGGCGTCGAGGTCGAGGTCCCGACCTCCGCCGTTCTGGTCGGCGACCGGGTGGTGGTGCGGCCGGGCGGCCGCATCCCCGTGGACGGCGTCATCGAGGACGGCGGATCGGAGGTCGACGAATCCATGCTCACCGGCGAATCCCTGCCGGTGATGAAGGGGGTCGGCGATGCCGTGACCGGCGGCGCCATCAACAAGACCGGGGCCTTCCGCTACCGCGCCACCCGGGTGGGCGCCGACACCGCCCTGGCCCAGATCGTCAAGCTGGTGCAGGAGGCGCAGAACTCCAAGGCCCCCGCCCAACTGCTCGCCGACCGCGCCTCCCAGTGGCTGGTGCTGGCGGCCATCGTCATCGGCCTGCTCACCTTCGGAATCTGGTTCTGGATCCTGGGCCAGACCCTGCTGTTCGCCCTGACCCTGACCATCACCGTCTTCGTCATCGCCTGCCCCGATGCGCTGGGCCTGGCCACGCCCATGGCCATCATGGTGGGCACCGGGCTGGGAGCCCGGCACGGCGTGCTGATCAAAAACGCCGCCGCCCTCGAGGATGCGGTCAAGCTGGATGTGATCGTCTTCGACAAGACCGGCACCCTGACCCTCGGCGCGCCCAAGGTCGTCCAGGTCACCCCGGCCGCCGGGGTGGACGAGACCGACCTGCTGATCACGGCCGCGGCCCTCGAGCGAGGGTCGGAACACCATATCGCCAAGGCCGTGCTGGAACGGGCGAAGGAGCTCCCCGAAGTGGCGGCGACCGGCTTCGAATCCTTCGGCGGCAAGGGGCTGCGGGCGACCGTGGACGGGCGCACCGTGCTGTCCGGCAACCGTATGCTGATGGCCGACAACGGCGTCGAGCTCGGCGAGCTGGCCGCGGAATCCGAACGGCTGCAGGGCGCCGGGCGCACCGTCGTCCACATCGCCCGCGACGGCCGCGTCATCGGCCTGATCGCGGTGGCCGACGCCGTGCGGCCGACCGCCGGGGCCACCATCCGCCGGCTGCAGGGCCTCGGCGTCAAGGTGGCCATGATCACCGGCGACAACCTCGGCACGGCGCGGCGCATCGCGGACGAACTGGGCATCGACATCGTGCTGGCCGAGGTCCTGCCCGGGGACAAGGCGCTCAAGATCAAGGAGCTCCAGGGCCAAGGCCACAGGGTCGGCATGGTCGGCGACGGCGTCAACGACGC
>DDSO01000139.1:14417-59512 GCA_002343425.1 Brevundimonas sp. UBA2388
CTGCGCAAGATGCATCAAAACCTGTGGTGGGCCGTCGGCTACAACGTCATCGCCTTCCCGCTGGCCGCGGGCGTGCTCTATCCCTTCACCCTCAGCCCCGAGATCGCCGCCCTGTCGATGTCCGGCAGTTCGGTGCTGGTGGCGGTCAACGCGCTGATGCTCAAACGGCTGCGGCTCGGCGCCGGCATGGGCGCCCGGCAGCCCGCTACGTCAGGGGCGGCGCCGATCTAGCTTCGCCAGCAGCACGTTGTCCCTGGTGACCGGGGCCCGCTGAGCGCCGCAGCGGACAGAGCGGCTCCTCCAGCCGGAGATGCTCCAGCGGTTCGGCGGCGGACGGTGAGGTCGTCGGGGCGGAGCTGATGCGCCTCACCGCCCGGCGCCGGTTTGGCTTGACGGGGAACCTTCTGCGGAAAGAGCGGGCGGGGCATCCGACGACATCGGCTGGTGGAAACCGGGTGAAGCGGATGTCTATACGCATCGCCGCTCCGTATCCCTCAACAAAACAGGAGTCGAAGGGAATCTTTTTAGGCACTTGATTCAGCACAAATCTAGGCGTTGCTTACTCAGGAATCTTCCCTGACTTCATGCAGGGGACCAACCATGAGTTTACAGAGCCTCGTCACCGCTTCCAGCCGGGGAACACTGTCCACATACCCCCGGCTTACCGCCTCCGCGACGCCGGCGGCTGAAATTCGCCGCCTCGTCGAGCGCCGTCTGCGCGAGGATCGTCCGACGCATTTGCGCTACCTTGTCAAACGGCTGCGCTCGCCCGAAGACGCCGAGGACGTCCTGCAGGAATTCGCTCTCAAGGTGACCCTGGCGGCGGGCCGGCTGACCGACCCGGGCAAGGTGGACGCCTGGCTCGGGATCGCGCTGCGCAACGCCCTGTTCGATCGTTACCGCCGCAACGCGGCTCGAGCCCGGTTGACGAACGCCTTCGACGCCGAGCCCCGATATGACGAGGGGGACGGGCCGGACGACGACGTCCACCGCGCGCTGCACTGTCTCGCGCTGGCCCTCGCGGAGCTTCCGACGGAAACCGCTCGCCTGCTGCGCAAGGCGGAAATGGAAGATGTCCCTTTGGCGGCTATCGCCGGCGAGATGCGCCTCACCGCCAACAACGTCGGCGTGCGGGTGCACCGGGGCCGCGCCGCGCTGCGGCGGCAGATGCTGGCGCACTGCCAGGCCTGCCCGGAGCCGTGCGCCCTGGTGGCCGCGGCCACCGCCCGCGCGACGCGGGCCGGGACTTTGGAGCATCAGACTTCGACCTCGATCCGGTCGCCATGCGACGCCGCATAGTCCAGGGCGTAGTCCAGTTCGCCCGGCGTTTATGAATGAACCGTTGGCCAAGGCGTCGCCGGCCGCCACTTCCATGCCAAGGCGGACGTGCATCGGCCCGTGCTGGCGGGCAAGCTAGTCATCTTCGCGCGCATGCTGATCCTGGCGGCCGCAAATCGCGTCCACCTGGCCCCGGATCTCGCCAGCGCCCATCACACTCCCAAGGACTTCCGGCGCGGTCGGACGTCTGAAGCGCGACCTGTTGATGGAAACCCTGCTCGCTCTGGCGCTCCTCGTCGTGGTCGTGGTCGCGGTCATGGCGCCCTGGCTCCGGTCACGCCCATCACCATGGCGAAGTCGGCATGGCGGCTGGCGCGCGACTCCCTTGCCAGGCGACCAGTGTCGGGACCCTGCGCCCAACCGCCACCCGCCTGGCGCCGGTGGCGCTTCCGCACCAATCTGACTAGGCTGGGACGGCGATGGAATTCTGTGGGGGCGGCGTGCCGGATCGACTTCAAGAGCTTATCGAGCAGTGGCGCGACGATCCTTCGGCCACCTATCGGACGTGGTTCCTGTGGGATGAACGGCTGAAGAATTTCCGGTCCATCCGCCGGGGCATCGCTCAGGTCGTCGAGGAGATCGAGGCGGGCCGGTTCGGCGTCGCCTATCGTGGCTCGTCGCTGGAGACCATCGTCCATTCGGTCGCCGAACAACGCCAGATATTCAAGGGCGCCGACCACGCGTTCCTGTGGAAGCCCAAGCTCCGGATTCCCGACATCTACGAGAACCCACCGAACCAGCGCGCCTTTGGCCGTCTGCTGCATCACTGCAGCTGCTGTTCAACCGGCGCCGAGATCCTGTCCGGCATCCGCACGATCGATCAGCTCAAGATCAAGGGCCTTGGGCCGGCCGTGGCCAACCTGATCTACTTCCTGCATCCCACGCACGCCCCGCCGTTCAACACCGCCATCGTCAATGGCTACAACGCAATCACCGGGTCGAAAGTGAAGCTGGGCAGCTGGGAGCACTATCTGGCCATGCGAGAGGGAATTCTGGAACTCAACGCCCGCTATCGCGACCTGCTGTCAAACGACCTGGGCGCCATCGCGGGCTTCCTCTTCGACATCGGGTCAGGACGATACCCCGCCCCGCCCCTGGAAAGCGAAGATATCTCTGACCGCGACTGGGATCGGCGGCTGGCTGAAGCCCGGGCTGAAGCGGTGAAGTTCGAGAAGACCGCGCTGCAGCAACGCGACACTGATCGCACCCACACCGAAATCCAGGCATGGATCCGGGATCTGGGGCGAGCGCTCGGCTATCGCGTATGGATCGCCGCCAATGACCGCAGCCGGCCTTATGCCGGGGCACGTCTCGGTGACGGCTGTCTGGACCAGCTGCCGGCGGCGCTGGCGAACGGCGCGGGTGCAGAGTCGATCCGCCTCATCGACGTCCTCTGGCTGGAGGCCGGCGCGGATCGCGTGACAGCCGCCTTTGAGGTCGAACACTCCACCACGATTTATTCCGGCGTCGTGCGCATGCTGGACCTCGCCCTGTCTGGCGAGCTCCATACGTCCGCAGGCCTGTTCCTGGTGGCGCCAGACAGCCGCGAGGGCGACGTCCGCGCCCAGCTGCGGCGGCCCGCCTTCAGCCGGATCGCGGACCTTGACGTGCGTTACCTTCCCTATGGGGAGCTGGAACGGCACCGGGCTTCAATCGCCCGCTTCGGGACCGACCTTCGGGCTCTGACAGAAATCTCCCACCGCCTGATCTGATGGCGGGCCGGGCGCCGGGCGGTCAATCGATCCGGGGGCGCGTTACTCACGCCGGACAGCGCGCTGCGATGCCCGAGCCGCCTTCAGATCCCGCGCCAGCCGAATCCAGAGCAGGATGAACCCCGAAACGACGATGCTCAGGGTCAAGGCCGTGGTGATGATGATCAGGGGGTGATTGAAGTCCTCGCCGTCGTTCCAGTCCATGACGTGGAGCCGCCAGAAGAAATCGAAAATCCGCCAGACGCCCGAGCGGCGCGTCACCACCTCGCCGGTGGCGGGCGACAGGTAGAAGGAGGTCTTTTCCCGATCGGCGAAGTCGACGCGCCACAGCGGTCCGGTCCGGCCCGTCTCCTGGGGCGCGGTGTTCAGGAGCACGGCGCCCGAGACCCTCGCCTCGCCTCGATAGGCGCCCTTGGCGAAGGCCGAAGCCTCGGCGGCCGACATCGGCCCGAACGGTCGGCCGGTCGCGGCGGACACGATGACGGGTTCGCCCGTCGCCGGCTTCAGTGTCCAGGCGGGTCCCCGCGGCGTCGCGTGCAGCTCCGCCTGAACGGGGGCGACGCCCGCGCGCCGCGCGATCTCGTCGAGCGCCGGAAGCGCGCCGAGCTCCAGCGGACCCGGCTTGAGTTCGACCGCGCGATGTTCGCCGCGCACCGTCTCGATCGGCATGGCCGTCATCACCAGACCGCCGCCGACCCAGAACAGCACCTGAAGGCCGACGACCAGCGCGATCCATTTGTGCAGTTGGGTGGAGAGCTTGAGAACCTTCATGCCCCGCGCCTCGCCTGGCCGTGACGCGCGAAGACGCGCGTGCTGCCGCCCTTGAGGATCAGCAGGGTCTCATAGGCCTCCCGTTGCCCGTCGGGCGTCTCCATGCCGGGAGACCCCAGCGGCATCCCGGGAACGGCGAGACCTACGGCCTCCGGACGTTCGGCAAGAAGCCGGCGCACATCCTCGGCCGGCACATGGCCCTCAAGGACATATCCGCCAATCAGGGCCGTATGGCAGGACGCCAAGGACTCGGGAACGCCTTGGGTGCGGCGGACCGAGCCGGGGTCGGCCACCTCGGTTATCCGCGCCTGAAACCCCGCCCCTGTCATGTGTTCGACCCATGCGCCGCAGCAGCCGCAGGTGGGCGATTTGTAGACGACGAGGTCGGACGAAGGACGCGGGGTTTGAGCGCAGGCCGCGGCTGCCAAGGCGCTGACGCCGAGGATCAGAAGGGAGCGGCGCGAGAACGACGTCATCATTGGCTCATTACTCTGGTGATCGGGAGGCCGGGCAACCCGTTTCCGCGTCTTCAGGTCGCCCGGCGCAAGGGCCGAGCCGAAGAGTGATAGATGGCGAACCTCCACTCGTCGCCCCGCTTGCGCAGGACGCTTGTGGCGACGCCGCGACGCTCGATCGGTTCGCGCGCCGTGTCCCTGAAGGTGATGTGATAGGTGTAGGTCTCGCTCACGAATGCGGTATCGCCGTCGATCTCCACTGTCATCTGGTGGTTGCGAAACTCGAAACCCGCCAGATCGGTAAACTCGGGTCCAAGATGGTGCTCGAGGTAATAGGCGAACGTCCCCTCGACGCCGCCGTTCTCGAAAATTGCCGAGTCCTCCCAGAACAGAGCCGGGGTCTGTGACACGTCCATCCGGGTAATGGCGTCCCTGTAGGCGGCGACGACGGTTCGGACCTGCGCCTCGTCAGCGGTTTGCGCATGGCCGGGGGCGTGTGCCGAGCCTGGGGTGTGGGCCGAGCCGGGGGCGTGAGAGTGGGGCGCCTGGGTCTGGGCCTGGGCGGAGGTGGCGAGGACGGCGGCGAGCGCCGATCCGGCGAGTGCTGAACGAAACGACATGGATCAAGCTCCTGGTTAGCCGCGGCCGCGAAAGCGTCCTGGTCCGGCAAAAGTGGATGGAAAACTATGTGGCGGGCGACGCGTGTCCTTGAGGCCCTCAGAACATCAGATGTCTCACGCCGTGGGTCAGCATCCCGCCCAGCAGGCCGTTGACGATCACGGCGGCGGCGGTAAGCGTCAACAGGCCGACGTAGATCAGCTCACGCCCGCGTCCCGGTCGGCGGACCCAATGTTCCTTCGCCCACCAGCTCAACAGGCCCAGAACGGCGATCGAGGTGCCGAGCCACCGGTGATAAGCGTGGGTCGCGTCGTCCTTGCCGGGGAGGCCCATGGCGAACCACCCCAGCGCCACCGCGGCGAGCGCAGAGATCGCGGCCAGGGCGATAATGACGCGGGTGCCCTGGGTCAGGACCGGCCGGCGGAGCGTCAGCGCGGCGATCTCGAGAAGGGCGGCGACGAGGAACAGCGCGATGGGGAAATGCACCGCGGCCGGATGCATGGCCCCGAGCCAGCGATACAGGCGCTGGGGCATGGGCTTGGGAGCCTCGTCCGCCATCATGGCTCCGTGGTCCATGTCCTGGGCCATGCCCGGCATGGCCATCACGCCGCCTTCCGGAACGGCGGCCGTCGGCGTGGCGACCTGGGCGCGAGCCGCCGCGGCCTTCTCGTGGGCCTCATGCGCGAACGCCGGCGCGCTGACTGACAGCGCCAGCGCCAGGGCGAGCCCCGGCAGAAATTTGCGCATCGCCATTGTTCTCTCCCATCCTGTGCCTTCTGCTAACTACGCATCCGGGAAGCCGTCCCCTCGTTTGAGGGATTCCGCCCGTTTCGGCGTAGTAGGGATTAGGGGCGCTAGGAGAGTGTTCGATGACGCGTAATCTTGATGATCTTCTGAATCGATCGGCGGCCGTGTCCGCCGGTCGGTCGCTCGACGGGCTCGAGCCGCTCGTCTGGCGCCGGGTCGACGCGCTTCGCGGCGAAAGGCTGACCAAACAACTGCGCCTTGGCGCCGTCGCCATGGCCCTGGTCACCGGCCTGACCGTGGGCGGCGTCGGCGCGGTCGCCGCTCCCCGACCGCGTGGGGATATGGCCATCTTCACGGTCGATGCTGGTCTGTCGCCCCTGGTGCGTCTGGAAGCCGGCCGGTGATGCGCGGCTGGCGGGCGATCGCACTGACCGCCGTGCTGGCGGCTGTCGCCAGCGGCGCGGGCACCTGGATCAGCGCCAGCTGGGTGCTCAGCCGGCGCGAACCGCCGTCCCTGCACGACATCGTCCACCATGACTTGAAGCTCTCGCCTGATCAGCTGACCCGTATCGAGGCCGTCGAAGCCCGGTTCGCCGCCCGCCGGCCCGCGCTCGAAGCCGACATCCGCGCGGCGAATCTGGAACTGGCGCGCGCCATCCAACAGAGTGATGGCGACGGACCCCAGGTCCAGGCCGCGGTGGACCACTTTCACGTCGCGATGGGCGCCCTGCAGAAGGAGACCATCACCCACGTCTTCGAGATGCGGTCCGTGCTGACGCCGGCCCAGGCGGAGGTCTTCGACGACCGCATCGTCGCGGCTCTCGCGCCCAACGAAGACTAGCGGTCCGGGTGGAGAGTTCAGCGGACCTGTCAGCCCGCGCCGCCGGGGGCGACCGGGCGGCCTTCAGCGAGTTGATGCGGCAGACGAAGACGACGCTGTTCCGCTTCATCCGGCGCTATGTCGGCGACGAGCAAGAGGCATGGGATCTGTTGCAGGAGACCTATGCGGCGGCCTGGATCAACATCCGCCGTTACGATCCGACGCGCCCCTTCGAGGCCTGGATCCGGACCATCGCGCTCAACAAATGCCGGGACTGGAGCCGCCGCGGTCTTGTCCGACGGCTCATCCGGGGCGGCGTCGATCTCTCGTCGCCGGAAGCCATGTCCGTGCCGGACGGGGCCGAATCGGCGGATGAACGGATGGAGGCCCACGACCGGCTCGCCCGGCTGAACGAGGCGATGAGCCGTTTGCCCCCTCACCTCAAGGCGCCGCTCCTGCTCACCACGATTGAGGGACGCAGTCAGGCGGAAACGGCCGGACTGCTTGGCGTCTCTACAAAGACGGTAGAGACCCGCGTGGCGCGCGCCCGTCGCAAGCTGTCTGAGGCCCTGGGCGGCACAGCCGCCTTTCGGGCCGTTCCGGACTGAAGGCTTCGGGCCGTTCGTCTATGCTCGCTGATCACTGCATTCCTACGGGAGCCAAGGCCGGTCGATCCACATCGGGCGAGGGCTGCGGCTCGCGCCCGCGTACTCCATTATGAAGGCGTCGCTCACTCTCGCTCGACGGCCGCCCATTTCTTCAGGAGCTTGCCACATGAGACTCTCGATCCTCGCCGCCGCTGCGGCGTTCACCCTGGGCGCCTGTCAGCCGGCCGCCGAACCTCAGCCAGTCGAGGCCCAGCCGGCGCCGGACGCCTCGGCAGCGACGCCGATGGACGCCGCCCCGGTGGTTGCGCCCGAGCCGACACCGCAGCCGCAGGCCGCCGCGCCGGCGCCCGCCACGGCCCCGCGGGCCTCGACACCGCAAGCCCCGGCGGCCCGGCCCGCGCCGGCTCCCGCTCCGACGCCGCCGCCCGCCGATCCGATGGCCGGCCATGACATGTCGAAGATGGACGGCATGACCATGCCGCCCAAACAATAGTTCGCGTAATCATCAGGAGCTTTCTCATGAACCGTTCAATCTTCGCCAGCCTCGCCGCCGTGGCGGCGCTGGCTCCCGTCTCACTCGCCCACGCCCAGAGTCATTCGCACGCCGGCGTGGCAGCCCAGGAACACGCCGCCGTGCAGGCGCCTGCCAACGGCGTCGTCACCGCGCCGGCGGACAACGCCATGCTGGCCGCCGCCCCGACGGCGTTTTCGGCGACATTTCCGCACGCCATGACCTTGACGTCGCTCAGGCTGACGGGCGCCGCGGGCCAGCCGGTCGATGTGGTGGTGTCATCCGAGGCGCCGCCGGCCACAACCGTCACCGCGCCTCTGCCCGCGCTTGCGCCGGGATCCTATTCCGCCGCCTGGGCCGCGAAGGGCGCCGACGGCCATCAGATGAACGGCGTCGTCCGTTTCATGGTTCACTGAGGAGTCGGCCTCCCGCCCCCTTGGGGGGCCGACGCCTGATGTGGAGGAACGCCGCGCAACCTGCTGCGCGGCGTTTTTCGTCGTGGATGGGCTTCCGTCGCCTCCCGGTCCGGGCGCCGGAGGTCACCCTCCGCCGTGAGCATTGTCGGCTCTGGGCGGTCGCAACCCGGCGCGATCACTCGCTCCAAGGCGGCCTCGCCGCTCCGGGGAGATGGGTCGCCAGGCTCGCCAAGGTCCGGACCACGACGTGGGCGTCCCCTGAACCGCGTCCGACAGCTTCGCCAGCCTCCGGATCGTACAGAATTGTGAAACAGCCCAGCGCCATGGCCGGGCGAATGTCCCATACCAGACTGTCGCCGACGACGCAGACCTCTGCCGGTTCGACGGCCAGGGCGGCGAACATTCGCCTGAACGCTGCGGGATCGGGCTTCCCCACGCCGACCTCGCCTTCAATCTGGATATGGTGGAAATGCGAAGCCAGGCCGAAACGCTCGATCTTGGCGCGCTGCAGGGGACCGGCGCCGTTGGTGAGAAGCGCCAGCCGGTATCCGGCATCCCGCAGATGGACCAACACGGCGTCCGCCCCGGGTTCGAGCCGCATCTGCCGGTCGCGATGAAGGCTGAAGGCGTCGGCGAGGCGTTCGGCGATTTCCGGAGAGGGCGTCGCACATCCGTCGCGCCGCAGGGCCTCAAAGGCCTTGGCCGCGATGATGCGCCTGGCCTGCCTCGGGGCTCCGCGGCCGATGGCGTGGCTTTCCGGATCGCTCCAGAAAGCCCGCCCCGCCTCCGTCAGGGCCCGCGCCGCATGGTCCGGAGCCAGGTCGCCAAGCTCGGTCTGGTACAACTGACAGACCCTACGCCACGCCAGGTCCGGGCGGCGATAGGCTGAGATCAAGGTGTCATCCAGATCGATAGCGACGGCCCGGATTCGCCGAGTCGCTGTCATTGGACTCCACCCGGCCGGACACCAGCGTGCGCAAGACACTGGCTATAGTGGCGCACTGACCCACGCGAGGGCATCCTCATGCCCCCCCGCTGGTTGACTGCGCGGGCCCGGCGCCAAGATGAACCCGCCAGCCTTCGCTAGAACCAGGCCCGAATGCCGACGACCAGCCGGGTGTCTTCCGCGCTTCGCCCGTCAGCTTCCAGAAAGTCCGCCGTATTGCCGAAGCTCTTGGTCCATTCCACGCCGACGTAGGGCGCGAACTCCTTGCGGAATTCGTACCGCAGCCGGGCCCCAACCTGGAGCGAGGACAGGCCAGATCCGATACGGAGCTCGGGGATGTCCTCCGCCGACAGCACCACCTCGGCCCGGGGCTGGACGATCCAGCGATTGGTGATGCGCTGATCGTATTCGGCCTCTCCCCGCGCTGTCAGTTCGCCCTTGTTGGACAGGAAGACAGCTCCATCGACCTCGAACCAGTAGGGCGCCAGCCCCTGAATGCCGACGACGAGATCTGTCCGGTCGCCTTCGGGCCGGTAGGTCTGCCGCAGGCCGGTCTGGAAGTCGAAGAAGGGTCGGAACGCCCGGCTGTAGAGGGCCTGGATCTCGGCCTCCTCGACCTCGCCGCCAAAAGCGCCCTCCCCTTCCGACTTCCACCAGAAGCGATTGATGTCGCCGCCGCTCCAGCCCTGGGCATTCCAGGCGTAGCCTTCCTCGTCGTCCCCGAAGGTCGCTTCCAGCTGGTCGAGGATGACCGCCGTCGTGCGGACGTTTCCATGCTCGACTCGGAGCTGGGCGCGGGCCGCCGCCATTTCAGCGGGGTCGAACAGCAGGTCGGCGGCGTTGGTCGGCCCGCGTGTCGCGCCCGCCGGAGCGGGAGCTTCCGGCGGACGTCCCGGATTGTCCGCGCTGGTCGGGACGTCGGGCGGCATGGCCATTCCGGACATGTCGTAGCCCGCCGGCGTCTGGCCCATGGTCGACATGTCATGACCCGCCGGCATTGCTGGAGCGGGAGTCTGGCCCATCGTCGACATATCGTGACCTGCGGGCATCGCCGGCGCGGGCTGGGTTTGACCCATCGTTGACATGTCGTGCCCCGCCGGCATCGCCGGAGCGGGCGGGGTCTGGCCCATGGTCGACATGTCATGGCCAACATGCGGGGACGCGGCGGCCGGAGCCGGCTGTGTCTGGCCCATCGTCGACATGTCATGGCCGGCGTGAGGGGACGCAGCGGCCGGAGCCGGTTGGGTCTGGCCCATAGCGGACATGTCGTGCCCGGCACGAGCGGACGCCGCGGCCGGAGCAGGCGTCTGGCCCATGGTCGACATGTCGTGTCCCGCCGGCAGCGCCGGAGCCTGCAGACGGACGGGCACCGCGCCCGTCGGGCACGTCGGCGCTCCGGGCATGCCTGTCCGGGATGCGTCGGCGGTGGGCGAGCCGCGCGCGACGCAACCCTCCGGAAGCGCCTGGCGAACCGGCGCGGGCATGGCATGTCCAGCGTGGCTCTGCGCCAGCGCCGGTGTCCCCGCCGCCGCGGAAGCCGCCGCGAGGATCAGGGGAAGGATGGCGGCCGACGTCTTCACGATGCGGCTCCTTCCATCGGACGGACCGTGACGACGTTGAACATCCCGGCATGCATGTGCAGCAACAGGTGACAGTGGAAGGCCCAGTCGCCCGGATTGTCCGCGGTCAGGTCGAAGCTGACCTTGCCGCCCGGCGGAACGTTGACGGTGTGCTTGAGCGGCTGGTGACCGGCCGGGCCGCCGGTGACCAGCTCGAAGAAATGGCCGTGCAGGTGGATCGGGTGCGCCATCATGGAATCGTTCACCAGGGTCACGCGCACCCGCTCGTCCCGCTCGAACCGGATCGGCTCGACCAACTCGCTGAATTTGCGGCCGTCGAAACCCCACATGAACCGCTCCATGTTTCCGGTCAGGTGAATCTCCATCGTCCGGGATGGGGCGCGCTGATCCTTGTTGGGCGCGAGCGACACCAGGTCTGTGTAGACGAGGACGCGATGCGGCACGTCCTGAAGCCCGATCGGCCGCTCGCCCATGCGATTGGCCGGCGCCATCGCGATGGCGTCGACGCCCACCCCCACCGCCATGTCGGGCGGGGCGTTCTCCGGATCGCGCATGTTCATGCCGGACATGGAGCCGTGGTCCATACCGGACATCGTCCCGGCGGGGGCCTGGGGGGCCATGGCGCCGTGATCCATGCCCGCCATGGCCGCGCCGGGCGCGCCCGTCATAGCCCCGTGGTCCATTCCGGCCATCGCTCCGCCCGACTGGGCTCCCATGGCCCCGTGATCCATTCCGCTCATGCCCCCCATGTCTCCCATGCCCATGTCCTTCATGGTCAGGTTGGGAACCTCGCGAAGCGGCGGAACCTCGGCCGTCATGCCGAGGCGGGGCGCCAGGGTGGCGCGGCCCATGCCCGAGCGGTCGATGGCTTCCGACACGATGGTGTAGGCGCGGTCCTCGGTCGGCCGAACGATGACGTCATAGGTTTCGGCGGCGGCGATCTGGAACTCGTCGATCTCGATCGGGCGCACGTTCTCGCCGTCGGCCTGGACCACCGTCATGGGGAGGCCGGGGATGCGGACGTTGAAGATCGACATGGCCGAGGCGTTGATTATGCGCAGCCGCACCCGCTCCCCGGGCCGGAACAGGCCGGTCCAGTTCTCCTGGGGCCCATGGCCGTTGATCAGATAGGTGTAGGTCGAGCCGTTGACGTCGAGGATGTCGCGCGGATCCATCCGCATCTCGCCCCACATCCGGCGCTCCTCCAGGCTCATCCGGTCGCTGCCGTCCAGCAGGCCGGCCAGGGTGGTGCGCTGACGGTTGAAATAGCCGGGACTCTTCTTGAGCTTCTCGAAGATTTCGTGCGGATGCATGAAGCTCCAGTCCGACAGCACCAGCACGTGCTCGCGGTCGTAGCCGACCGGATCCGCCCCGGCCGGATCGATGACCAAGGGTCCGTAGTGGCCGAGCGCCTCCTGCAAACCCGAGTGGCTGTGGTACCAGAAGGTGCCCGACTGCCGGACCGGGAACTCGTAGACGAAGGTCTCGCGCGGGCGGATGCCCGGGAAGCTGACGCCGGGGACGCCGTCCATCTGGAACGGCAGCAGAATGCCGTGCCAGTGGATCGAGGTGTCCTCGTCGAGCTGGTTCGTCACGGCCAGTCGGACGTTCTGGCCTTCGCGTAGCCGCAGGACCGGAGCCGGAAGCACGCCGTTGATCGTCGTCGCCATGGCGGTGCGCCCGTTCACGGTGAACGGCGTCTGGCCGACCGTCAGATCGATGTTCGGGCCGGTGAGGGTCGGCAGGTCCGCCCGCAGCCCCGGAGACCCCGTCTGGGCCCAGGCGGGCATCAAGCCCTGCAAGGCCGCAAGACCGCCTCCGGCGACGGCGCCGCGCAGCAGCGCTCGACGATCCAGCTTCATGGGATACTCCTGAAAGTCATGGTCGCGCCTCCTGAGGCGCGATCTAAAAGGTTTTACGCAAGCGGCGCGGCCCGCCCTCGCGACACGCTGCCGCAGAGCCGACCGCGCCGGCGGCCCTCGCGGCCGCCCGCCGGATTACCGCCGCGCCAGAAGGGCCTTCATCTGGGCGATTTCCCGCGCCTGGGAGCTGACGATCTCCTCGCACAGACCGAGCACCTCGGGATCTTTCAACTCCGCTTCGTTGCACATCAGGATGGCGCCGGAGTGGTGGGGTATCATCGAACGCAGGAATTCCGCATCCCCGACCGCCGCCTGGGTCCGCATGCCCCAGAAGCTGACCGCGAACACCAGGGCGGCCGCCCCGCCGATCAGTAGATTGGTCCGCTTCGACGGATACATCGACCGCATGAACACCAGCATGAGGATGGCCATGGGAGAGACCATCATCAGGGTCATGTAGACGTTGTTGAGATTGAAGTAGAAGTGATCGAGGGATGCGATCATCGTGTACATCACCAGGTACATGATGATGAAATCAAGGACGAGCTCGATCGCGAATGATCGATAGCTGCCCTTCATGGCCTGCATGTGATTCATGCCCGTCATCTTTTCCATGTCCCTGCCCCTCTTTCAGTCAAACACGCTCCGCCCGTGAGAGCCGCGTCAGGACCCGCCGACCGGGTGGGCCGCGAGCCAGGCGCGCATCTCGGCGATGTCGGCGGTCTGCATCTCGATCGTCTTCTGCGCCATGCGCCGGATGCCGGCGTCCTGGCTTTCGCGGAGCGCCACCTGGGACATCTCGAGCGCGCCCTGGTGGTGAGCGATCATCTTGCTGGCCCACATCCGGTCCGTGTTGGCCCCGGTCGCCGACATCATGGCGTCCTTCATCTTCGTTTCGGCCGGCGCGAAGGGAGGTTCCCCGCCCCCGCCCGGCGCGGCCGCGCCGGCGGCGGCCCCGACCCGCGTCTCGAGCCAGCGCCGCAGCTCGGCGATGTCCGTGGTCTGCATTTCGACGGTTTTCTGGGCCATTCGGCGAATGTCGGCGTCCTGGGTGTCCCGCAGCACGATCTGGGACATGTCGAGCGCGCCCTGGTGATGCGGGATCATCTTGCGCGCCCAGGTTTCGCCCGCATCGGCTCCCGTTGCCGCCATCATGGCCTCGTGCATCCTGGTTTCGGCGGCGGAGAACGGCGTCTGCGCCATCGCCATGGGCTCCGAAGCGTGCGCGGACTCTTCGGCCTTGGACGTTGCGGGCGGCTCCGCCGCGGGGCTGCACGCCGTCAGGACGAGCGCGGAACAGCCGGCGAGCAGGAGGGACGGGCGGATGACGATCGGGTTGAACATCGGGGATCTCCGCTTGGGACGGTCGCCAGCCGGATCGCCAGGCGGCCAGACAATGAGGTGCGCCCGGCGACGCTGCATCCGGGCGGGCGTTGCGCTCGCCCGGACGACTGTCCCCACCGGACATCGAAGCCAGCGTAATCCGGACCCGCCGCCACGGTTCCACCACGATTAAATATGCCCGAACACCGTCGGATCATGCGAGGGATCAACCGCCGGGATGCGTAATGGGCTGACGGCTGTCATGGTTTTCCCCGGCGGTCTCGAGCGCGCCAGTCGATGGTCAAAGCCTGACCGCCCGAAGCCGCAGCGCATTGCCGATGACGCTGACGGATGACAGGGCCATGGCCAAGGCCGCCAGGGCCGGCGACAACAGCAGGCCGAAAACCGGATAGAGCAGGCCCGCCGCGATCGGGATGCCGAGCGTATTGTAGCCGAACGCGAACACGAGGTTCTGACGGATATTGCCCATCACCGCCTTAGACAGTTTGCGCGCCCGGACGATGCCCTGCAGGTCGCCCCCCAGCAGGGTGACGCCGGCGCTCTCGATCGCCACATCCGACCCCGCGCCCATGGCCACACCGACGTCGGCGGCGGCCAGGGCCGGGGCGTCGTTGACCCCGTCGCCGGCCATGGCCACGACCCGGCCCTCGGCGCGCAGACGCTCGACGACGGCGGCCTTGTCCTGGGGCAGGACCTCGGCCTGGACGTCGTCGATGCCGAGCCGGCGCGCCACGGCCTCGGCCGTGGTGCGGTTGTCACCCGTCATCATCACAAGGCGCAGCCCCGCCGCCTTCAGATCGCGGATGGCCTGGGCGGTCGTCGCCTTGACCGGATCGGCGATGCCGAGGACGCCGGCCGCGGCCCCGTCCACGGCCACAAAGATGGCGGTGGCGCCGTCCCGGCGAAGCGCCTCGGCCTCGGCCTCGAGCGGCGCGACGTCGACCCCGATTTCCCTGAGGTAGCGGCCGTTGCCGAGGGCCACGCGGCGGCCATCGACCATCCCGGTGACGCCCCGTCCGACCGGACTGTCGAACTCCGACGCCTCCGAGAGGACGAGGTTCCTGTCGCTGGCAGCGCGGACGACGGCGTCGGCCAGGGGGTGCTCGCTGCCCCGCTCAAGGCTGGCGGACAACCTCAGAAGCTCGACCTCGTCGAAACCGGCCGCGGGCCGGATCGCCGTGACCGATGGCCGTCCCTCGGTCAGGGTGCCGGTCTTGTCGAGCACCAGGGTGTCGACCTTCTCGAAGCGCTCCAGCGCCTCGGCGTTCTTGATCAGCACCCCGGCCTGGGCCCCGCGTCCCACCCCGACCATGATGGAGATGGGCGTGGCCAGGCCCAGGGCGCAGGGACAGGCGATGATCAGCACCGACACCGCGGCCACGAGGGCGTACGACAGGCGCGGCTCGGGTCCGGCCAGGCCCCAGACGACGGCCGCGAGAACCGCGATCGCGATCACCGCCGGGACAAACCAGCCCGACACCTGGTCGGCCAGCCGCTGGATGGGCGCGCGGCTGCGCTGGGCCTGGGCGACCATCTGGACGATCCGGGCCAGCAGGGTGTCGGCGCCCACCTTGTCGGCCCGCATCACGAACGAGCCGGTCTTGTTGAGCGAACCGGCGACGACCTTGTCGCCGACCTCCTTGGTCACCGGCATGGATTCTCCCGTGACCAGAGATTCGTCGATGGTCACGCGACCGTCCAGGATTTCGCCGTCGACCGCCACCTTTTCGCCGGGCCGGACGCGCAACCGGTCTCCGACGGCGACCAGGTCGAGCGTCACATCCTCGTCGCCGCCGTCGTCACGCACGCGGCGCGCGGTCTTCGGCGTCAGATCCAGCAGCGCCCGGATAGCGCCGGACGTCTGTTCCCGCGCGCGCAACTCCAGGATCTGGCCCACCAGAACGAGGACGGTGATCACCGCCGCCGCCTCGAAATAGACCGGCGCGCTGCCGTCCATTCGCCGGACCGCCGCCGGGAACAGGCCCGGAGCCAGAACCGCGACCACGCTGTAGACCCACGCCGCGCCAACGCCGATAGCGATCAGCGTGAACATGTTGAGGCTGCGGTTGCGGATCGAGGCCCAGCCCCGCTGGAAGAAGGGCCATCCGGCCCACAGCACCACCGGCGTCGCCAAGGCGAACTGGATCCAGTTCGAGGTCTGTCCCGGTATCCGCATCATCAGGCCGGTCAGATGCCCGCCCATCTCCAGAGCGAAGACCGGCAGGGTCAGCACCAGGCTGACCCAGAAGCGGCGGGTGAAGTCGATCAGTTCGTGATTGACCGGCGCCTCGGCGGTCACCGTCTCCGGTTCCAGCGCCATACCGCAGATCGGGCAGGAGCCGGGGCCGTCCTGGCGCACCTCCGGATGCATCGGGCAGGTGTAGATCGCGCCCGGGACGACGGGCGCAGGCTGCGGCTTCTCGCCAAGGTATCGGTCCGGCTCAGCGACGAATTTGGTCCGGCAGCCCGCCGAGCAGAAGAAATAGTCCCGGCCTTCGTGAGCGGTGCGATGCGCCGCGGTCGCCGGATCGACGGTCATGCCGCAGACCGGGTCGACGGCCTTCGCGCCGCTGTCGGCCGTGTGGGTCGAACAACCGGCGTGACCGTCCGGATGGGAATGCGAGGGCGTGGACATGGCGGGCTCCTGAATCGGCTGGACGCCAAATATACCCCATTGGGGTATCGCGCAAGATACCATCATAGGGTATAGGGAATGACTGGAACGAGGAATTGGATGCAGACCCTGACCAAGCCCAAGGTGATAAACCGTCTCAACCGGATCGAGGGACAGGTGCGCGGCATCGCCCGGATGGTCGAGGATGACCGATACTGCGTGGACGTGCTGACCCAGCTGCAGGCGGTGCGGGCCGCCCTGCTGCGTGTCGAGAGCGAGGTCCTCAAGGATCACCTCGACCACTGCGTCATGGGCGCGTTGACCGGCGACGACCCGGCCGAGCGCAAGGCCAAGGCGAACGAACTGATCGAGCTGCTCGGCCGCGCCTCGCGCTAGTGCGACAGGGTGTCAGACACCCCGTCGGAAGGGTTCGGCGAGTTGCCGGAGATATCCTCTGGGGTAGTCGGGCCGACCGGACACGCCGATCTGGCCCGTCCGAGGCGTGTCGGCCCCCGACCGGAACGTTCCCAGCAGATGGTCCCACAGGCTGGTGAACAGGCCGAAATTGACGTCACCCTCGGTCTGCGACGCCAGATGATGGTGTCGGTGGGCCGGGGCGACCGCCCATATGTAGATCAGCGGTCCGATCTTCATATCGACGTTGGAGTGCTGAAGGATCAGTTGGATCGCCACGGCGAAGGCCAGAAGCCAGGCGACGTCCGAGGGCATGCCGAGGAGCACCAGCGGCGCAACACCGGCCGTCAATTCTATCGCCTGATGGAGGGGATGTTTCAGCAGGCCGTTGAAACCATACATCCGTTCGACGGAATGATGCACGGCGTGCAACGACCAGAGCGCCGGGATGCGATGGCTGGCGTAGTGCGCCAGGGTGATGCCGAAGTCCGCCGCCAGGACGGCGACCGCGAGCTGTCCCCATAGCGGCCAGCCGGACGGCCAGACGTCGAGACCCGGGATCACGCCGGACACAAGGGGCATGGCCAGGACCGAGATGACAATCGACGCCTCATTCACCGCCGCATGGATCAAATCGCGGCCGGCGTCCCCGTGGGGTTGATTCCAGACGGGTTCGTAGGGCGCCAGACGCTCGGCGGCGAACGAGACCGCCAGCGCCAGCCCGAGCAGGATCGGCAGACTCCACGGGGGCGCCCCCCGCTCGGCCAAGGTCACCGCGGCCCCAAGGAAGCCCGCGAAGAACACCGGCGCATAACCGAGACGGACGAGAAACCGGGCGAGAGGCATCGGAGGGCTCCAGGGACGCCCCAGGATGACGCGGCCGGCGGGCGGCTTATTGAACGAACCGATTGTCCGCAGAACGCACGACGCTCGACGCCTGCAAGGGCGTCACGCCGAACATGCGTTTCGTGATGCGGTTCAGATGCGCCTGGTCGGCGAAGCCGCCGGCGATCGCCGCCTCCACCAGGCCCGCGCCCGACGCCATCTCATGCCCGGCCCTCTGAAGCTTTCGCCATAGCAGCCATTGCGACAGCGGAGCCTGCATCTGCGCCTGGGCCAGAACCCGGAGGCGCGCGGGCGACAGGCCGACCGCCCGGGCCGCCCGGGCGACGGCGCCGGGCGCCGGGTCTTCGGACGCCTTGAGGAGCGCCCCTTCAAGGCGTGGATCCAGCTTCACTTCCTTGACGCCGAGCCCTTCTCTGAGGCCCGCCACGATGCGGTCCGGCTGGGCCTCAGTGCTCAACAGGGCCGTCACGGAGGGCGGAGCGACGGCCGCGACGGCCGGCGCGATCAGCGCCAGAAGGCTCGAGGCCAACGGCGTGTGCGTCTCCAGGTACAACAGCAGGACCGACCCGCCCTCGTCGGTCATCCGATGGCGAACCCGCGGGCCGATGACGATCGCCTGACCGCTCAAGGTGCGATGGTCTTCCAGAACCACGCGGACCGAGCCCGTGCGGGCCACGGCCAGCTGTATCGCGACATGGGCGTGAGCGGCGTGCGCTTCATGCGGGCCCGCATAGGCGGCCCATCCGTCGCCCATGGCGAAAACTGCGCTCGATGAAGGCGAAGCCATAGTGTCGCGGCGTCCGCGCCGGTCCCATCACCGACGGCAGTCGTCATCGCGCCTTCCGGGGAGACCCGCAAGCCTCTCACCATGTGTCCGGCGCGAAGGGTTGGAGAGGACCATCGGCGCCTAACAGGGGACCCCCGGCACGGCTGGATTGAAGCCTGACGCGGCGGGACGAGGGATGTACGCATCCGATGCGTAAGCCAATTAGGCGGACTGTCCAATGCCGCTCGCCTTGGGGGGCCATCTTTCATGACGTCCGTTTCGCCGACCCACGAAGGCTACCCGGCCGATCTGAGGGGCTTGACCAGTCTGCGGGCCTTCCTGGCCGTGGGCGTGGTGCTATTCCACTACCAGCTCCAATGGGATCCGGCCCTGGGTTACAGCCCGATCATCGAGCGCAGCCGGCTGGCGGTCGACGCCTTCTTCATGTTGTCGGGCTTCATTCTGGCCCACGTCTACGGCCCCGCTTTCGCCGCTGGAACGTTTAGCTACAGGCGTTTCCTCGTGGCGCGGCTGGCGCGCCTCTATCCCCTCCATCTGGCGATTTTGGGCGGGGTCTCGATCATGGTGCTCGGGGCTTCGGTTTTCGGCATTTCGTTCGATCCTTCGACCTATACGACAGAGGGCTTCGTCAAGACCCTGTTCCTGGTTCAGGCGTGGTTTCCGAGCGAGATCGGCTTCAACTGGAGCGGCCCGTCCTGGTCGCTCTCGGCGGAATGGTTCGCCTATCTCCTGTTCCCGGCCTACGCCACTCTTGCCGTTCGGATGCGACAGCGTCCCTGGCTCCTGCTCGCCTTCGGCATCGTCAGCTATGTCGTCATCGACGCGGCCTACGTCTCGATTTTCGGCAAGGTGCTTCCTCGGGCCGAAGACGACATGGGCATCTTGCGCATCGCGCCGGCCTTTCTGATCGGCATGGCGCTCTATGCCCTGGGCCATCGCTGGCGCTGGAGCCGGCCCGTCGCCATCGCCGCCGCCCTGTTCACCACCACGCTCCTGCTCGGCGCCATGCAGTTGTCGCTGGACGACCGCATCATCGTCGCCCTCTCAGCCCCCGTGATCCTGACCTGGTCCCTGCTTGCACGCGCGGACTGCGAGGGGCTTCTCGCCGCCCCTGCCCTGGTCTTCGCCGGCGAAGCCTCCTTCGCCCTATATCTCGTGCACATGCCGGTGATCGTAGCCTGGAAGGGCGTCGTCGCTGAACTCCGCGGCATCGACAGCGCCTTCCGGATCACACCGATCGAACTGACAGGGCTGTTTGTCGCCACGGCGTTGATCGCGGCCGCCCTGCATCTGCTCGTCGAGAAACCCGGCCGCGCCTGGATTCGACGCCGGTTCGAAAGTCCTCGGACCAACCCCTGACGCGGGCGAGGCCCCGGGTCGGTTCAGCCCGGCGCAACTCCGAAAAAGAAGATTCCCATCGGTGGAAGGGCGATGAGGCTTTCAACCAGGATCCATAAGGGTCCGGGCGTTATTCGGTTGGAATCTGACCCATCATCGGAAAGCGCATTCTTCATCGAACGCCTCGCTTAAAGCACCGCCCCCTCCGACTCGGCCGACAAATCCGAACTCTTGACGGGCCGGGCGCCCGCGCCGTTTGCTTTGGATCAAAGCGCCGTTCGCCAGCGCCGGTAGAAGGGAATCGAAGACTGTCTTCGGGAGGACCGGCCACATGAACAAATCCCTTGCTCTCGTGAGCGCCTTGGCGCTGGCCGTCAGCGTTTCAGCCTGCGCGACCACCGCGCCCCCGACGGCCGAACAACGGGCGTCGTGCGAACAAATGCTCCGCACAATGGGCGAAGGCGCGACCCACAGCCACAGCGCTGAAAAGAGCGGCGGCGTGAGCCCGATGGGAATGACCCACGCCCAGTGCCGACGCATGCTCGGTCGGTAGCGCCGGGTCCGCGAGTCCTGACTGCTCGATGACGTCCGCAAAGGGCAAAGACTACGGCCCAGCACCTTGAGAGTAGCCGGCCGCGCCGCGGAATGACCTGCTTCGTTCGGCGGCCACCGGCGCAACCATTCGTCCTTTGCTGGCCCGGCGCTGTCCCGGGATCAACGGGCTGCCGACCGACATTGGGCTGTTCACGGCCGCGCCGGTAACCCTCGGCGCGGCCGTGCTGGCGGATCCGGGCGTCTCGATCCTCCTGAGAGCTCTGGTTGGCGCAGCCACGACGGCGCGCTACAGGGCGTTTGCCTTCCATGACCCGCGCTGAGCAGGGCCGGCCCTCGCAATAAGAAGGACTGCGGTACGCTTGGTCTCCAATAGAGGCGATCCGCGGTAAAACATGGATCATGCTGCGAAGCTTGGCGATCACGCCGCCCCGGCAGCAGAACCGAAATCGCCGCTGCAGGCTGCAAAGCCCTGCGCCTCTCGATTTGCCGAGGGATCGCAAGCGTCAGCCGTTTCGCCAGAGCGACCGGACGCCAGTCGGCTGGCGCTGGACCACCTCATCATCGTGGACCTGTCGGGAGCAAACGCGCCGTCGTCTGCAACGCGTGATCAGCACCAAAGACAGTTTGCAGTCTATCTGCGAATGATAGTGAGATTGACTCGCAAGAATGCCTGTGGTCAGACCGCCGCTGTCATTCGCCTTGCTTTCGAAGTGCTTCATGTCCCCTCGCCTCCTCGCCACCGTCGCCCTCCTGCCGCTGCTGCTAGCCGCCCTTCCCGCCAGGGCCCAGGAGGCCGCGACCCGGGACGCCACGACCCTGGACGAAGTGGTCGTCACCGCTTCCCGCATCGAGCAGCCGCGCTCGGCCCTGGCGGCCACGGTGGAGATCATCGACGCCGAGGCCATCGTCCAGCAGACAGCGCTGGCCGCCTCGGCCGTCGATACGGTGGCGGCCCTGGTGCCCTCCTTCTCGCCGACGCGGCAGAAACTGTCGGGCTTCGGCGAGACCCTGCGCGGGCGCTCGCCGCTGTATCTGGTGGACGGGGTGCCGCAGTCGACGCCGCTGCGCGACGACAGTCGCGACGGCTACACCGTCGATCCCTTCTTCATCGATCGGGTCGAGGTCATCTTCGGGTCCAACGCCATCCAGGGCATCGGCGCCACGGGCGGGGTGGTCAACTATGTCACCGCCCGCAAGCCGTCCGAGGACGAAGGCCTGACCGGGCGGATGATGGCCCAGGTCACCACCGACGACGAACTCCAGGGCGACGGCGTCGGCGCCAAGATCGCCGCCATCGGCGGGCGTGATTTCGGCGTCTTCGACCTCAGCCTGGGCGCGGCGTTCGAGACGCGCGGGGCCTATTACGACGCCGACGGCCGCCGCATCGGCTTCGACGGCGCCCAGGGCGAGGTCCAGGACTCGCAGGCCCTGTCGTTCTTCGCCCGCGGCGGCTGGGATCTCGGCGACGACCGCCGGCTGGAGGGCTGGGTCAATCGCTTCGATCTGGAAGGCGACGGCGACTATGTCACGGTGGCGGGCAACCGGGCGACGGCGGTTCCGACCACCGCCGTGCGTGGACAGGCGCCGGGCGAACAGCCCTCCAACACGGTGACCTCGGCCGCCATCAGCTATACCGACCGCGACCTGTTCGGCGGCGTGATGCGGGCCCAAATCTTCGCTCATGACTATCAGGGCGTCTTCGGCGGCGGCAACTTCCCCGACTTCCAGGACCCCCGGATCGCCCCGTCCGGGACGCTGTTCGACCAGTCCGCCAATAACTCCGAAAAGCTGGGCTTCAAGGTCGATTGGCAGGGCGAAATTTCCGGCCTGGCAGGGCTGAAGACCTTGATCGGCGTCGACGGACTGCGTGACCAGACCTATCAGGAACTGGTGCTCACCGGACGCAACTGGGTGCCCGAGACCGTCTACGAGAGCCTGTCGCCCTTCCTGCAACTGAACCAGTCGCTGCTGGACGGCCGGCTGAGCCTGTCCGCCGGGGTCCGTCATGAATCGGCGAAGTTGAAGGTCGACGACTTCCAGACCCTCTACGCCTACGGACCGCAGACGGTGGCGGGCGGCGAGCCGGGCTTTGAGGAGACCCTGTTCAACCTCGGCGCCGCCTTCGAGGTCGCGCCCGGCCTTCTGGCCTACGCCTCATTCGCCCAAGGCTTCACCATGCCGGACGTCGGGCGCGTGTTGCGGGGCATCAACCGTCCCAATCAGGACGTCGACACCTTCCTGAACGTCGAACCGGTGGTGTCGGACAACACCGAGGTCGGCATCGAGTACCGCGGCGCCCGGCTCGAGTTGTCCGCCGCCGTGTTCCGGTCGGAGGCCGAGCGCGGCTCCCTGCTGAACCGCCTGCCCTCGGGCATCTTCGAGGTCCAGCGCCGGGCCACGCGCATCGACGGCCTGGAGCTGAAAGGGCTGTGGCGGGCCACGGACGCCTTCACCGTCGGCGGCAGCTACGCGGCGCTTGAGGGCCGCACCGCCAGCGCAGAAGACGGTCCCATCGACCGCGACCTGAACGGCGCCAATATCTCGCCCGACCGGCTGCTGCTGTGGGGCGAATATGAAAGCGGTCCCGTCGCCCTGCGCCTTCAGGCCCAAACCTTCCTCGAGCGCGACTTCGACGGCGAGCCCGCCGCCAACGGCTTCGAAGGCTATGCGGTGCTGGACGCCGTGGCCCGCTACGAGGCCGGCTTCGGCACGGTGTCGGTGGGCGTTCAGAACCTGCTGGACGAGCAGTACATCTCCTATTTCTCGGACACCCAGGGACCGACCGACAACCTACGCTATTTCGCCGGACGCGGCCGCACGGCGACCGTGACGCTGACGCGGAGCTTCTGACCGTATGATGGGCGCGATCCGCACGCTGCACGCCTGGGCCGGGACCGCGCTGGCGGTGCTGGCCGTGGTGTTCGGCCTGACCGGGTCGTTGCTGGTGTTCGAGGACGACTGGATCCGCGCCACCGTTCCCGCCGCCCGCGCCGAGGTCGATCTCGACCCCGCCCGTCTGGGCGCGGTGCTGAATCGGCTGGAAGCGACCGAACCCGGACTGACCTCGGTGGTTCTGCCGGGCGGAGCGGTCGGGGCGCACCGGCTCTATCTGGCCGACGAGGGCTTCGGCTACGCCGACGCCGACGGCGCCGTGGTGGATCGCTGGCGGGGCGCGGCGCGGGCCGAGACCTGGATCTTCGATCTGCACCACGAACTGCTGGCCGGCCACACCGGCAAGCTGGTCGCCGGCGGCGCCGGCCTGGCCCTGGTGCTGATGATCCTCACCGGCCTGATCGTCTGGATTCCGGCCTGGCGCGCCTCGGGCTGGCGGGTCTGGCCCCGCTCGGGCGCCCGGCGCGAACTGATCGGCAGCCACCGCAACCTCGGCCTGATCTTCGCCCTGCCGTTGCTGGTCTTCAGCCTGACCGGCGCGGCCATCGTCTTTCACGGCACGACCCAGGCGCTGCTGGGCGGCGCACCGACCCCGCCGGCGCCGGTCGTCGGGACGGGTGACGTCGACTGGGTCCGCGCCCTGACGGCGGCGCAGGCCCGCTTCCCCGAAGCGACCCTGCGCATGGCCGGCCGTCCCGCCGCGCCGGGCAAGCCGGCCACGATCCGGTTGAGGCAGCCGGGGGAATGGCATCCCAACGGCCGCACCACGGCGACTATCGATCCGGCCACCAGTCAGGTGGTCGCAACCTCGGACGCCAACGCCCTGCCGACCGGCATCCGGACCTACAACGCCTTCTATCCGCTGCACGCCAGTTCGGTCGGCGGCTGGCTCTACGACTGGGTGACGGCGCTCAGCGGCCTGGCCATGGCCGGGCTGGGCGTCGTCGGAGCCTGGGCCTTCCTGACGAAGCCGCGGAGCCGGTCGCCGCGGTCCGCATCGACCCGCTGACGAGCGCGCCGCCTCATGCCGATGCCGCCTCGCCGCTCGCACGCCCTCGCCCACTGACCGACCCGAACAGCCGCGGCATATGCCAAACGCCGAGGAACGGCGGGCCTTCCTCGGCGTTCCGCGTGCGGTTCGCGAGCAACCGCGAGCCGTTCCTGCTGGGCCCCGCCGTGAGACGTCGCGGCGGGGCTTTCCGTCTGAGGCCGCACCCAGGCTGAATGCACGACCACCGAAGGCCAAAACGTTCGCCTCGCAATCCTCGTGTGCCCCCCTCAAGACGAAACCGACTCCGCGGCAGCCAGGATCTGTCGCCAGGGAGGCGCGGAACGTTATTCGCCGGTGACGAGGACGATCTCATCCGGGGACATTCCCGGCCGAACGCTCATGCCGCGATAGCTGACCTCGACATCCGAGGAGCCGGGATAGTCGGGCGCCGGCGTCAGCCCGACCTCGCGGCAAAACTGGTCCCACTGATCGAAACCCACCATGACGCACTGCAGGTCGTCGCCGTGATAGGCGTCCATCGCATGATCAACCTCGTCCCTGATCGTCATCTGGACTCTCCCCGAAAATCGCATGCCTGCTGACCGACAACGTCGGCGAGGAGAGAACGCTCCCCTGAGGTCGCCACGGCAATCATCGTGCGCGATCGAGCTAGACTAGATTGGCCAGACCCTGCGCATCTTTCGCCCGTCACCACCGTCTCCTGGATAGGCGCCGCTAGTGCGACCGCCGCAAATGATCCGGAGCATCGTCCAGAGTTTCGCCCAAAACAGCCGGAGGCCGGCGGCCAAATCCTTGCTCGAGACGAAGGCGATGGCTGCGCGGCCCCACGCCATCAACCTAACCGCAACAGGCCTTCCCATCCACCTGTATCGGCGGACACGGGACATCCGCGTAGGAACAGAAGACGCAGCAGTCGCCGTATCTGGGCTTCAGCATCCGACCGCAGCCCAGGCAGTCGTAGAAATACAGGCAGGCGTCGGTCGGCATGGTCTCGGTCGCCTGATGGCCGCAATGCGGACAGACCAGCGTGGACCGCAATTCCACCTTCACGGTCACAGGCCGGCCGCCAGCCGCGGCAGGGCCCAAGGCTCTATGAAGGGCTGCCAAGCCAAGGACAGCAGCACCAGAACCGTCGCGACCACAAGGAGACCGGCCGCCACACGCGACGGCCGCCGGCAGGACGCCTCGCGCCTGCACATGCGGAGGCGGCGCCAGTGCAGCACCCATCCCGCCATCAGGACGACGATCGCAAGGCCGGTCAGCCAGCCCCGCATACCGGCGATCAGGGCCGCACCGGCGAAGGATAGACCCGCGAGCGAAAGGGCCAACGGGAGAACGCAGCAGGCCGCCCAGGCGAAAACAGACGCCGCGGCGCCAACGGCGGCCGTCGCGCTGACAGCCATTTCCGGTCGTCCCGCCCGGCGTGTTTCTGGCAAGTCCACGGTTTCTCCTCGGTCGATCGACCGGTAGGATGCAACCCGTAGCGACTACGGGATCAAGCAAAAATGTCGGGACGCGGTTTGACGATCGGACGGCTGGCGGAGAGCGCCGGCGTGAACCTGGAAACGGTGCGCTACTACGAGCGCATCGGGCTGATGCCCGAGCCCGGCCGAACGCCGGGCGGTCATCGCAGCTACGAGCCCGAACACCGGCAGCGGCTCCGGTTCATCCGCCGCTCTCGGGAACTGGGGTTCGGGCTCGACGCCATCCGGCGCTTGATCGCCCTCAGTGAACCCGGGGTCGAAACCTGCCGCGAGGTCCGCGACATGGCGCAGGATCATATCACCAGCGTCGATGCGAAGATCGCGGATTTGCAGCGGCTGCGGCGGGTCTTGAGGCAGGCCGTCGCCGACTGCAGCGACGGAGTGGCGGTCCGCTGTCCGGTCATCGAAGAGTTGGGAAGCTGAGTCCAGCCGCCCGGGTCGCGCAGCCGGGCTCGGTCCTTGGCAATCGGAGCTTCTCGCGCCTTCCCTGCAGCGACGGACCACTCCGCCCAACCGCCTCTGAGAAAGCGGAGCCGCGGCGCCCGATCGTCTGCAAATCGTGGCGCGCGCCTCTTGATCCTCTGGCGGCTTGAGATCGCATGCTGCTATTGAGACCCAGTCTTAAGAAGGGGATTTCCGTCATGCCGGCGACGCTTCGCCTCGTCCTCGTCCTCGTCCTCGTCCTGCTGGTGGGCGCCGCGCTCCCTCTGCGGGCCGCGGCCCAGGAAACGACCCCAGGGGCGGAGACCGCTTGGCGGCTGCTGGACTACATCGCCGTCGATTACCCCGGCGCCGTCTCCGACGGCCGGGTGATCAGCGAAGCGGAATACGCCGAGATGCGCGAGTTCTCGACCTCGGTGCGCGCCCGCATCGCCGCCCTGCCGGCGCATGAGGCCCAGCCCCGGCTCCTCGCCGCGTCGTCCGTCCTGATCTCGGCGGTCGAAGCCCGCGAAACGCCGGTAACGGTTGCTCAACAGGCGCGGAGCCTAGCCGACGCCCTTCTCGCCGCCTATCCGACGCCGCTGGCGCCACAGACCATCCCCGATCTGCCGCGCGGCGCGGCGCTCTACGCTGAGCAGTGCGCCGTCTGCCATGGCGCGACCGGCCGCGGCGACGGCCCCGCCTCAGCCGGGCTCGAGCCGCCGGCGATCGCCTTCACCGATCGGGACCGCGCCCGCGAGCGCAGCCTGTTCGGTCTCTATCAGGTGATCGGCCAGGGCCTGGACGGCACCGCCATGGCGAGCTTCGCCCATCTCTCCGCCGAGGACCGCTGGGCGCTCGCCTTCTACGTCGGCGGCTTCGCCTACGCCGGGGAAGCGCCCCGTGCGGGCGAGCGCGCCTGGCGAGCCGATCCCAAGCTGCGAGCCGCCGTGCCGGACCTCGAGGCCCTGACCCAGGTCACGCCGGCGGCGCTGGCGGCCCGCCTCGGGGAGCCTCGGGCGAACGAGGTGGTCGCCTACCTGCGCAGCCATCCGGAAGCCCTCGCGGTCGGGAGCACGGACGGGCTCGATCTGGCACGCCACAAGCTCGCCGAGAGTCTGGCGGCCTATCGCGCCGGCGACGCGCGAAAGGCCGAGGAGCTGGCCCTTTCGGCCTATCTCGACGGCTTCGAGCCCGTGGAGCCGCTGCTGCGGGCCCGGGACGGCAAGTTGATGGCCCGGATCGAGGCGGCGATGGGCGAGCTTCGCGCCAATCTCAATCGCCGGGCCCCGGCCGACGCGGTGGCCGGACAGGTCGCGGCCCTGAGCGGGCTGTTCGACGAGGCTGGGCGGGCCCTCGCGCCCTCCCAGGCCTCGGCCCTGTCGACCTTCCTCGGCGCCTTCACCATTCTGCTGCGCGAGGGGCTGGAGGCTCTGCTGATCGTGATCGCGATGATCGCCTTCCTGCGCAAGGCCGAGCGCCAGGACGTGCTGCCCTACGTCCATGGCGGCTGGATCGCCGCGCTCGTCGCGGGCGGCGCGACCTGGGCGGCGGCGACCTGGCTGATCGCCATCAGCGGCGCCAGCCGCGAACTCACCGAGGGCGTCGGCTCGCTGGTTTCGGCCATCGTGCTGTTGTCCGTGGGGGTGTGGATGCACGGCAAGGCCCAGGCCGGCGCCTGGCAGGCCTATATCCGCGACAAGCTGTCGGCGGCGTTGTCGAAGCGGTCGGCCTGGTTCCTGTTCCTGCTCGCCTTCATCGTCGTCTATCGCGAGGTGTTCGAGACCATCCTCTTCTATGCCGCCCTGTGGAGCCAGGGGACCCAGGGCGCCCTGCTCGGGGGCGCCGCGCTGGCGATCGTCTGCCTGGCCCTGATCGCCTGGGGGCTGCTGATCTTCAGCAAGCGACTGCCGATCTCGCAGTTCTTCGCCTACAGCGCCCTGCTGATCGCGGCCCTGGCGGTGATCCTCGCGGGCAAGGGCGTGGCCGGGCTGCAGGAGGCGGGGGTCATGGACGTCCATCCGCTCGCCGCCCTGCCCCGCGTGGAAATCCTCGGCCTCTTCCCGACCTGGGAGGGCCTCGTGGCCCAGGTGATCGCGCTGACGGCCGTCGTTGTCGGCTTCTGGTGGGCGGATCGGAAGAGCCGGGCGGAGGCAGACATTTAGGCCGGGGGCGGGCCCCCAGCGACGGACGAAATCTTCGCTTGATCCTCTAGCGACTAGAGGATGCAGCATGACGCCTGAACTTGGAGGCTACATGACCCGTTCTGCATCCCCGGCCGAATTCACCCCGGCCCTCGGGCACCGCAGCCTGACCGGGCTGTATGACGCCGCGATCGCGCTGATGACGCGCGAGACGGTCTGGCGGACGGCGCTCGTGGCGCAGCTCGCGCCGCGCGACGGCGAGATTATCGTCGACGTCGGCTGCGGCACCGGCACGCTCGCGACCCTGATCAAGGCCGCGGCCCCCGGGGTCGACATGATCGGCATCGACCCCGATCCGGAGGTGCTGGACCGGGCGCGAGCCAAGGCCCTCGGCCGCGGAGCCGACGTGGACTTCCTCCAGGGCTTCGCGGGCGACGTCTCGGACCTGATCGGCCGGGAACGGGCGGACAATGTCGTGTCCAGCCTCGTGTTTCACCAGGTGCCGATCGACGGCAAGCGCGCCGGGCTGGCGTCGATCCACGCCGCCCTGCGGCCAGGCGGGGAACTGCACATCGCCGACTATGGCTGGCAGCGCACGCCGTCGATGCGGCTCCTCTTCCGCCAGGTCCAGGCCCTCGACGGGGTCGAGAACACCCGGCTGAACGCCGCCGGCGGCCTGCCCGACCTGATCGCGGAGGCCGGGTTCGAGGGCGTCGAGGAGCGGGCGGTGATCGCGACCGCCACGGGTTCGATCTCCCTTTATCGGGCCGGGAAGCCGCTCGGCCGCTCTACCCAGCCGATCCAGGAGATCGGGCATGTCTGACCGAAACCTCGCTCCTGCAGCGCCCGCCTTCCGGCAGTCTGGCGGACGATCGGTCAGACTGGCCGCCGTGGTCCTTGCGATCGGGGTGGCCGGGGTCGATCAGCTTGCCAAGGCGTGGGCTCGCACCCTGACCGCCCCGGTCGAGATCGCGCCCTTCCTGAACCTCGACCTCAGCTTCAACCGCGGCGTCACCTTCGGCCTCCTCTCGGCCGACGGCGAAACCGGACGCTGGCTGCTGGTGGCGCTCACCGGCGCCGTCGCCGCGGCGGTCCTGACCGCCGCCTGGCGCACGCGGCGCCCTGCGCTGGCCCTCGCGCTCGGCGCCGTCGCCGGCGGCGCGCTCGGCAACATCGCCGACCGCATCCGCCAAGGCGCGGTGACGGACTTCATCGACTTGCACCTGGGCGACTGGCGCTGGCCGACGTTCAACCTTGCGGACGCGGCGATCGTGTGCGGCGTGGCGGCGTTGCTGTGGATTTCCGTCAGAACGGGTGAAACAAGGTCATGACCCGGGAGAAAACACTCATCGCACTCTGGTCAGCGGCGGCGGTCGTGCTGACCGCCGTGGCGGTGACTGTCGCCTGGCTGGCGGTTCCGCCGCACTGGTTCGGGGTCCCCGCCGATCCAGGCGTCGCCGACCGTCTCGCCTACGCCCTCAAGGTCGATCTCCTGATCCTGCTGTGGCTGGCTGGCTGCGTCCGCGTCGTGGCTTCCATCCGGTTTCGATCCGACGCCGATCGGCCCGGCTCGGCCTACGCCGCCCCGAGCCCACGCCTCTCCGTGGCCGCCGCGGTGCTGCAGAACTCGCTCGAACAGACGGTCCTGGCCATCGGCAGCCACCTCGTCCTGGCGACGGTGCTGCGGGGAGACGAACTCATCATCCTGCCGGTCCTGGTGGGCATCTACCTCATCGGCCGCGTCGCCTTCGCCGTCGGCTACCCGCGCGGGGCGGCCGCGCGCGCCTTCGGTATGGCGCTGACCGGCGGTTCTCTCATCGCGGCGCTCGGGATCGCGGCGGTGCTCATTTGCCTTGGTCGGTAGGACCCACCAAAGGCGATAGGGTGACCGTCGCCGTGAAATCGGCCAAGAATCAACCGCAACCCGGTCCTGCCTTACCGCCTCACAACGCTTCCAGGAGATTTCGGATGGCTCAAGTTTCAACCTCTCGCCGCGCCGTTCTGATCGGCCTGCCCTTCGCCGCCCTGGCCGGCGCCGCGCAAGCGGCGCCGGACAAGCGGATGACCGCCTACAAGACGCCCTGGTGCGGCTGCTGCGGCGGCTGGATCGCCCACGTGCGCGAGGCCGGCTGGACCGTCGAGGTCATCGAACGCGAGGACCTCGCCTCGATCCGGGCCCGGCACGGCATCCCCGACCGATGGGCGAGCTGCCACACCGCCGTCGTGGGCGCCTACGCCATCGAGGGCCATGTTCCGGCCGGCGATGTCGACCGGCTGCTGCGCGAACGTCCCGCCGCCCGCGCCCTGAGCGCCCCCGGCATGCCGGCGGGTTCGCCGGGCATGGAGGCCGCCGGGCGCGAGCCCTATACGACCGTGCTGATCCTCAATGACGGCTCAACCCGCGTGTTCGGCCGACACAACGGCGCCTGACGCCCTGGGCGCGGCGACCGCCGCATGATCTCCGGCGGCCCGATTGGTAAGCGAGGGGTTGAGCCAGGTCTGGACCGGGCGATCGAACCCGTAGCGGAACACAGCGGCGGCGACGAAGGCGCCGACGAAGCCGACGGACCACAGCGCCCAGCGCGCGCCGGACGGCAGGGCGTCCTGCCCCAGGGCGTCGAGCAGGCCGAACCAGACGATGCGGCTCACCTCATTGGTGAGGAACATCGAAAACGACATCAGGGCGAGATGCTCGACCAGGCGCGAGGGCCGGAGCACGGGGACGGCGCCGGCGGCCCAGATGATCCCCGTCATCAGGCCCAGGGACAGCAGGCTGAAGGCGCCGACCGCCTGGAAGCCGACGAGCGCGACGGCGGCGGCCAGCCCGATCGCCCCCGCGAGGCGCGGTGCGACGTACACCCGTGACCCGTAGTAGGCCGCAGCGACCCCGAGCAGGAAGAGCGGCAGCGCGCGCAGGATGCCGTATCGCATCGGCAGGCGGTAGATCGGATCGCCGAGCCACAGCGAGGCGGCGAGATCGGCGGCCACGACAAGGACCACCGCGCCGATCACCACCAGAACCGGCGGCCAGCGCCAGAGGGCGCGGCAGATCCACGGCAGGAGGAGATAGCAGCCGATCAGGGCCGACAGCGTCCAGGTCGGGGCGTTCCACCCCTGCCCGCCCGGAACCCCATAGGCCTGGACCAGCAACACCTGCGCCGGCAGTTGCGACCAGTCGAACCATCGCGGATTGCTGGGCGCGACGCCCGCCAGCGCGGCGGCGCCGACGATGACCACGAGAATGAGGCTGACGACCAAGTGGGCCGGAATGACGCGCAGCAGGCGCTGGCGCGCATAGGCGCGCAGCGAGACCTGCCCGGCGGCGAGGCGGTCGCCGTAGATGCGCGCCAGGACATAGCCGGAGTCGATGATGAAGAAGTCGGTGAGCAGATAGCCGCGGTCGAACACCGGATGGAGCTGCGGCAGCGCAACCGGCGAGGCCTCGCGGAAATGGTAGAGGATGATCAGCGCCCCGACGATGAACCGGAGCGCGTCCAGCCAGCCGCCGCGCGCGATACGCGGCGGGGATCGATCCATCGTCTCAGGAGCGGCGCGGCGCATGGCAGGATCGTAGCCCCAAGGCGCCCAAGGAAAGGTTAGCGCCTGCCGCTCGTGGCCGCGGGGAACGTCAGTCCTCCGCCTTGTTCACTACGACCGACTGGGCGGCGCTCACATGTCGATGAGGGGGTATGACGATATCGGCCCGGGCGGAGAACAGGGCGGCCGACCCGAAGAGCCACAGCACGCCTATGGCGCCGGCGATCATCCGTCCCCCGCGGTCCCGGGGTCCCAGTGCATAACAGGCGACGCCGACGCCGCCCAGGATCACCGCATAACCCAGATGCAGGGGCACGTTGTGAGACCCGGACAGGATGAAGGCGAGGCAGAAGACGACGCCGGTCGCGACGAGGCTTCCGACCCCTGCGACGACCAGATCCAGGGTCAGGTTCCGCTTGGGCGGGGGCCTCGGCCGCGACCGCCTGGTCTTGGCGCGGCCTTCCTTCCAGCGAAGGTCGCGGCTCCGGACGCTGAACCGCTTGCCGGCCACGGCGTCAGGGCCTGACGCCGGCGGGCGGGGCGTCCTCGTGGCGGGCCAGCAGTATCCTCATCCGGATGATCTCGGCCTCCTGGGCGGCGATGATCTCGCGGGCGAGGTTTTGGACGTCCGCGGCCTCGCCGTGTTCGACGGCGATCTTCGCCATGGCTATGGCGCCCTCGTGACGCGCGATCATGCCCCGAAGGAAGTCGATGTCGGCATCGCCGGTATAGGCGATGGCCATGCCCCGGTGCATCCGATCATTCGCTTCACGGTAGGCCCGCGTCGAAGGAGCCTCCCCCGGCGTCGCGCCCTGAGCGTCGTGAGCACCGGCATCCCGGGCCGAGGACGGGGGCGCCGCGTCCGCCGCAGGTCGCGACCGCCCCGACAGCATGCCGTAGGCGAAGGCCGACAGTGCAAGGAACACGGCGATGACGGAAACCCATCCGATGCGCTTCATGCGGCTGTTCCCTTCGGGTCGGGCGCCGTCGTGGCGGCCGCGCCAGTCGACGGAACGGCCCTGCGAGTCGGGTCGCGGTAGCCGAGGAGCCGGAGGGCGTTGAACACGACCAGAACGGTCGAGCCCTCGTGCATCGCCACCGCCGGCCCGATGCCCAGTCCGAAGATGGTGGCGGGCACAAGGAAGGCGACCACCCCCAGGCTGACGACCAGGTTCTGCAGGATGATGCCGCGGGTTCTGCGGCTCAGACCGACCGCGAACGGCAGTTGCGAGAGATCGTCGGACATCAGGGCGACGTCGGCGGTCTCCAGCGCGACGTCCGATCCGGCGGCCCCCATGGCGATGCCCACGGTCGCGGTGGCCATGGCGGGGGCGTCGTTCACGCCGTCCCCGACCATGGCGATCTTGCCCTCGGCGCGCAGCCGTTTGATGGCGTCGACCTTGTCCTCGGGCATCAGATCGCCCCAGGCCTCGGTAAGGCCCACCTGGCTGGCGATGGCCTGAGCCGCCTTCTGATGGTCTCCCGAGATCATGATCATCCGCGACACGCCCAGCGCGCGCAGGGCGTCCAGCGCGGTGCGAGCCGCAGCCCGTGGCGTGTCCAGCAGGCCGATCACGCCGAGGTCCCGTTCGCCCAAGCGCACGACCATCAGGGTGCGGCCCTCCAGCCGCAGGCGCGTGACGGCCGCCTCCGCCTCGGCGCTGAGCGGGCCGACGCCGTCCACGCCGAACATCTCCGGCTTGCCGATCCAGACCGGCGCGCCTTCGAACCGGGCGCTGACGCCTTTCCCGGTCAGGCTTTTAAGCTCCGACGCCGCGGCGATCACCGCGCCCTTGAGACGCTCGAGCCCGTCGCGCGCGATCGCCTCCGCCAGAGGGTGGTCGCTCAGCCGCTCGACGGCGACGGCGGTCGTCAGGAGGTCGATCTCCTGCGCGCCGCCCACCGGAACGATGTCGGTAATCCGGGGCCGTCCTTCCGTCAGTGTGCCGGTCTTGTCGAACGCGATGGCGCTGAGCGAGCCCAGGTTCTCCAGGGGGGCGCCGCCCTTGATCAGGACGCCGGCCCGGGCCGCGCGGGCGACGCCAGAAAGGACGGCGCTGGGCGTGGCGATGGCGAGGGCGCAGGGGCTGGCCGCCACCAGAACCGCCATGGCCCGGTAGAAGCTGTCGCGGAAGGGCTCGTCGACGACGACCCAGGCGAAGAGCAGAATGAAGGCGAGGCCCAGGACCGCGGGCACGAAGATCCGTTCGAAGCGGTCCGTAAATCGCTGCGTGGGAGACTTCTGGGTTTCCGCCTCGCTGACCATGCGGACGACCTTGGCCAGGGTCGTGTCGGTGGACTTGCGCGTCGTCTCGATCTCGATCGCGCCCGCGCCGTTGATGGTGCCCGCGAAGACGATGGAGGCAGAGCCGATCTGAGCGGGTCGCGCCCGGGCGGTTTCGGCGTCGACGACCGGTTGCTTGTCGACCGGCATGCTCTCGCCGGTGACGGGCGCCTGGTTGATGCTTGTCGCACCGACCACGACAAACCCGTCGGCCGGGAGCCGTTCGTTCGGACGCACGACCACCGTATCGCCGACCTCGACCTCTTCGACCGGAACTTCGAGAACCTGATCGCCGCGGCGAACATGGGCCGTGCGCGGCGCCAGGTCCGCCAGGGCTTCGATCGCCCGTTTGGCGCGGCCCATGGCGTAGTGTTCGAGGGCGTGGCCGATGCTGAACAGGAACAGGAGCAGCGCGCCCTCCGCCCAGGCCCCGAGCGCCGCCGCGCCGGCGGCCGCCACGAGCATCAGCGTATCGATCTCGAACCGCTTGTTGCGGAGGTTTTCAAAGGCCTCGCGGACTGTGAAGAACCCGCCGAAGCCATAGGCGACCACATAGAGGGTGAGAGGCAGCCATGCGGGGACGCCGGGAGCGAGCTTTTCGAGGCCGAAGCCCAAGGTCAGGGCAGCGCCGCTCGCCAGGGCGAAAATCACTTCGGTGTTCGGCCCGAATACGCCGCCATGCGCATGCGGGTCGGCGCCCGCCTTTTCGCTCGTATGGTCGTGGCCGTCTCCGGCTTGATGATCGGCTTCGGGCGTACTCATCGGATCGCCTCCTGATTGTCGTCAGTGCGAGCGGCGTCTCGCAGAATTTCGAGGCCGCCCTTGATGGCGACGACCGCCACCAGCGCGCCCACGACCAGGTCGGGCCATGCTCGTCCCAACCACAGGACCAGGGCGCCAGCGACCAGAATGCCCCCATTGGCGATGGCGTCGTTAAGGCTGAAGGTCTCGGCGGCGCGCATGTTCACGTCGTCGGTCTTCACCTTCCGGAGCAGGAGCAGGCACCAGAGGTTCACGGCCGCCGCCACGAGCGCCATCGTCATCATGGCGGGACCGAGCGGTTCGGCGCCCGTCAGCCATCGACGGACCACATCGGCCAGGACGCCCGCCGCGAACAGCAACAGCAGCACACCTGAAAGACGGGCCGCGCCGGTTTTCCAGGCCGGGGCGCGCCCTACCGCGAGGAAGCTGATCAGATAGACGGCGCTGTCCGAGGCATTGTCCGCCGCATTGGCGAGAAGGGCGCTGGAATCCGCCAGCCAGCCCGCGACGCCCAGCCCGACGAACAGGGCGGCGTTCAGCACCAGGACCCAGAGCAGGATCCGCCGTTGATCGTCCTCGGGCGTCCGAACGCTCACATCAGGTCTCCCTCGCCGGCTCTGCCTAGACCGGCTCGACCGCCGCGTCCGGCCAGCGCAGGACCTCGACCGCCTCAAGCGTGACCGGTCCGAGGTGTTCCAGGTCCGACAGGGTTGCCAGAAAGCCCCGGAGCCTGGACTCGTGATCGAGCAGTTCGATGATCAGGGCCTGGTCATCGTCCAGCACATGGCGGCGATGGAGATGCGGCGTGTGGCCGAAGCCGACCAGGGCCCGCAGTACGGTCGCCCCGGCGACGCCGGCCGCCCGCGCGCGTTCGGTGACGATCTCGAAGACCTTGCGATCCCCGAAATAGGCGGCCTCGTCGGTGTAGAGTCTCATCAGTTTGATGGGGTCTGGCATGGCTGCCTCCGGGATGGGGGGGATCCCCGCCGCCGATACGACGGCGGGGACTTGGGACTATTCCGCCGGGACCGGCTCGGCGGCCGGCGCGTCGGTGGGCTTGGAACGCCGCCCTTCGGTGAGGCCCAAGACCAGCCGGCTCATCGCCGGCAGGACCAGGAGCGTCAGCAGGGTCGCGGTGATCAGGCCGCCGATCACCACCATGGCCAGGGGCTTCTGCACCTCCGCCCCAGTGCCATGGGCCAGCGCCATAGGCACGAAGCCGATGGCCGGGACCAGGCCGGTCATGATCACCGGCCTCACCCGCTCCATGCAGCCCTCGATTATGGACCGGGAGAGCTCCATCCCGTCATCGAGCCGTTGCCGGATCGAGGACATCACCACCAGGCCGTTCAGCACCGCCACGCCGGCCAGGCAGATGAAGCCCACCGCCGCCGAAACCGAGAAGGAGATGCCGGTGAGGGCCAGGGCGAAGACCCCGCCCGCCAGCCCCAGGGGCACGGTCAGGAAGACCGCCACGGCCCGCCCGAACGTGCCCACGGCCAGGAACAGCACCGCGAAGATGGCCAGGAAGCAGATCGGCACAACCAGCGACAAACGGTCCGAGGCCGCCTTGAGGTTCTGGAACTGGCCGCCCCATTCGATCCAGGCTCCCGCCGGCAGGGCGACGGCTTCGACCTTGGGCGTGGCCTCGTTCACGAACGAGCCGACATCGCGGCCCCGGACGTTGGCCTGGACCACGACCCGCCGCTTGCCGTTCTCGCGGCTGATCTGGTTCAGCCCCTCGGCGAAGCGGAACGAAGCGACCTGGCGCAAGGGGACGGACGCCCGGGTGCGGCCTTCCTGTTCCGGCAGCATCACCGGGATGGCGCCGAGTGCGTCCATGTCGTTCCGGCTGGCGCCGGGCACGCGCACCACCACATCGAAGCGGCGATCGCCCTCGAACAACTGCCCGGCCTCGCGACCGCCCATGGCGGCGGCGACCGTATCGGCGACCTCCTCCACGGTCAGGCCGAACCGCGCGATGGCGGCCCGGTCAAAGGTCACGTCCAGGGACGGCGCCCCATCGGTCTGTTCGACCTTGACGTCGGCCGCGCCCGGGGTGGCGTTCAGCTGCGCCGCGATCTGATTGGCCGTCGCGGTCAGCTGGTCGAGGTCGTCGCCGTAGATCTTGATGGCCACGTCACCCCGCACGCCGGCGATCAGTTCGTTGAAGCGCAGTTCGATCGGCTGGCTGAGCTCATAACCCTGACCGACCTGGGCGTTGGCCGCAGCCTCCACCCGCTCGATGACATCCTCCTTGGTGTTCACCCCTTCAGGCCACTGGTCCTGCGGCTTGAGGATGATGAAGCCGTCGGAGATGTTGGGCGGCATCGGATCGGTGGCCACCTCGGCGGTGCCGGTCTTGGAGAACATCAACTCGACCTCGGGCAAGGCGGTGATGGCGGTCTCGACGCCGCGCTGCATGCGAACCGATTGCTCGACCGCGGTCGAAGGCACCCGCTGGGACGCCAGCGCCAGATTGCGTTCGTCCAGTGTCGGGATGAACTCCTGTCCCAGCATACTGAAGATCACCCCGGCTACGGCGAACAGGGCCAGGCCGCCGCCGACGAAGGGCCAGGGACGGGCGACAGCCTGATGAAGGACAGGCTCGTACTTCGCCTTGATCCAGCGAATAACGAAGACGTCTTTCTCGGAGACCTTGTTGCGCATCACCAGCGCCACCATCGCGGGGACGAAGGTGATCGACAGGATGAAGGCGGCGACCAGGGCCAGCATCAGGGTGATGGCCATGGGCGAGAAGGTCTTGCCCTCGACCCCCTGGAAGGTCAGCAGCGGCGCGAAGGCCAGGAGGATGATGGCCTGACCATAGACGGTCGGTTTGATCATCTCCTGGGTGGCGATGGTGGTTTCCTCCAGACGCTCGCGCAGGGTGAGCAGGCGGCCTTCATGGTGCTGCCGCTCGGACAGCCGTCTCAGGCAGTTCTCGATGATGATGACGGAGCCGTCGACGATCAGACCGAAGTCCAGCGCCCCCAAACTCATCAGGTTTCCCGACACCCCCAGGTAATTCATGCCGATGGCGGTCATGAAGAAGGAGATCGGGATGATGGCCACCGCGATCAGGGCGGCGCGGACGTTGCCGAGCAGCAGGAACAGGGCGACGGCGACCAGGATCGCCCCCTCGATGAGGTTGCGCTGGACGGTCGAGATGGTGGCGTTGACCAGCTTGGAGCGATCCAGCACCGGGGTGACCTTGATCCCCGGCGGCAGCGATCGAACGGTCGTCTCCAGCTGTTCGCCGACCGCGCGGGCAACGGTGCGGCTGTTCTCGCCGATCAGCATCAGGGTCGTGCCGATGACGACCTCGCGACCGTTCATCGTCGCTCCGCCGGTGCGTAAATCTCCCCCGAGACTGACGGTGGCGACATCGCGAACCGCGACGGGCACGCCGCCGCGGGTGGCGACGATAGCTTCCTCGATCTGGCTCAGACTGCGGATGCGGGCGTCGGCCCGCACCAGATAGGCCTCGCCGCCGCGCTCGACGAAGTTGGCGCCGACCGAAAGGTTTGCAGCCTCCAGCCCCTGCGCCAGCTCACTGTATGAGACGCCGTACTGGGCCAGACGCGTGGGGTCGGGTTCGACCACATACTGTTTTTCGAAGCCGCCGATGGTGTCGACGCCGGCGACGCCATTCACCGTGCGCAGTTGCGGCGCGATGATCCAGTCCTGCACGGTCCTGAGGTAGGCGGCGCGGGAGACGTCGTCCGTCAGGCGATCGCCTTCAGGGGTGAGGAACGACCCGTCAGACTGCCAGCCCGGCTGACCGTTGCGCACCGTCGCGCCGCGGCCGCCCGGATTGGTGTAGTCGATGGCGTACATGAACACTTCGCCCAGGCCCGTCGTGACGGGCCCGATCTGGGGCTGGACGCCCTCGGGCAGGCTCTCCTGGGCCTGAACGAGGCGTTCGCTGACCTGCTGGCGCGCGAAATAGAGGTCGACGTTCTCCTCGAAGATCACGGTGACCTGTGAGAAGCCGTTGCGCGACAGGGATCGCGTCGATTGCAGGCCGGGGATGCCGGCCATGGCGGTCTCGACCGGGAAGGTGACGCGTTTCTCGATCTCGACCGGCGAGAGCGAGGCGTCGGAGGTGTTGATCTGCACCTGGTTGTTGGTGATGTCCGGCACGGCGTCGATCGGCAGCCGGGTCAACTGCCACGCGCCGTAGGTGGAGACGATCAGCACGAGCGCGATGATCATCCATCGCGCCCGCACCGACAGGGCCATGAGGTTGGCGATCATGGTCTAGTGCTCCACTTCGCCTGCGCCCAGCGCGGCCTTCAACAGAAAGGCGTTGCGGGCCGCGATCGTCTGGCCGGCGCGCAGGCCGGAGGTGATCTGGGCGCGTCCCGCGCTGCGCTGGCCGACGATGACGGGCGCGGCCGTGAACCCCGTGGCCGTTCTGACGAACACCACGTCGCGGCCCTCGACCGTCTGGATGGCTTCCTCGGGCACCGAGATTCCGCCCGAGGTCTGCGCATCCCGCGTATAGATTCGCGCCGAGATCGCTTGGCCGGGCCGCAGCCCGCCGACGCCCGAAAGGCTCAGGATGACGGTGGCGGCGCGGCTCTCCGCATCGACCCCCGGGGTGATCGAACGGACCGTAGCTTGGACCTCGCCTTCGGGCAGGCTGATGCTGGCACGGTCGCCGGATGCGATCCGGCCCGCATCCTCGGCCGAGACCGAGGCCTCGATCTCGATCTGGCTGGCGTTGGCGACGCGGAACAGTTCGGTCCCCGCCGTGACGAAAGCGCCGAGGGTTGCGTCCGCCGCCGTCACCCGACCGCTGATCGGGCTGACCACACCGGTGCTCCGGCCGTCGCTGGAGACGCGGGCCGCCGCCGCCGCGGACGCGGTCCGCCGCGATTCCGCCTGGGCCTCGGCCAGGACGGTCTGGGCCGCTTCCAGATCCTGGCGCGCGGTGATCTGGGCGTCGAACAGCCGCTGTTCGCGCGCCAGCGCCTGACGGGCCGCGGTGAGACGCGCCTGGGCCGCCGACCGTTCGGCGGCGATGGTCGAAGCCTCGCGGCTTTCGATCAGGGCCACGGTCTGGCCGGCGCGAACGCTATCACCCAGCCGCAGGGACACGCGGCTGATCACGCCGTCGGCGCGGGCCGCGAGGATGGCTTCGCCCTGGGGGGTTCCGACCACCGTACCCTGGGCCACAATCTCGGCGCTGAGCGAGCCGCTGCCCACGGGAGCCAGGATGATCCCGGCCGCCTGGATGCGGGCCGCGTCCATCTCCAAGGCCTCGCCGGCGCCATGCGCCTCTTCTTCCTCGGCCTGCGCCTCGGGCGCAGCCTCGGGACCTCGTGTCATGCTCCACACCGCGTAACCGCCGCCCAGGATAATCACGGTGGCCGCTGCACCCGCGAGGAGGCGTTGCTGATTGGTCAGTTTCTTCATGGGATGGACCCTTCGGTTGCGGTGGCGCGGGTCAGGGCGGCGACGGCTTGCGCGCGCTCCAGCTCGGCGGTGATCATGTCGGCCTGCAGGGTGTTCAGCGCCTCTTCGGCGTCGAGCACGTCCAGCAGGGTGAAGCGGCCGGCCGAGAAGCCTTCACGCGCGATGCGCACGGCCTCCAGCGCCTCGGGTTCAGCCTGGGTTTCCAGGAAGGCGAGCCGCGCCTCGGCCGTCCGCAGAGCGGCCTGGGCGTCGCGCGTGCGCCGGATCGCCCCGGCCAGAGCGGCGTTTCGGCGGGCTTCGGCTCCGGCCCGCTCGGCGTTTGCTGCGGCGACATTGCCCTGGTTGCGGTCGAAGACGCCGATCGGCATGGAGGCGCCGACCACCATCGCCGTGTCGTCTGTGCCGCGGAACTGACGGGCGCCGACGCTGACCGTCACATCAGGGCGCGACAGGGTTCGTTCACGGTCCACGACCGCGATCGAGGTCGCGACTTCCGCCTCGGCCAGACGCACATCCAGCGCGTTCGCCGGGTCGAGGACGGCCTCGGGCGCGGGCCCGGCCTCGGACGCCACGGGCTCGGGCAGGTCGTCGCTTCCTCCCCAGAGGGCGGCGAGCGCCCGCTGAGCTTCTGCATATTCAGCTTCGGCGGCTCGAACCCGACCGACCGCTTCCAGGGCGACTGTACGGGCCCTCAGCGCTCGAAGCGGCGGTTCGCGGCCGGCATCGACCAATTCGGTCGCGATGGTCTGCAGGTTGTCAGCGCGCAAGAACTGTTCGCGGGCGAGTTCAACCCGCCGGCTGTCGGCCCAGGCTTCGGCGTAGGCGTCACGCACCTGCTGTTGCAGGTCCGCGCGCGCGACCGCCAGACGCAACCGGGCGGCGTCGACTTCGGCCCGGGCGGCGCGCTCGCGCGCCGGCCGCTTGCCGCCGAGCTCGAACCGCTGCCCCAAACTGAGAGTGCTTTCGGCGTCGTCGAGGCCCGAGAAGGCGCCGGTGCCGGCGAAATTCTCGATCTCCAGCCCAAGCTCCGGATTCGGGCGGAAGCCGGCTTGCTGCGCCCGGCCGAGGGCCGCGGCCACATCGGCTTCGGCCGCGGCGAGCGTCGGCGAGGAGGCTGAGGCGCGGGCCAGCACTTCGGCCAGAGTGACGGGTTCGGCGAAGGCTGACCCCGGGGCCAGCATGGCCAGGATCGCCGCAAGGGCGACCGTGGCTCCACCGGCCGCGGTGTGCGGCAGGCGGCGATTAGGGGATGGCATAGGTCCTGTTTCCCAGATGGTTGACGTGGAGAGCGCGCGTTCGCGCGCGATCCCGTCAGCCTCTGGGAGGGCGGTCCGGACCGGTGGGTGCGTGGGACGGCGGGCCGTCGGCGGGCGCCAAAGCGATCAAATCGGCGGCGCCCAGGGTCGTGGCCGGAACGTTGGACGCTTCAGCCACGGTCACGCCGCTGTGATGGCAGTGACCATGAGAACAGATGACATGGCTGTCCGACCCGCCGCCATCGTCCGGCTGGGCCGGGGCGTCGGTCGCCGCCTCCGAAGTATGGGATATCGTCGCCTCGGGACCGCAGACCGCGGCATCGACGGCGGACACCAGGACGAACAGCGACAGGAACGACGCGAGCAGCGCCATCACCAGTCCATGCCTGATCGCAGGAAATCCCATGCGGTCCCATACCATGATCGGCCGCCGCTTCAATCTCGTCATCGTCGCACCGCGGTCGCCCCGACGTTTCGGCATCAGGCCGCCTCCCGCAATTCCTGCCGCGACTGGCGCACGATCGACCAGGCCGACTGCAGGAAGACGAGCGCGAGGATCGCCCCGGCGATCAGGTCCGGCCAGCGCGAGGCGGTGAGCCAGACCAGTCCCCCGGCGCCGGCGACGACCAGGCTCTCGATCAGGTCGTTGCGGGTGCAGAGCCAGACCGAGCGGACATTGGCGTCGCCGTCGCGATGGCGCACCAGCAGCAAGGCGGCGACCGCGTTGGCGAGGAAGCCAAACAGGCCAAGGCCGGTGATCACCGCCCCTTCGGGCGGGGCGCCCGAAGCCGCTCGCCAGACCGCGAAGCCCAGGATGAACACGGCGAGCAGCGCCAGGCTGGTCCCCTTGAGAAGGGCCGCGCCTGATCGCACCCGCACCGATTTGCCGATCGCCCACAGGCTGATGGCGTATGTCGCGCTGTCAGCGAGGAAATCGAGGGCGTTGGCGCCCAGGGCGGCGGAGCCCTGGATGAGCGCCCCGCCCGCGACCGCCACGAAGGCCACTGCATTGATGGCGATCACAGACAGCAGGATGCGGCGATAGGCGGGAGTCGCGCCGTCGAACTTGACAGGCGCGCCGCAACCGCACCCCGAAGCGGCGGGAAGATCCTGGGTCAGGGGTTCGGTCATGGGCGCTCCGGCGATCTTCGCGACCTGTTGTGCATCCTCTAGCCTCTAGAGGATCAAGCGCTTATTCTGCCGTCATGCCTGCAACCCCCGCCTCCCCTTCCCTGCGCACCATCGGCAAGCTGGCCGCGGCCACCGGCGTGAAGGTCCCGACTATCCGCTTCTACGAGCAGATCGGGCTGCTGCCCGCGCCGCCGCGAACGGCGAGCGACCGTCGCCTCTATGACGACATCGCCCTGCGGCGCCTCTCCTTCATCCGTCATTCGCGTCAGCTCGGCTTCGACCTGGATTCGATCCGATCCCTGCTCGACCTGTCCGATCATCCGGATCGTCCCTGCGGCGAAGCCAACGTGATCGCGGAGCGGCACCTCGCCGACGTGACAGCGAAGATTACCCAGCTTCAGGCGCTGAGCACGGAGCTGTCGCGGATGACAGCCGAATGCGCCGGCGGGAGGGTCTCCGCCTGCAAGGTCATTGAGGTGCTGCACAACCACGGGCTTTGTGCTCAAGGCCATGATGGTGGAACCTCGGCGTCAGCGACAGCCTGACGCGGGTCCGGGTCGATCCAAGGTCAAGGCGGTGAACGCCCCGCGCCTGCTTGCGCGCTGAATTCGGCGGCCGACCGTTCTCAGGCGGCGCGCGGCCCGAACAGAGGATGCAAGAGCCCGCAAAGCTTGCTCGACGCTCACAGACGGACGGATCGTGTCCGTAACCGCCTCCAAACACCTATCGAAACCCGCCAATCCAGTCCTCCACCTGCGCGCGTGAACCCGCTGCGGCGCGTTCGAGGCCGACCTTGCCCAAGATCGCCAGATGCGAGCTCGCGGTGGACGGATGGCGGGACATATCCATGCAGATCGAGAGCACGGCCTCGTGGAGATCTCCCTTTTGGCACAGCGCGAGCGCCCGCGCCTTGGCCTCGCTGACATGCCCAGCGCCTGCATGAGGCAATGGAACGTCCTCGCGCTGCGCGACCGCATTGCCCGGCCGGATAAGATGGTTCGCCCACAACTCCAGCGCCGCCCGCTTCTCCGGCACATAGGTGTGCCGGTCATAGACGCTGGTGACCGCCGCGCCTTCATTGGGCGTATGCCCGAGCACCAGTCCGACCACGAACCGGCTGACGCCATAGCGCCCCGTCAACGTTGTCGCGCCAGACCGCCGGACGTCGTGAGGCGACCCCACCGCCAGCTTTCTGCGCGTGCAGGTCCGGGCGAAGGCGCGGGTGATGGCGTGCGGGTCCAGATGCTGGCCGGGAGAACGGGCAGATGGAAAGAGGTAGGGGCTGCCGGGATCAAGCGCCCAGGCGACCTCCAGCACCTCGAGCGCGTCGGGCCCCATGGGGACGACGTGCTGATGTTTGGCCTTGGCCCGCTCCGACGGGATGGTCCAGATCTTCGCGGCGCGATCGAACTCCGTCTTTCGGGCGCCGGCGACCTCGTTGCGGCGGGTCAGCGTCAGCATCAACAGCTGGATGGCCAAGCCCATCGCGGGCTCGAGACGGGCATGAATCCCGGCGGTCTTCTCGCCCGGCGCCCGCGGCACGGACGCCTCGGACGCTGCGTCCCAGAGCGTCTTCAAGGCCGCGTCATCGAACATGCGCTCGCGCGAAGTAAGGGCCAGCGGTCTGGCCAGCCCGAGCGCGGGGTTCGCCTCCAACCGCTCCTCGAGCACGGCGAACCCCAGGACAGCGTGCAGCACCGAGCCGATCGAGGCCACGCTGGCCGCCGCCAGCCCGCTGTCGGTCACTAGCGTCCGCATGAAGACCTTGATGTCGGCGCGCCGCAGTTCCGTGAACGGTCGCGCGCCCAGCCGAGGTTGAATGTGGTTGCGCCACATCTGACGTTCGTTGCTGAGAGTGACCTCGCGCTTCGGCCGCCGGCGGCCTCCGTGAAGTCCCACCGTCGCCGCCTGCCAGTAGGCCTCAGCGAGTTCGTCGAGGGATTCCCCGGTTCGCGCCCGTTCACGGGCGGCGGTCTTTTCCGCGACGGGATCTCCGCCGTCCACCACCGCGATCCGCAATCCCGCGACCTTCGCCCGGGCCTCGGCGAGAGACAGGTCGGGATAGGCGCCAAGGCACAGACGTCGCCTCGTTCCGTTCGCCGCGACATAGCGGAACTCGAACTGCCTCAGCCCGGTGGGGAAGACACGAACTCCCAGTCCCCGGCTACCGCCGATCCCAATCTCGTAGACTTTGTCAGCGGGTTTCAGACCCGAGATCTGACGATCTGTGGTAAGCAGAAGGCGGGCCACAATGCGCTCTCCTCGCGCCTGCGCTGCAAATCAAGCGCCTCCCAAACTAGCATTTCCTGGGGCGCTGGTGGGGCGCCAAATGCAGAATTCTGTGAAAAAGCAAGAAAAGCGCTGAAATCTTAAAATGCATAATTTCAGCAAGTTATCGAGTTATGCACAGTCCTGAAATGCCCTGAAATTGCCTTTGAGGCCCTTCACACCGAGGGGGTCACAGGTT
>DDSO01000146.1 GCA_002343425.1 Brevundimonas sp. UBA2388
TCGACACGCGCCTTCGGCGCTGCTCACCATGACGTCTATTGAAGCGACTCTGACCACGTCATCCTGAGCAGGCCCGCAGGGCCGTGTCGAAGGACGCATCCCCTGCACCACATCTTCACGTCGCGCGCATTACCGCTGGCCCGCCCCGCGCGATCCTGCCTCCAACGACTAGGAGGACGCCGATGCGGGACGGACAGGGCGGTGGTTACGCGGTGATCGTGCAGCCGGCGCGGGAGGGCTGGACCTGGGCCATCACCGACCTGGAGGCCCGGGTGGCCGCCAGCGGCGAGGCGCCCGACCGCGAAGGCGCCTGGCGCAACGGCATGCTGGCCGCCTCGACCATCGACGCCTTGAGGCGTCAGGCCCGGCGGCGGTTCTGACCTAGTCCGCGGTCAGGGCGCTGACCGTGACGGCGCCGGTTTCGACACGCACGCCCAGGAAGGTCATTCCGCTCTCGAAGCTGATCTCATCGTCGGCGACGTCGTGGCTGCGTTTCAGCAGCGACGCGTCGCTGTGGGTGAGCTTGAGCAGCATGCTTGCGCGCTTGACGCCGCGGCCCTCGGCCTCGGCGATCGCCGAGCGGAACTCGGCCACGGGGTTACGCCGCGCGGCGCTGGCGGGAGTGCGGGTCATCGTCTGGACCTTTCGCCCCGAAGCTCCGCGGCGCGGAGCGCAAGTCGGGCAGGACGGCGGCGAGCGCCGGCAAGGCTCCTTGGAGCGAACCGCACCCTAGCACGCGCCGACGCGATCCGGCGAACCCAATCGAAGACCCGGGCGGCGCCTATCCGCCCCCGATGAAGGTCACGATCTCGAAGCGATCGCCCTCCAGCACCGGCGTCGCCGCGTGGAGGCTCCTGGGCACGATCTCGAGGTTGCGTTCGACCGCCACCTTGCGGGTTTCGAGCCCCAGGGCCGCGACCAGATCGGCCACGGTGGGGGCGTTCTCGACGTCCCGGGTTTCGCCATTGACGAAGATGCGCATGGTCCCGCGCTTGTGACCCCGGCCAACGGAAGATACAAGGGCCGCCGAAACGACGGCGGGGCCGAATGGGCAAACCCATCCATGTGCTGAGCGGGCCGAACCTCAACCTGTTGGGGACCCGCGAGCCGGAAATCTATGGACGCGATACGCTGGCCGACGTCCAGGCGCGGTGCGAAGCCCGCGCTGCGGCGCTGGGCCATGCGATCGTGTTCCGGCAGTCCAACCACGAAGGACAGCTGATCGACTGGGTCCAGGAGGCCCGGACGGAAGCGTCCGCGCTGATCATCAACCCGGCGGGCTATGGTCACACCTCCGTGGCCCTGCTCGACGCGTTGAAGACCCTGGCGATCCCGATCGTCGAATGCCATCTGTCCAACCCGGCGGCGCGCGAACGCTTCCGGCATCGCTCCTATGTTTCGCCGGTCGCCGCCGGCGTGGTTTCGGGTTTCGGCCCATTCAGCTACGAACTGGCCGTCAGGGCCGCTCTGCGGCTGGCGCAGGAACACCGCGCCGCCGCCGACCGTTCGGTTTAGAAGGTAACAAGAGGCTCCCATGGCCGAATCCAAGACACCCGCGCCGAAGCTCAAGAACGAAGCCGAGATCGACACCACCCTGGTGCGTCAGCTGGCTGACATCCTGAACGACACCTCCCTGACCGAGATCGAGGTCGAGCGCGGCGAGCTGCGCATTCGCGTCGCCCGCGAGATCGTGGCCGCTCCGGTCATGCAATACGCCGCAGCTCCGGCCCCGGCCGCGCATGCGCCCGCAGCGGCCCCGGCCGCCTCCGCGCCGGCCGCCATGCCGTCGGACCCCGCCACGATCGTCGCCAAACAGGGCGAAGAGGTGAAATCGCCGATGGTCGGCACCGCCTATCTGCAGGCCTCGCCCGAAGCCCCGCCCTTCATCGCCGTCGGCGACAAGGTCAAAAAGGGCCAGACCCTGCTGATCGTCGAGGCCATGAAGACGATGAACCCGATTCAGTCCCCCCGCGATGGCGTGGTGGTCGAGGTTCTGGTCGGCGACGCCCAGCCGGTCGAGTTCGGCGAGCCCCTCGTCCTGCTCGAGGCGTAGGCCCAAGGATCCGAACATGTTCACCAAGGTCCTCATCGCCAACCGCGGCGAAATCGCCCTGCGGATTCACCGCGCCTGCAAGGAGATGGGCATCTCCACCGTCGCCGTGCACTCCGAGGCTGACCGCGGCGCCATGTGGGTCCGCCTGGCCGACGAAAGCGTCTGTATCGGCCCCGCCCCGGCGGCCAAGAGCTATCTCAACATCCCGTCGATCATCGCCGCCGCCGAAATTACCGGCGCCCAGGCCATTCACCCTGGCTATGGCTTCCTGTCCGAGAACGCCCGCTTCGCCGAGATCGTTGAAGCCCACGGCATGACCTTCATCGGTCCCAGGCCCGAGCACATCCGGGTCATGGGCGACAAGATCACCGCCAAACAGACGGTGCTCGACGCCGGCATTCCCTGCGTCCCCGGCTCGGCCGGCGAGGTCGAGACCATCGAGGACGCCATCGCGGCCTCGAAATCCATCGGCTTCCCCCTGATCGTCAAGGCGGCCGCCGGCGGCGGCGGTCGCGGCATGAAGGTCGCCCTGACCGCTGACGATCTGGTCGAGGCCGTCCAGACCGCCCAGTCCGAGGCCACCGCCGCCTTCGGCAACGGCGCCGTCTATATGGAGCGCTATCTCCAGAAGCCGCGCCACATCGAGCTTCAGGTCATCGCCGACAGCCACGGCAATGTGGTCCACCTCGGCGAGCGCGACTGCTCGCTGCAACGCCGTCACCAGAAGATCCTCGAGGAGGCCCCCTCGCCCGCCCTGTCGGCCGCCGAACGGGTCGCCATCGGCGAGACCGTCAACAAGGCCATCGCCGCCATCGGCTACCTCGGCGTCGGCACCATCGAATTCCTCTGGGAAGACGGCGAGTTCTTCTTCATCGAGATGAACACCCGCCTGCAGGT
>DDSO01000154.1:0-13047 GCA_002343425.1 Brevundimonas sp. UBA2388
ACCTTGACCATCTTCATCACGCCGGGGGGCAGTTCGTCGCCGCGTTGCAGCTTCTCGACCTTGTCCTCGAAGCGGCGGTCGAGCGCCTTGCGGGCGTCCTCGAACTGCTTCTTCATGGCCTCCAGCTCGCCCATCGCCTTCTCGTCGTCGAGGGCGATCTGCCACCACAGGCCGCGCGACAGCTCGCCCAGCTTCTCTTCGGTGACCACGCCGCGGCCCAGGCCCTTCGGACCCGAGGTGGCGTTCTTGCCAAGGATCAGCGGCTTCAGGCGGCCGTAGACGTTGCGCTCGAGGATCTTGAGCTCGTCGTCGCGGTCCTTGCCGAGGCGCTCGATTTCCGAACGCTCGATGGCGATGGCCCGCTCGTCCTTGTCGACGCCGTGACGGTTGAAGACGCGCACGTCGACGATGGTGCCGGCGACGCCGGGCGGCAGGCGCAGGCTGGTGTCGCGGACGTCCGAAGCCTTCTCGCCGAAGATGGCGCGCAGCAGCTTCTCTTCCGGCGTCATCGGGCTTTCACCCTTCGGCGTGACCTTGCCGCACAGGATGTCGCCCGGCTGGACCTCGGCGCCGATCGCCACGATGCCGGCCTCGTCGAGGTTGCGCAGGGCTTCCTCGCCGACGTTCGGGATGTCGCGGGTGATCTCTTCCGGCCCCAGCTTGGTGTCGCGGGCCATGACCTCGAACTCCTCGATGTGGATCGAGGNNGGAGATCAGGATCGAGTCTTCGAAATTGTAGCCGTTCCACGGCATGAAGGCGACGAGCGCGTTCCGGCCGAGGGCCAGTTCGCCCAGGTCCGTCGACGGGCCGTCGGCGATTACGTCGCCGACCTTCACTTCATCGCCCACGCGCACGATCGGGCGCTGGTTGATGCAGGTCGACTGGTTGGAACGCTGGAACTTGGACAGGCGATAGATGTCGACGCCCGAACGGCCGGCGTCGGCTTCGTTGGTGGCGCGAACCACGATGCGGGTGCCGTCGATCTGTTCGACGACGCCGTCACGTTTGGCGACCACGACAGCGCCGGAGTCCACGGCCACGACCGCTTCCATGCCGGTGCCGACCAGCGGCGCGTCGGACTGCACCAGCGGCACGGCCTGACGCTGCATGTTCGCGCCCATCAGGGCCCGGTTGGCGTCGTCGTTTTCCAGGAAGGGGATCAGGGCGGCGGCGACCGAAACGACCTGTTTCGGCGACACGTCCATCATGTCCACGTCGGCGCGGATCAGCAACTGGGAGTCGCCGTTGATCCGGCCCGGGACCAGCTCCTCGACGATCATGCCGTCCTTGAGCTCGATGTTGGCCTGGGCGATCGTGTATTTCGCCTCTTCCATGGCCGAGATGTAGACCACCTCGTCCGTGGCCTTGCCGTCCTTCACGCGCCGGTACGGGCTCTCGATGAANNCGTTTCGATCGGGCAGATGCGGCCGTAGTGGGTCGGGTGCACGTCGCGGACTTCGAAGCCGGCGCGCTCACGCGTCAGACCGCCCGGGCCAAGCGCCGAAAGGCGACGCTTGTGGGTGATCTCGCTGAGCGGGTTGGTCTGGTCCATGAACTGGCTGAGCTGCGACGAGCCGAAGAACTCGCGCACCGCCGCCGCCGCGGGTTTGGCGTTGATCAGGTCCTGCGGCATGACCGTGTCGATCTCGACCGAGGACATGCGCTCCTTGATGGCGCGCTCCATCCGCAGCAGGCCGACGCGGTACTGGTTTTCCAGCAGCTCGCCGACCGAACGGACCCGGCGGTTGCCGAGGTTGTCGATGTCGTCGATCTCGCCCTGGCCGTCCTTCAGGCCGACGAGGATCTGCAGCACGCGCAGGACGTCGTCCTTGCGCAGCACGCGGATTTCATCCGAGACGTCCGGGGTTTCCAGACGCATGTTCATCTTCACGCGGCCGACGGCCGACAGGTCGTAGCGCTCGCTGTCGAAGAACAGCGAGTTGAACATGGCTTCGGCGGCCTCCGGGGTCGGCGGCTCGCCCGGGCGCATCACGCGGTAGACGTCGAACAGCGCGTCCTCGCGGCCGGTGTTCTTGTCGATGCGCAGGGTGTTGCGCATGTAGGCGCCGACCGTGACGTGGTCGATGTCCAGCACGTCGATGGTGGTGAAGCCGTGGCTTTCCAGCAGTTCGATCGTCGGACCGTCCAGCTCGTCGCCGGCCTCGGCGTAGATTTCGCCGGTCTCGTAGTTCACGGCGTCGGCGGCCAGGTATTTGGTCAGCAGGGCGTCGGCGGCCAGCGACAGCGACGTGGTCGTGTCGCCCAGCTTCTTGGCCTGGCGGGCGCTGATCTTGGTGCCGGCGGCGGCGATGATCTCACCGGTGTCGGCGTCGACCAGGTCGAACTCGGGCTTCACGCCCTTCCAGCGCTCGGCCTTGTAGGGGGTGACCCAGCCTTCGCCGCGCTTCTCGTAGGGCACGGTCTCGTAGAAGGTCTTGAGGATCTCCTCGCCGTCCATGCCCAGACCCATCAGGAAGGTCGAGGCCGGCAGTTTCCGGCGGCGGTCGATGCGGACGTAGACGATNNCTTGCCCTTGTCGTGGTCGAAGAAGACGCCCGGCGAACGGTGCATCTGCGAGACGATGACCCGCTCGGTGCCGTTGACGACGAAGGTGCCCTTGTCGGTCATGAGCGGGATGTCGCCCATGTAGACGTCCTGCNNTCCTGCTCCTTGATGTCCTTGACCGAGCGCGCGCCGGTCTCTTCATCCGCCTCGAACACGATCAGGCGCAGCTTGACCTTCAGCGGCGCGGCATAGGTCATGTCGCGCTGGATGCATTCCTCGACGTCGTATTTCGGGTCCTCGAACTCGTAGGAGACGTATTCGAGGATGGCGCGTTCGTTGAAGTCCTTGATCGGGAAGACCGACTTGAAGACCGCCTCGATGCCCTGATCCTTGCGCGGACCGCTGCGCACTTCGCGCTGCAGGAACTGCTCATAGGAGGCGCGCTGCACCTCGATCAGGTTCGGCATCTGCACCGCTTCGGGGATCCGGCCGAACGAGTGGCGGATGCGCTTCTTGCCGGTGAAGGTCGTAGCGTGTGCGAACTGGCCGTGGGCGACGGCGACTTCGGCTTTGGACTTGGCCATTCTGTATTCCCAATACACCGCCCGGGCAGGCGGCGATCAATGCAGCAGCCACGGCTCCGCCTCTCGGGCGACCCGTGACCATCGGTTTCGACGTCCACCCTCGGGCCTTTCGGCGCCAGGACGTCTGAAATTGCAGGGCTCCCTGGGAAGGAGCGCGCCTTCGCACCGGTCGGAGGGCGACAAACCGGGCCTCGGCGCTTTCGCGCGCATCTCGTACTGAGTTAGCGGAACCGGGTCATATACTCGCTTTGACGGCGAAATAAAGACCGGTTCGGCAGTTTTCGGGATTGACCTTCGACCTGACGTGGGAGGTACCTTCAGATTGTTCGAGGTTCACGGAAAAACCAAATGTTGAATGGCGGGCGATCGGCGCATCACCGGGACGCGGAGTCGTGAGCCGCCCGGCTTTGATGCTGGCCGTGGGACTCATCCTTCTGGCCTCGGCTGCCTCGGCCCAGCAGACGCTCGAGCAGACGCCGACCACGCGCGGCCGGGTTCGGGACACCACCACCCTGCTCGCTGCACAGGACGCTGCGACCCGGGCCGGCGCCGACTGCGCGGTCTCCGCCGCCGCCCTCCGCGGCATGGACAGCTTTGGCGACCGCCAATACGAGGTCGTCTGCCGCGACGGGCCGGGCTATCTGATCATCGACGGGATCAGCCCCGCCGCACACAGCTGCCTGCTTCTGGCGAGCCAGAGTGACCGGTTCCAGCGCGGAGAGCCGTCGAGCCGCCCGGCTCCGGCCTGTGTTCTCCGCGCCAATCGAAATCCGATCCGGCATTTTGAGTCCATCGCCGCCCGGGCGGGCATGGACTGTCGGGTCGATGAGGGCCGGGTCGTCGGCCTCTCCCCGGCGGGCAACACGATCTATGAGATTGGCTGTCGCCGGGCGCCCGGGAGCTGGGTCGAAGAGGCGGCAGGCGCATGGGTCGTCACCGACTGCCTTGATATCCGGACCCGGGGCGACCTGTGCCGGTTCACCACCGAGCCGGAAGAACTCGCCGGCTTCCGCCCACGGCTGGCCGGAAGCGCCGCCGAGGCCTGCGCACCGACCCGGGTGCGCGACATGGGGCGCAATGCGGCGGGACTCACCTGGTACGAGCTGACCTGTGCGGGGGGCGCGCCTGTCGTCGTCAGCATGGACGACGGAGGCCGGGTCACGAATGTCCTTTCATGCACGGACGCGGCTCATATCGGCGACGGTTGCCGGACCGAGGTTCCCGCGCCTCAACGGTGAATGTTCGACGTCCCCGACAGACCGGATCCCAGCCGTATTCCTCAACGGTCCCGCCCCTGCTAGCGTCGCCTAATGACCCGCACCCTCCTGATCGCCGCCGCCGCCCTGTCCCTCGCCGCCTGCGCCACCGCGCAGGAGCCCGCGCCCGCCGCCACGCCCGGAGTCGGCACGCTGGAAGGCTGGGCCGCCGGCAATGCACAATATCTGGTCGTCAACGGCGCCCGCCGCGGCTGGACCACCACCGAATCGGGTTTGCAATACCGCCGCGTGGGCCGGGCCCATCCGAACGGCCGCCAGCCGGTCGCCACGGACACCGTCAAGGTCCACTACCGCGGCACCTTCGTCGACGGTCGCGAGTTCGACAGTTCGTACAGCCGCAATGAACCGGCCGAATTCCCGCTCAACCGGGTCATCCGCGGCTGGACCGAGGGCGTGGCCCTGATGCGGGAGGGCGAGACGTTCGAGTTCGTCATCCCCGCCGCGCTCGGCTACGGCGAACGCTGGGTCGGCGGCGGCGAACTGCCGCCCAGCTCCACCCTGCTGTTCACGGTGGAACTGCTGGAAGTGAAGCCGGCGTCCTGATTCTCCCCTTTCGTCATCCTCCGGCGAGCGAAGCGAGACCGGGGGACCCGGCGGCGCCGCGACGGCGGCGAAGCACTGCTGTGTCGATGATTGGCGCTCCCGACAGGTTCGCGCTCACGCGCGCCGCCGGGTCCCCCGGTCAGCGCCGCTGCGCGGCTTGCCGGAGGATGACGAAAGCAGGAGGGCTATCCCCTGTGCTGGAGCCTTCCGAAACCCGAACATGACAGCCTTTTAATGCGGCGCGTTCCTGTCCAGCTTGACCCATGCCTGCGCGCGGCGTGATCTGCGACCGCCCCCCGACCGAGAGTCTCCCGACATGATGCGCCCCGCCGTCCGCCTGTTCGTCACGTCCTGCGCCGCCGCCCTCCTCCTCGGCGCCGCGCCCTCGGTCGCACAGGTCGGCACGCCCGCTCTCGACCGCGCCCTCGTCCCCATCCCGGCCCCGCGCGACGCCCCCTACCCCGGCCTCATCACCCTGGACATGGACGCCACCGACATCGACCGGCGCATCGTCTCGGTGCGGCAGACCATTCCCGTCGCCGGCCCCGGCCCGCTGGTCCTGCTCTATCCGCAGTGGATCCCCGGCAATCACGGCCCGGTCGGCCCGGTCGATGACATCGCCGACCTCCAGATCACCGCCAATGGCCAGACCCTGCGCTGGGTCCGCAATACGGTCCGCACCAATGCCTTCCAGGTCGAGGTTCCGGCCGGCGCTTCCTCCGTCGAGGTCGCCTTCAAATGGCTGACCCCCATCGACGGCTCCCAGGGGCGGGTCGTCATCACCGACGAGATGCTCAACATCCAGTGGGAAAAGGCCATCCTCTATCCGGCCGGCTACTATTCCCGCCAGATCACGGTCCAGCCGACCCTGCGCCTGCCCGCCGGCTGGCAGTATGGGGCAGCGCTCGACACCACATCATTCCAGAACGGCTTGGCCGTCTTCGCTCCCATCACCCTGGAGCATCTGGCCGACAGCCCGGTCTTCGCCGGGGCCCATTACCGCCAGATCGACCTCGATCCGGGCGGCCGGTCGCCGGTACGGCTGAACATCGTCGCCGACGATCCCGACATGCTCGCCGCGACCGACGCGCACATCGAACTGCACCGCAATCTGGTCGATCAGGCCGACTATTTGTACGGCGCGCGCCACTTCAACCACTACGACTTCCTCGTCGCCGTCAGCGACCGCCTGGGCGGCATCGGGCTGGAGCATCACCGCTCGTCGGAGAACAGCGTCGACACCGCCTATTTCACCGCCCCGGCCTCGACCCTCGCGGACCGCGACCTGCTGGGCCACGAATACGTCCACTCCTGGAACGGCAAATGGCGTCGCCCCGCCGACCAGCTGACGCCGACACTCAACGAGCCGCTGCAGAACTCCCTGCTCTGGGTCTATGAGGGCCAGACCCAGTACTACGGCCTGGTCCTGACCGCCCGCGCCGGCCTGATGTCGAAACAGCAGGCGCTCGACATCCTCGCCAACACCGCCGCCAGCTATGCCGGGGACAACCCCGGTCGGGCATGGCGCGCCATGCAGGACACCACCAACGATCCGATCATCGCCCGGCGTCAGCCCCAGCCCTGGAGCAGCTTCCAGCGCTCCGAGGACTATTATCGCGAAGGGGCCATGATCTGGCTCGACGCCGACACCCTGATCCGGGAGCAGTCAAACGGTCGCCGGTCGCTCGATGACTTCGCCAGGGCCTTCTTCGGCGTGCAGGACGGAAACTGGGATCCGGCCCCCTACACCTTCGACGACGTGACCTCGACGCTGAACGGGGTCCAGGCCAACGACTGGGCTGCCTTCCTGCGCGCGCGGCTCGACGCCGTCGGCCCCGATGCGCAGACGCCGCTGGGCGGTCTCGAGCGCGGCGGCTACCGCCTGGCCTGGAGCACGACCCCCAATGCCTACAGCCGCGCCCTCAACGCCGAACTTGGTCGGGTCGACTTCCAGTATTCACTGGGCCTCAGCCTCAACACCTCCAACCGCGTCACCGCCGTCCGGTGGGGCTCGCCCGCCTTCGAAGCCGGCCTGACCTCGGGCTGGGACGTCGTCGCCGTCAACGGCCGCGCCGCAACCGCCGCGACGATCGCCGAGGCCATCACCGCCTCCGCCGGCAACACCACCCCGATCGAGATGATGCTGACGAAGGGCGACCGCTTCCGCACCATCCGCTTCGCGTACCACGGCGGCCTGCGCTATCCGCGCCTCGAACGCATCGCGGGAACCCCCGACCGTCTCGGCGACATTCTCGCCCCCCGCCGCCGTTGATCGTGAGGGACCCGATGATGATCCGCACCGCCGCCCTCGCCCTGCTCCTGACCTCCGCCGCCCTGCCGGCGCTGGCGCAAGTTCCGGCCTCACAAGCCGCGACGCCCCTGCCCGCCCCGACCAGCCTGCCGCACGCCTTGCCGCCGATCCCCGCGCCGCAGGACCGCGACTATCCGGGCGTCATCGGCATCCGCGTTGACCTGACCGACCTCGACCACAAGGTCATCCGCGTGCGCCAGACGGTGCCGGTCAGCGCCGGTCATCTGGTGCTGCAGTATCCGAAATTCATTCCCGGCAACCACGCCGACACCGGTCCGATCCAGCTGGTCTCCGGCGTCACCGTCACGGGCAATGGCCGGCGGATCGAATGGGTGCGCGACACCGTCGATCCCCACGCCTTCCACCTCGACATCCCGGCTGGCGTGAACGAGATCGAGGTCGCATTCGAATGGCTGACCCAGCCTGACAACGCCGTCTGGCGCGTGGTCATGACGCCCGAGATGGTCAATCTCCAGTGGGAGAAGGCCCTGCTCTATCCGGCGGGCTACAACCACGACCGCATCACCTTCGCCCCGTCCGTGGTCCTGCCGACGGGCTGGCAGTACGGCGTGGCGCTGGACACCGTCTCCCGCGAGGGCGACGTCGCGACCTTCGCCCCGATCTCTCTGGAGCATCTGGCCGACAGCCCGATGTTCGCGGGGGCCCACTACCGCCGCGTCGACATCGATCCGGGCGGCCGCTCGCCGGTGCATCTGAATCTCGTGGGCGACACCGCCGCCTCGGTGAACATCACGCCCGAGTGGGTCGCCCGCTATGAATCCCTCGTCGACCAGGCCGACCGGCTGTTCGGCGCCCGCCACTACGACCGCTATGAATTCCTGCTGGCCCTGACCTCGAAGATGGGCGGCATCGGCCTGGAGCATCACCGCTCGTCCGAGAACACCGCCGCCCCCAACTACTTCTCCAGCGCCAGCCCGTCCTACGGGACGCGCGTCCTGCTGCCGCACGAGTACGTCCACAGCTGGAACGGCAAATACCGCCGGCCGTCGGATGAATACGTCCAGAACCTCAACATCCCGACCCAGAACACCCTGATGTGGGTCTATGAGGGCCAGACCCAGTACTGGGGCGACGTCCTCACCCCCCGCTCGGGACTCGGCACGGTCGAGGAGGCCGTCGTCAACCTTGCCGGAGTGGCCGGCTTCTACGACCAGCAGCCCGGCCGCCAGTGGCGCGCCCTGCAGGACACCACCAACCACAACCTGCTCGGCTACCGCACCAGCAATCCTTGGCCGTCATGGATGCGCGGCACCGGCGACTACTACCGCGAGGCCCTGCTGATCTGGCTCGACGCCGACACCCTGATCCGCGAGGCCACCAACGAGCGCAAGTCGCTCGATGACTTCGCGAGAGCCTTCTACGGCGTCGAGGACGGCGTCTGGGAGGCCCGGCCCTATACGTTCGAGGACGTGGTCTCTCACCTGAACGCCGTCCATCCCCATGACTGGGCGACCTTCCTGCGCACACGCCTCGACGCCGTCGGCCCCGACGCCGAGGCCCCGCTGGCCGGGATCGAACGCGCCGGCTGGCGGCTGACATACGTCGACGAGCTGACGCCGCTCGAAAAGCGGATGAACAGCGGCTGGGCCAATGACTTCCAGTATTCCCTCGGCTTCAGCCTCGGCGCAGGCGGACGCATCGGCGGCGTGGTCTGGGGCAGCCCGGCCTTCGAACAGGGGCTGGGCGCCGGCTGGGATCTGGTCGCCGTCGGCGACCGCGTCGGCTCGGCCGAGGCCCTGCGCGACGCCGTCACGGCGGCAAAGGGCGGGACCGAGCCGATCGCCCTCGTGGTCAGGCGCGGCGACGAATTCCGCACCCTGTCGTTCGCGTATCACGATGGCCTGCGCTACCCGCGCCTCGTCCGCATCGAGGGAACCCGCGACCGTCTGGCCGACATCTTCGCCCCGCGGCGGCGCTGACGCGGCCTCAGTAGCCCAGATCGGAGCAGATCTGCGGCTTGGGCGTATTGCGAAGTTCCGCCGTCAGGGCCGAGCAGCGGGTCGAAGCCTCCGCCCGCGGCAAGGCCTGCAACGTCCACTTCAGGTCGCGCAGTTCGGTGCGCAGTGCGGCATGGTCCACGGTCCGGCCTCTCCGCTCCTCGCAGATCGCCATGTCGGCCTTGAGGCTGGCCAGTTCCAGGCAGGACAGCGACAGATCGGCCATGATCTGTCGCGCCTTCGGCCCCGTGATCGGTAATTCGGGGGTGGGCGGGACCGGCGGTCCGGCTGGCGGCGGCGGAGCCGGCGGCTCCCGGCCTCCAGCGAAATCTTCACAGGCGGCCAGCCCCAGCAAGGCGGCGATAGCGATGGCGGTGGTCCTGATCGGCATGGGTCCCCTCCCGTTGGCGGCTCATCCCGACACAACCGGCCCATCCTGTCCAATCCGGGCAAAAGAAAACGGGCCGGAGATCGCTCCCCGGCCCGTCCAGAACTGTCCCGAGGGACGGTCCGTTCTTACTTGACCTGCACCTTGGCGCCGGCTTCCGTCAGCTTCTTGGCGACTTCGTCGGCGGCCTGCTTGGAGACGTTCTCGACGACGTTCTGCGGAGCGCCTTCGACCAGGTCCTTGGCTTCCTTCAGACCCAGGTCCGAACGAACGCCGCGGACTTCCTTGATGACGTTGATCTTCTTGTCGCCGCCGTCGATCAGGACGACGGTGAACTCGGTCTGCTCTTCAGCAGCTTCGGCGGGCGCGCCGCCGCCGCCGCCGGCGGGCATGGCCATGGCGACCGGAGCAGCGGCGCTGACGCCCCACTTCTCTTCCAGCAGCTTGGACAGTTCGGCGGCTTCCAGAACGGTCAGTTTCGACAGGTCTTCAACGATTTTGGCGAGATCGGCCATGGTGTGTTTCCTTCGGAGGATTGGGTTTCAGTAGAGAGTTTGCAGAGATGAAAGAGGCGGGTCCGCTTACGCGGCGTCCTTGGCGGCATAGGCGCTGAACACGCGGGCCAGTTGGGACGCCGGGGCTTGCACGACGCCGGCGACCTTGGTCGCGGGAGCGTTGAGCAGGCCGAGCAGCGAGGCGCGGATCTGGTCCAGCGAGGGCAGTTTGGACAGAACGCCCACGCCCGCTGCATCCAGAACCTTGTCACCCATGAAGCCGCCGAGGACGATGAACTTGTCATTGGCCTTGGCGTATTCAGCGGTGATCTTGGCGGCCGTCACAGCATCGTCAGCGTAAGCAATGCCCACGGGACCCTTGAACAGGCCGTGGTATTCGCTGCCTTCAGCGGCGTCGAGCGCCTTGAGCGCCAGGCGGTTCTTGACCACCTTGAACGTGCCGCCGGCAGTACGCAGGCGTCCACGCAGGTCTTCCATATCCGCAACGGTCAGACCCAGGTTGTGGGTCACGACCACGGCGCCCGCGTCGGCGAAAACGCCCTTCAGCGTTTCGATCGACTCGGCTTTTTGTGCGCGGTCCATTGCGGTCTCCAGTCTGTATTCGCCGCCGGGCTTATTCCCGACGACGGATTGGCCAAAGCGCGCCGCATCGCTGCGAAGCGTTCAGGCCGGTCGTATTGTCCGAAGGAAGCTCGAACCCCGACGCCCGGATACCGGAACGTCTGGCGTCGTCTGCATCCCCATCTCCCCACGGCGTCAGAGGGCTCTCTGACATTTATGGCGCGGGTGACCCCCACGCCCCGAAGTTCTCGGACAGGACCGCCGCGGCCGAAGCTGCGACGGAAGAGGCGCGCTCTATACACGGACCCGCGCAGAACTCAAGCGGGCACTGGCGCTCGCTGCGAGCAATCCTCTTTCCGCACCGGGACCACCACACCCCTTGACCCGGCCCGCCGACGTAACATTACACTGAGTTCATAACCGGGATCGGGGGACCCCACGTGAACCAGCCGGGCTCTCCTGCCCAGGACGATCTGCTGCGCCGGGCCGCGGAGGCTCTCGCGCGCCACGATCCTCAGTCTGCCCTCGGCCTGATCGATCAGGCCGACGCCATGGGCGCGACCCACAATGGAACGCTGAACCGGGCCCTGGCCCTGCGGCTGCTCGGCGATTTCCATGGCGCGCTCATGGTGCTCGACGACGCCCTGGCGATGCAGCCGTATGATTTCGCTGCCCTGCTGGGCAAGGCGTCCATGCTGGAGAAGATCGGACAGGACCAGTCCGCCGCCGACGTCTATCGCAACGCCCTCAAGATCGCTCCGCCGCGCGAGCGCTGCCCGCCGGTCATCCAGTCCCAGATCGACCATGCCTCCGGCGTCGTCCGCCGCCACGCCGAGGCCCTGCGCGACCATATGCGCGCGGGCGTCGCCGCCCTGCGTGGCAAGGTCGACGCCGAAACGTTGGACCGGTTCGACGAGGGGCTGGAGATCTACGCCGGGCTCAAGACCGCGCCGAAGCAGGAGCCGCTCCTGCTCGACTACCCCCGCCTGCCGGCCATCCCCTTCTACGACCGCGCGCAATTCCCGTGGCTTGGGACGCTGGAGGCCGCCACCCCGGTCATCAAGGCCGAGCTGGAGGCCCTGCTGGCCGGCGGAATGGAGGATTTCGCGCCCTATATCGCCTACCCGAAGGGCGCACCGGTCAATCAGTGGGGCGAGCTGAACCATTCCCGCAAATGGAGCTCGCTCTGGCTATGGAAGGACGGCGCGCGGCAGGACGCCGTGTGCGAACGCTGCCCGCAGACCGCCGCCCTGCTCGAATCCCTGCCGATGTGCCGCCAGGACGGATTCGCACCCACCGCCGTCTTCTCGGCGCTCCAGCCCCACACCCACATTCCGGCCCACACCGGCTCATCCAACGTCCGCCTGCTGACCCACCTGCCGCTGATCCTGCCGGGTCCGGCCCGGTTCCGCGTCGGCAATACGGTGCGCGACTGGAAGATGGGCGAGGCCTGGGTCTTCGACGACACCATCGACCACGAGGCCTGGAACGACGCCGACGAGATGCGGGTCATCCTGATCTTCGACATCTGGAACCCGCACCTGTCCGAGGCAGAGCAGTCGCTGATCACGGCCATGATGCAGGCGCGGCGGAGTTTCGGGGGGGCGTAGCTGCCTGTGATGAGGGATTAGGGATTGGGGATGAGGGAACTACGCCTCCCCGACATCGGAGCCCCATGTTCCGAAACCGGACCTCAGGATCTGATCCCGGACCTCATCCCTAATCCCTAATCCCTCATCCCTCCCGTTAACCCCCCACTCACCCTGCCCCCCAACCCGATCTTCACCTTGTGACGGTTAAAACGTCCCGGAATGAGCCAGTCCCGCTTCAACGAGGACCGGCCGAAACCGTGATGTTGAAGGGGCTGCACCCATGGCGAAGACCGTTCTCGTGGTCGACGACGATCCCACCCAGCGCCGGCTCGCGCAGGCCGTGCTGGAGCGGGAGGGCTATGCCGTCGTCCACGCCGAATCCGGCGGCGAGGCCATCGACCGCCTGACCAAGGGCGGCGGCGCTGACGTCGTCCTGCTCGACATGGTCATGCCCGGCATGAGCGGCATGGAGGCCCTGGCCGAGATCCGCACCGCCGGCGTCACGACTCCCGTCATCGTCCTGACCGCCTCTGGCGGTGTGGACGCTGTGGTCAAGGCCATGCAGGCCGGGGCGCAGGACTTCTTCGTCAAACCCGTCTCCGCCGAACGCCTGCTGGTCGGCGTCTCCAACGCCCTGCAGCTGACCCGCCTGACCGCCGAAGTCGGCCGGCTCAAGAAGCACGTCTCCGGCCGCACCTCCTTCGACGATCTGGTGGGCACCAGCCCGCCGATGCGGATGGTCAAGTCGCTGGGCGCTCGCGCCGCCAAATCCTCGATCCCGGTCCTGATCACGGGCGAGAGCGGCGTCGGCA
>DDSO01000154.1:13071-15072 GCA_002343425.1 Brevundimonas sp. UBA2388
TCGAGTCGATCCTGTTCGGTCATGAAAAGGGCGCCTTCACCGGCGCCCACGACAAACATCTCGGCAAATTCCAGGAGGCCAACGGCGGCACCCTGTTCCTCGACGAGATCGGCGAACTGCCACTGGACATGCAGGTCAAGCTGCTGCGCGCCCTGCAGGAGGGCGAGGTCGACCCGGTCGGCGCCAAACGCTCGGTCAAGGTCGATGTCCGCATCGTCTCGGCCACCAACCGCGACCCGGCCCAGCAGGTCCGCGCCGGCGCCTTCCGCGAGGATTTGTTCTATCGCCTCAACGTCTTTCCGATCGAGGCTCCGTCCCTGCGCGAGCGCCGCGAGGACATCCCCGCCCTGATCGACCACTTCATCGCGCGCTTCAATGTCGAGGAAGGCAAGCGCGTCGCCGGCTGTTCGGGCGAGACCCTGGCCCTGCTCACCGCCTTCGACTGGCCCGGCAACGTCCGCCAGCTGGAGAACACCGTCTATCGCGCCATCGTCCTGGCCGACGCGCCCTTCCTGCAGCCGCACGACTTCCCGGCCATTTCGGGACTGGCGGCGTCCTTCCTCCCGGCCGCAAGCGATGTAGATCGCGGCGACAGCCGCGAGACGGAGGGGGATCTGGCCACAGGCTCGAATATCGACCTGCCGCCCCTGCCCGACACCCCGATCCGCATCCTCGACGAGCGCGGTCACCTGCGCACGCTGGAAGAGATCGAACGCGACCTGATCCAGCACGCCATTGAGGTCTATGCCGGCCATATGTCCGAGATCGCCCGCCGCCTCGGCATCGGCCGCTCGACCCTCTACCGCAAGGTCCGCGAGCAGGGACTGGAAGGCATTCTCAAGGAAGTCGGCTGAGGCTTTCCGGCAACGCCACGGCGCTGCCTCGAGTGTGACCAAAAGTTCATTGGCCAGCGATCGGCCAAACCCCGAAGACGGGAGAAGGCTCGCCATGCGCTCAACCTTCGGTTTCCGCGCTGCAATGCGACGGAAATGTCGGTCGAGCACGTTGCAGGGCTAGCTTCTCCCCGGGACACGTCCGCATGCTTCTCGTCACGACCGCCCTGTCCGGCCTCATGGCCGGTCTGATCCAGACTGCGCCGACGCCCCCGCCGCAGCAGCCGCCGCAACAGCCGGCGACGCCAGCGCCCGCCGCGGAGCCGGCGCCGGCCGCGGAATCCGACCCGGAAGCCTATGAGCTCGACTCGGTGGTCACCACCGGCGCGCGCCCCCGCGGCGCGGCCAACTCCGACATCCCGCCCGATGTCGTGCTGACCGCGGAACAGATCCAGGCCTATGGCGCCTCGAACATCGCCGAACTGCTGACCTATCTGGAGCCGCTGACGCGCAGCTCGCGCGGCCGCGCCGACGGCATGCCGGTCTTCCTGGTCAACGGCCGCCGCATTTCGGGCTTCCGCGAAATCCAGGGCCTGCCGCCTGAAGCCATCGAGCGGATGGATATCCTGCCCGAGGAGGTCGCGCTCGAATACGGCTACGCCGCCGACCAGCGCGTGGTGAATTTCGTGCTGAAGGCCGATTTCCGCTCTCTCACCGGCGAGCTCTCCGGCCGCATGCCCACCCAAGGCGGCCGCACCACCACCGAGATCGAGGGCAATACCCTGAACATCTCGGGACCGATCCGCTGGTCGGTGGATGCTGAATACGAACGCTCCAGCCCGCTGTACGAGTCCGAGCGCGACATCGAGCGCGATGCAGGCGCCACCCCCTTCGACGACGTCGACGCCTTCCGCACCCTGCTGGGCCGGAGCGAGCGGTCCACCGTGCGTGGCACCTACAAGCGCGACCTCAACAACACCACCCAGGCCACCGTCAGCGCCAGCCTGGAGGATCGCTCCAGCCTCAGCTTCAGCGGCCTGCCGGGCGTCAACCTGAGGCTTTCGGCCGGCAACCCCTTCCTGACCGGGCCGGCCCCGCAGACGATCAGCCGCGTGCTGGACGCCCTGCCCCTCGGCCGCGAGACCGACAGCCTGACCGGCGGCCTCGG
>DDSO01000128.1:0-510 GCA_002343425.1 Brevundimonas sp. UBA2388
TCGCACAACGCCAGCTTGTTGCGGATCGACAGTTCGATGTTGATACGCTCGATGCCGTCGCAGTACTCGCCCATCCGGGGCAGCGGAATGACCACGTCCTCGTTGAGCTTGAAGGCGTTGGTGTGCCTTGAAATCGCCGCCGTGCGCGAGCGATCGAGCCAGAATTTCCGGCGGGTCTCGGCTTCGACGGCGATGAAGCCTTCGGCACCACGCACGTTGCACAGCCGTACGACTTCCGATGCGGCGTTCATTACGGCCCGCTCGTCGTCGCCGACCAGGTCGCCGATCAGGACCATTTTCGGTCGTCCGGCAGTCTCGGCCTTGCGCTTGGCCTTGGTGGCGTAGCCGACGGCGCGCAGGTAGCGCTCGTCGAGGTGTTCGAGGCCGGCGAGCAGCACCCCGGCCTGCTGGCCGCCGCCACCGGGCTGGAAATGATCGGTGATCTCGACAATCGCCGGCACCGCCTCGCGCACCTGGCCGAAGAACTCCAGGCAGACGGTGCGCGTGTGC
>DDSO01000128.1:593-5379 GCA_002343425.1 Brevundimonas sp. UBA2388
GCGGAAGCGCCTGATCTCGAAGGACACCAGCTCCTGTTCGTGGATCTTGCCGAAGTTGTGCCCGATCCGCGTCACTTCCATCAAGTGACCGCTGGCATCGACCAGCTTCCACCACGCCAGGTTGTCGAGCGCCGTCCCCCACAGTACCGCCTTCTTGCCACCGGCGTTCATTGCGATGTTGCCGCCGATGCACGAAGCTTCGGCCGAGGTCGGATCGACGGCAAAGACGCGGCCGGCCGACGCCGCGGCTTCCGCGACGCGGGCAGTGACCACCCCGGCGCCGGTCCGGATCGTCGCGTACCGGCGTTCGCATCCGGGCAGCAGGATTTCTTCGACGCCGCCAATGTCCAGCAGCTTCTCGGTGTTGATCACCGCCGACATCGGCGTCAGGGGTATCGCGCCGCCGGTGTAGCCCGTGCCGCCACCGCGCGGGATGATCGTCAGCCCGAGCTTGATGCAGGCGCGCACCAACGGAGCAATCTCTTCTTCGCTGTCCGGGTGGAGGACGACGAAGGGGTACTCGATGCGCCAGTCGGTCGCATCGGTCACGTGCGAGACGCGCGCCAGGCCATCGAAGGCGATGTTGTCGCGACGGGTGTGCCTGAGCAAGGCCTTCCTGACCCGCGCGCGCAGCCTGGCGGTGTCGTCGAAATGGCGCTCGAAGGCATCGACCGCTGCCGCCGCAGCGACGATCAGTGGCGATACCCGTTCGTTGCCCTGACGGCGCTTCTCGATTTCCCGCAGACGGTGGCGAAGTGCCTCGACCAGGGCGATACGACGCTCGCGGTTGGCCAGCAGATCGTCCTCGAGGTAAGGATTGCGCTGCACCACCCAGATGTCCCCCAGCACCTCGTACAGCATTCGTGCCGAACGGCCGGTGACACGCTCGGCGCGCAGCTGGTCAAGCAGTGCCCATTGTTCCTCGCCGAGCAGTCGTATGACGATCTCACGGTCGGAAAACGAGGTGTAGTTGTAGGGGATTTCGCGCAGACGTGCGTTCATCGATAACCTCGGCTACCGGCAAAGGGCGAATTCTAGCTTACCGCAGTGCAGCATCACAGCGCTGGCCTCCGCCCAGGCCGCCTGTGGTCAATCGCCTTGTCCCCCAGGCAGCGCCCGGTGGTCGGGGCGACCCCGAGATTGCGCTAGTTTGCCGTGCACTCCTCGGGTATTCTGTGGCCATCCACTTCGGGGAAGTCAATGCATCGGAATCCTGATCGCGCATTGAACATGACACCAGCCACGAGGCGCGTGCGGCCGGGGGAAAGCGATCGCTGTGACAGCTGGCGTCGGCCCGTTGCGCGGCCAGGCTGGCGGCAGATGACTCGCCGGGCGTCGTCCTCGCTATCGCAGGCGGCTCTTCCATGCTTGCTGGTCGACGCCGGCACGGGCATCGGAAAGCAGGCGTGATACCGGAAACTCTGCTGCCGGTACTGACCGGCATCGCCTGGCCGGCGGCGATCGCCGTGGCCTGGACGGTCGGCGAGATCGCCTACCGCTGGCTGTCGCTGCCGCGAATCAGCGGTTACGGCGTCACCGGTTTTATCATGGCTGCCAACCAGGGCGGCTTTCTGNNCTGGGATATCGAATCAACCTGCGCTGGCTGCGCGTCAATCCGTGGCTGGGAGCGAGCAGCGTGCTCGAAGCCGTGAGTACCTTTGCCGCCGTGTTCATCGTGGCCATCCTGTTTGCCGTACCGCTGGTACCGGCGCTGCTGCTGTCGGCGCTGGCGATGTCCACCTCGCCGGCGGCCGTGCTGCGGGTCGCCAACGAACTCCGGAGTGCTGGACAGGTGACCGAGCGGTTGTTGCATCTGACCGCTTTCAATTGCGTTTTTTCGGTCCTTTTCTTCAAGGCGGTGGTCGGTTACTGGGTGCTGGCCAGCGCCGGCAGCGCTTTCGGAGCGGTCTGGAACAGCCTGGTGGTGGTCGCCGTATCGACGGCAATCGGTGCGCTCTTCGGCGTCGCGGTGCCGGCGCTGCTGCGCCCGCTCGGCGACGCCGACCGCAACGCGACCATCGCCTTCGCCGTCGCCACCCTCCTGCTCACGGCGCTGACGCACGCGCTGGCGTTCTCGCCGCTGCTGGCGGCGCTGGCATTCGGCCTGGTCGCCCGGCACCGGCGAGTGATCCTGTCGCAGGCGCAGAGCAACTTCGGCACGCTCGGGGACCTGCTGACCGTGCTGCTGTTCGTTTTCGTCGCCGCTTCGCTAGACTGGCGGCCCGGTCCGACGGGTATCGCGCTGGCGCTGGCGGTGATCACTGTCCGACTGGCGGTCAAGGCGGTGGCGACGACCGTCTTCGCCCGGCTCAGCGGCATTACCTGGCGCAAGGGGGCGCTGACCGGACTGGCGATGACACCGATGTCGGTGCTGGTCATCGTCCTGCTCGAGGAGACGAGCCATCTCAAGCTTTACGCGCTGGACCAGGTCGCCGGCCTCGCGGTGATCGTCGTGCTGCTGGAGGTGATCGGCCCGCTGGTCACCCAGCGCGCTCTGATCTGGGCGGGCGAAACCCGTCAGGTCGAGAACCGCTGACCATGCCGCTCGGCTCCTTCAAGGCCGGCGAAGCATTGACCGTGGGCGTCGAGCTCGAGTTGCAACTGGTCAACTGGACCGATTTCGACCTCTCGGCGTCGGCCAGCGACATCCTGCACCTGCTTGAGGGGAGGCCCTTCCCCGGCGAAGCGAAACTAGAGATCACCGAAAGCATGATCGAGATCGCCACCGACGTGCACCACCATCACGAGCAACTCCTCGGACAGCTGCGCAGCATCCGCGACGCGCTGGTAGTGGCCTGCGACCGTCTCAACGTCGCCGTCTGCGGTGGCGGCACGCACCCGTTTCAGCGCTGGTCCGACCAGCGCATCTCCGCCAAACCCCGTTTCATGCAGCTATCGAGCTTGTACGGCTATCTGGCAAAGCAGTTCACGGTCTTCGGACAACACGTGCACATCGGCTGCGCCAGCGCCAACCAGAGCCTCTACCTGCTGCATGCCCTGAACCGCTACCTGCCGCACTTCATCGCCTTGTCTGCTTCGTCGCCATTTTTCCAGGGAGTTGATACCCGCTTCGACTCGGCGCGGCTGAACTCGGTGTTCGCCTTTCCGCTCAGCGGGCGGGCGCCCCTGATCTTCGAGTGGGATGAATTCGAGCACGATTACTTCGCCAAGATGGAGAAGACCGGGGTGGTCGAGAGCATGAAGGACTTCTATTGGGANNGTCGACCGCGCCGCTGCGCTGGCGGCGTATCTGCAGGCACTGTGCCGGATGCTGCTGCAAGGCGAGGAACCCGACCCGGTCGAAGACGATTACCTGGTCTATAACTACAACCGCTTCCAGGCTTGCCGCTTCGGACTCGACGGCGTGCTGGTCCATCCGCGCAGCAACCGCAGCCTCTCGCTACGCGACGACATCCTCGCCACGGTAGAGAGGCTGGCGCCGCATGCGGCGGCCCTCGGCAGCGAGGCTGCCCTCGACGAGTTGCAGCAGGAAGTCGTCGCCCAGGGCAATCATGCCAGCTTCCTGCGACAGCAGTTCGTCGAGGTCGGCAGCGTGCAGGGAATGGTCGATGCGGCGGTAACCCTGTTCCGGAAAGGCCGGAGCAAGTGACCGACCACCGCCGTCAACCGCTTCTGCTGCTAGAATCGCCGGTTTCCTCAGGAACACGTTCTCGCTGCCGCCATGCCCACGGATTACCTCGAAAGAATTCTCAACGCGCAGGTCTACGACGTCGCGATCGAAACACCGCTTGACTTTGCTCCGGGCCTGTCGGTGCGTACCGGCAACCGTCTTCTGCTGAAGCGCGAGGACCTGCAGCCGGTCTTTTCGTTCAAGCTGCGCGGCGCCTACAACAAGATCATTCATCTCTCGGCCGACAAACTCAAACGCGGCGTGATCTGTGCATCGGCTGGCAACCACGCGCAAGGCGTCGCGCTGGCCGCGGCCAAGGTCGGCTGCCGGGCGGTGATCGTGATGCCGACGACGACGCCACAGATCAAGATCCAGGCGGTAAGGGCGCGCGGCGGCGAGGTGGTACTCGCCGGCGAGTCCTACGATGACGCCTACGCGCATGCTCTGGAGCTCGAGAAAGCGGAGAAATTGAGCTTCGTGCACCCGTTCGACGATCCCGAAGTAATCGCCGGACAAGGGACGATCGGCATGGAAATCCTGCGCCAGCATGCCAAGCCGATTCACGCCGTGTTCTGCTGCGTCGGTGGCGGCGGGCTGATTTCGGGTGTCGCCGCCTACATCAAGCGGGTCAGGCCGGAGACCAGGATCATTGGCGTCGAAGCCAGCGACGCCGATGCCATGGCGCGCTCGCTGAAAGCAGGACAGCGGGTCCGGCTCGATCACGTCGGACTGTTCGCCGATGGCGCGGCGGTCAAGTACGTTGGCGAGGAGACCTTCAGGCTCTGCCAGATGTACGTCGATGAAATGGTACTGGTCAACACCGACGCCATTTGCGCGGCGATCAAGGACGTCTTCGAGGACACCCGGGCGGTGCTCGAACCGGCTGGCGCGCTGGCCGTGGCCGGCGCCAAGGAGTACGCCAGGGCGCACAAGCTGAAGGACAGGACGCTGGTGGTCATCGCCTCCGGTGCCAACCTAAACTTCGACCGTCTGCGTTTTGTCGCCGAACGCGCCGAACTCGGCGAGCAGCGTGAAGCGGTCTTTGCGGTCACCTTGCCGGAGCAGCCTGGCGCCTACAGGAAATTCGTGTCGCTGATCGGGTCGCGCAACATCACCGAGTTCAACTATCGCTACAGTGACCAGCGTGACGCGCAT
>DDSO01000128.1:5437-6093 GCA_002343425.1 Brevundimonas sp. UBA2388
CACTCGCCGAAGCTCGACAACGAGATCCTTTATCGCTTCGAGTTCCCCGAGCGCCCGGGCGCGCTGATGAACTTCCTCAACAGCATGAGCGCCGGCTGGAACATCAGCCTGTTCCATTACCGGAATCATGGCGCAGACTACGGTCGGGTGCTGGTCGGCATGCAGGTACCGCCGAACGAAATGGGCGCCTTCGAGGATTTCCTGAGGAAGCTCGGGTACGCGCACTGGAACGAAAGCAACAACCAGGCCTACAAGCTGTTCCTCGCCTAACCCGGCCTTGCCACCGACCGCACTGACCATCGACCACCCGCGCGCGCCGATCCACTCGTGCCGATGGGCCAGCACACGGCCGTACCACCTGCCGCTTTTCGTGACCAGACCAGTCTGGAAAACCTGCTTCAGAGGAGAGATCAAGAATGCCCATGAATATCGCCAACGACGTCACCACGCTGATCGGCAATACGCCGCTGGTCCGACTCAACCGCCTGACAGCCGGCATTGACGGCACCCTCGCCGTCAAACTGGAGTTCTGCAACCCGGCGCACAGCGTCAAGGATCGCATCGCGATGGCGATGATCGATGCCGCGCAGGACGCCGGCAGGATCGGCCCGGCGACGATCGTCCTCGAACCCACCTCGGGGAACACCGGCATCGGC
>DDSO01000128.1:6153-47032 GCA_002343425.1 Brevundimonas sp. UBA2388
CGGACGGAATGGGCGGCGCGATCCGCCGCGCCGAGGAAATGGCCGCCGCCGACGCGCGCTACTTCATCCCGCAACAGTTCGAGAACCCGGCCAATCCCGCCATCCACCGGGCGACCACCGCCGAGGAAGTGTGGCGCGACACCGATGGCCAGGTCGACATCTTCGTCTCGGGAGTCGGCACCGGCGGCACGATCACCGGCGTCGGCCAGGTGCTGAAGGCGCGCAAGCCCTCGCTGCGCATGATCGCGGTCGAGCCGACGGCCTCGCCGGTGCTGTCGGGTGGGGAGCCCGGGCCGCACAAGATTCAAGGCATCGGGGCGGGCTTCATCCCCTCGATCGTCGATCGCTCTGTCATCGACGGGGTTGAACAGGTGTCCAATGAGGACGCCTTCGACATGGCCCGCAAGGCGGCGCGGACGGAGGGGATTCCCGTCGGCATTTCATCGGGCGCCGCCCTGGTCGCCGCCTTCCGTCAGGCTGCGCTGGACGAGAACGCAGGCAAGACGATCGTGGTGATCATCCCCAGCTTCGCGGAACGTTATCTGTCGACGGCGTTGTTCGAGGGGCTGTGACGGCCGTTTGAACGACCGTTCAAGTTTTCGTTGACTCCGGTTCTTGAACGAGCATTCAATAGGGCTCGGGAACGGGAGATGAAGCATGGCTGACCCTCAGGCCGAAACGGCTGCCATGATCGCCAATCTGAAGGCGAAGACCGGCCAGTCGCTGGACGAATGGCTGGCGCTGGCCAGGACCAGCGGACAGGTGAAGCACGGTGGGCTGGTGTCCTGGCTGAAGGCCGAGCACGGGCTGGGGCACGGCTACGCCAATCTGGTGGCGCACAAGACCTTCGCTTCGGACGCCGGGTCCAGCGACGACGCCGCCCTGATGGAGGCCATGTTCGCCGGGCCGAAGGCGGCGATGCGCCCGGCCTATGACCGGATCGCGGGCATCGTGTCGGGGCTGGAGGGCGCCCAGTTCGCGCCGAAGAAGGGCTATGTCAGCTTCCGCCGGAACAAGCAGTTCGGCCTGGCGCAACCGTCGACCAAGGACCGGCTGGATCTTGGGCTCAGCCTGAAAGGGGTCCAGCCGTCGGGACGGCTGGAGGCGGCGGGGTCGTGGAACGCCATGGTCACCCACCGGGTCCGCATCGCCTCGGCCGACGAGATCGACGCAGAGGTCGAGGGCTGGATCAGACAGGCCTGGGCAGCGGCGTGAGCGGCGCGCCCGATGTCCGCACCCGGATCGTGATGGCGGCGATGGAGCTGTTCTGGGCCAAGGGCTACAATTCGACCTCGATCGCCGACATCCTGAGCCGGACCCAGCTGAACGCCGGCAGCCTGTACCATGTGTTTCCGGGCAAGCAGGACGTGCTGATCGCCGTGCTCGAGGCCTATCGCGACGGGCTGTACGAGAACCTGGTCGATCCGGCCTGGGAGGGGGTGGACGATCCCGTCGAGCGCATCTTCGCCCTGCTGGCGCGGTACCGCTGGCTGATCCTCGAGACCGACTGCACCTATGGCTGCCCGATCGGCAGTCTGGCGCTGGAGCTGCATGAGGCGGACCCGGTGGTGCGCGACCTGCTGGCAGTCAACTTCACCGGCTGGGTCGGGGCGATCATGAAATGCCTTGATGCCGCCGGCGACCGTTTGCCGACGGGCGTCGACAAGCAGGCGCTGGCCGAGTTCGTGCTGACGACCATGGAGGGCGGGGTGATGCAGGCCCGGACCCATCGCGACGTCGGCTATTTCGACCGCGGGGTCTCCGCCCTGCGCGACCATTTCGACATGCTTCTGGCCCGCGCCGCGCGCCGGCCCGAGACCGTTTGAGGGGAAGATCCGCGCCATGAAAATTCGACTGATCGCCGCCGTCGCCCTGTCACTGGCCTTTGCGGCGCCCGGCCTGTCCGCTGTCGCCCAGGTCGCGGAATTGCCGGCGCCGGGCGTCGGCCGGGCGGCCTATGCCCCGTTCGAGCATCTGGTCGGAAAGACCTGGCGGGGCGTAGGCACCGGACCCGAGGCTGTCGAGGATATCCAGCGCTGGGACTGGGCTGTCGGCGGCCATGCGGTGCGCGTGGTCCATTCCGTGGGCGGGGGGGCTTATGCGGGGGAGACCCTGATCTTCCGGGACCGGGCGAGCGGGGGCTACATCTTCCACTATTTCACCTCGGGCGGCTTCCATACCACCGGCGTCATGCGGCCGACGGGCCCCGGCGCGTTCGAGGCCGAGGAGACGGTGCACGGCCTCGACGGCTTTCCGCCCATCCGCTCCACCCTGGTGATGGGCGCCGACGGTGTTCATCGCGCGCGCAGCTCCCAGCAGGAAAACGGTGAGTGGGTCGAAAAGGGCGGGTTTGACTATCGCGAAGACGCCTCGGCGGTCCCCGTCATGCCGGTGCTGGCCTCCGTTGCGCGGGAGGCCTCGGCCTCGGCGGGGCCGTTGGACCTGACCCGGCGGATCGTGGCGACCTCGGGCGTCGCCGGTGAGGACTCGGCCGGTTATGTGCGCATCCGCAACGGCTCCCCGGTGGCGGACGAGCTGGTCGATGCCTCCTGCGCCTGCGCCGACACGATCGAGTTCCACCGCGTGGTGCGCACGGAAACGGGCGGAAGCATGATCGACGACCCGAACTGGACGGTTCCCGGTAACGGCGCGCTGGACGTACGGCCGGGAACCAGCCTGCACTTCATGCTGATAAATTTCGATCCGGCGAAGGCTGTCGACGGGCGGGTCCGTTTGACACTGTCCTTCCGCGACGCCGGGACGGTCGAGGCGGACTTCGCCCTGACCGGCGACAGTCGCGCTGCCTGGACGGCCTTCGACTGACCGTCACAGCCGGTTAACCGGCGTGGCCCTACGATTCGCGGGACATGTCCGAGACCGCGACCAGCCCTGAGGAGGCCGCCCCGGAAGGTGGATTCCGCGCGCGTCATGCGTTGCTGAAACGCCTGGCCGATGTGGTGTCCCTGCCCGCCAGCCGGATCAATGCCTTCGAGCGCGCCGTCACCGGCGACCTGCTGGTCGAGATGCTGCGGCTGGCCTCGCCCGAGGACCGCCGGCGGGTGGCCTCCCGGCTGGCCCCCCTGGCCGAACTGCCCAACGCCCTGGCGCGGATGCTGCTGCGTGACGATCCGGAGATCGCCGGCCTGCTGATCGAACAGTGCGCCTCGCTGTCGGATGCGGACCTGGTGGCCTGCGCGCGCGACGCCAGCCCCGCGCACCGCTTCCTGATGGCCAGTCGGCGGGCGTTGTCCGAGGTGGTCACCGAGACCCTGCTGAGTTTCGGCGAGAGCCATGTGATCGAAGCAGTGCTTCGCAACGGCACGGCCCGCCTGAGCCAGACGGCGATCGAGGGCGTCGTCAGCCTGAGCCGGCAGGAGCCGCAGTTGTGCGGCCCGACGCTGAAGCGTCCCGAACTGCGTCCGTCGGGCGCTTATGTGATGTTCTGGTGGTGTGGTCCAGAGGATCGCCGCACCATTCTGCAGCGGTTCGCCGTGTCGCGGGAGGTCATGCAGGAGGTGTCCGAGGATGTCTTCGCCATGGCGGCGGCGGAGAACTGGCAGGATCCTGTGTCGCGCAAGGCGCTGCAGTTTATCGAGCGGCGGCAGCGGAACCGGGCGGCGATCGCCAAGAGCCCCTATGGCGGACTGGAACAGGCCGTAGCCGCGGCCGCCGAGCGTGGGCTGAACCGCGAGGTGGCGACAGAGATCGCCTATCTGTCGGGGGTCAAGCCGGTCACGGGCGCCAAGATCATGGGCGATCCGGGCGGCGAACCGCTGGCGATCCTCTGCAAGGCGACGGGGCTGGGCAAGAGCGATCTGGCCAATCTGTGGCGATCGATGCGTCGACCCGAGACGGCGGCGGACGGCTCGGTCCATCCGGCCTGGGACCGGGTGCGGATCACCTATGACATGCTGGCGGTCGACCGGGCGCAGACGGTTTTGCGTTACTGGAACTGGTCGCTGTCTTCAGCCCTGACGCCGGCGCTTCTGAGGGCCATCCGCGATGGCGAAGAAGAGGGGCTGGACAACTACTCGGCGCCCGAGCGCGCGGCCATGCTCGCGCTGGCGGACAACTTCGGACGCTGAGCACCCGAAGCACGCCGGACGCCGCTATCTATAGTGAACTTTCAAACACTTCGGAGAGCTATTTCCGAGCATGGAACCCGATGTTGCTTTCACAAGGGAACAAATCTATTGAACTCGCCAACGGCTGATTCAGTCGAGAAACAAGCAATCAAGGTGAGGCCGGCCCATGGAAGACAACGCTCAACTCCTCGAGATGACTGCGGACATCGTGTCGGCCTATGTCGGCAACAACAATGTGCAGGCGTCGGAAGTGCCGGGCCTGATCTCCAGCATCCACGCCGCCCTGACCCAGGTCTCGACTGGCGCTGTCGAGCCTGAGCCTGAGGTCAAGGACCCGGCTGTACCGGTACGCAAGTCGATCACGCCCGATTTCCTGATCTGCCTGGAAGACGGCCGCAAGTTCAAATCGCTGAAGCGTCACCTGCGCACCAAATACAACATGAGCCCCGAGGAATACCGGGCGAAATGGGGTCTGGCGAAAGACTATCCGATGGTCGCCCCGAACTACGCCAAGGCGCGTTCGGACCTCGCCAAGCAGATGGGCCTGGGCCAGGGCGGCCGCAAACCCGCCCGCGCCGCCGCGGGCCGCGCCAAGAAGTAATCCGGACGTTGTTCGAGAAGCGCCCGTCCTCGGCGATGGGGGCGGGCGTTTTTCTGGTCGGGGGTTGGTTGAGTGGCTAGTGGCTAGTGGCTGGCCGACGCCTGCGAGACGGTGCTGACGGCGCCGCCCTTCCGCCAGCCGTGGAGCGGCAATCACTGACCACTAGCCACTAGCCACTAGCCACTCATCACTCGCTACGCGGCCGCGGCTCCGCGACGCATGCGCCAGAAGCGCAGGGTCCGGAGGGCGGCGTCGCGGCTCAGTTCGGCGTACATCCGGGCGTAGGAGTGAGCCTTGGCCATGGCGTCTCCGTCGTCGTTCAGCAGCACCACCGCATAGGTGAGGAACAGGGCCCGATCGAGATCGGCGGCCTTGCAGACTACGGCCAGGGCGTCGAGTTCGCGCCGCTCGATGATCTGGCGGGCGGTGTGGAAGTCGATGTCGGACAACTGGGCCAGGGCGATCAGGAACGAGGTCGTACCCCCTGAGCGCAGGAACCGCGCCAGCATCTGCGGCGTCAGCTGACCGGCGGCCTTGAGCTCTTCGACATAGGCCGAGCACTCAGCGTAGTCGGCGGGCAGGGCGCCGTCGTCCGTGGCGATGCGGGCCCGGCCGGCGGCCAGGGCGCTTTCCAGCAGAGCCGGATCCATCCGGGCGTTCTGTTCGAGGATGCGCGTCCGCAGCCGCGCCTCGACGACGAAATACATCTCGTTGAGCAGATCAGCCGGCAAGCCGGCGCGGGATACCGTGGCCTCGTGCAGCGCCGGATTGACCCGCGCCCGCTCGACGGCTGCCTCGGACGACTTGCGCGACAGCTGGGCGCCGTCGTTGCGCAGCAGGGCGCCGAGAGTCTCGTCGTCGCCGCGTTCGACGATGACCTCGGACACGGCCTCGGACACCGACGGGCGGGCCGAGACGGCGCGCATATGCGCCTGGCCATGGCTGCGGACCACGCCCAGCAGGTCTTCGTCGGTCAGGACCGGCGAGGTCGTGAGCACGGCTTCGGCGACGGCGGCCTCGTCATTGGCCAGTCTGCGGATCAGGGCATGGGGCGCATCGGGCGCATTCGCGAACCGGGCGGACAGTTCGGCGCGTACCGCGGTCTCCATGTCAGCCGCGAGGCTGGTCAGGACGGATCCGTAGAGGGTGTCTTCGGTGGCGCTGCGGGCCGAGGTTCCAAAGAAATGCTCGGTCAGTTCACGCAGCAGGGCGCGGCGCTTCTCGCTCGACCCCTCTTCGGCCATGGCGATCAGCTCGGGCAGGCGGGAGGGCGTCGACGCAACTGTCACTGATGGTCCCCGTCGGAGGCGGCGGGCGCGTGGCGTATACGGCCCTGGGCGTCGCGGATCAGGGTCGGACCCTGTTCGGGTGCAGCCAGATCCTGCGAGGCGATGGTCTCGGGCATGGTCACGACCAGGGCGTCCACATAGTTCGGCGCGGGCATTTCCAGGGCGTCCGGCTGCCGACCGTTCTGACGATGGACCGAATAATAGCGGCCGCCCTGGGTCGGCGGGCGTTCGCCGCTGTTGCTGACCTCAGCGACCCGACGCGGTTGGGGCGCAGCCGGGCGGGGAGTTACGCCGGCGGGGTCGATGACCGGGGGCGCGGCGACCGGAGCCGGGGCGGGCGCGTCCTGCTGCATGCGGAAGATCGGCGCATCGCGACGCGGCGCCATCGGATCGAACGGCTCGCTTTGGGCGGGCGGCGCCTGGGAGGGCGGCGGCGCATAGATCAGTTCGGCCGGCAGGGCCTGACCACGGCCGCCGGGATCGGGCAGATAGTCGGGAGTCGCGCGGGGCTGGGGCGCGGGAGGCGGGGCTGGCGCAGGCCGGGGCGCCACGGGCGGGGCCGCGGCCGGCGCAGGTGCGGCCATCACGGCTTCCGGCGGCGGCGCGACAGGGTTCATCCAGGCGTTGGCCGGCGTGAGGGTGCGCCGGGCGCCGGGAGCAGGCGTCAGGCCAGGTCGGGTGGGGACGGGCGCGGCCGAGTTGAAACCCCCGTGGGGAATGGGAGTGTTGGGGCGTCTCAGGTCGCGTCTTCCGGCAGCGGCAGGAGCGGCGGCGGGGGCCGCCGGGCCGGCCTCACCGCGGCCGTAGAAGCCCATCGACNNGGCCGGGCCAGGACAGATAGCGCAGTCCGCGGGCCTCGCCGGATGGGGGGGAGGCATTCTGGGCGGAGGCGCTGCCGGCGAACAGCACCGTACCCGCGGCGGCGAGCAGGGCGGTCGTCAGGATCGGGGCGCGGCGCAACTGGGCGTCTCCGGACGCGGTAATGGAGTCTCACGCTAGTCATGCGTCGCTTAACCCGTTGCTAACGCCGGGGAGTTGAGCGCCGGGGTCCGGTCAGGAGAGTCTGCGTCGCGCGGCCCGTTCCAGCAGGCCGACGACGGCGTTGAGCAACAGACCCATGACCATCAGACAGGCGAGCGCGGCCAGCATGTCGGCGGTGCGCAGCCGGTTGCCGGCTTCGAGCAGCCGCCAAGCCAGTCCCTGGGTCGAGCCCGAGCCGGAGACGAACTCGGCCACGACGGCGCCGATCACGGCCAGCCCGGCGGCGACCCGCAAACCCTCCAGCACGAAAGGCAGGGCGGCGGGCAGGCGCAGACGGACGAGGCGCTGGACGGGAGAGGCGCTGTAGAGGTCGAACAACCGCTCCAGATCGGGATCGGCGGACTTCAGCCCGGTGAGGACGCCCGAGAAAAGGGGGAAGAAGGCGACGGTTGCCGCCAGCGCCACGACGGCCCGATCGGCGTGGTCCAGGCCGGCCCAGATCATCACCAGCGGGGCGATGGCCACCACCGGCGTGACCTGAAGCGCGACCGCGAGGGGTCGGACCGCCTGCTCCGCCGGGCGACTGAGCGAGACGGCGAGGGCCAGGCCGCCGCCGAGCAGGGTGGCGAGGGCCAGGGCCTGCAGCGCCATCCAGAAGGTGGCTCCGGCGGAGGCGGCGAGAAGCGGCGCGCGCTCGATCAGGGCCGTGGCCACGGCGCTGGGCGGCGGCAGGAACCATGGCGGGACGTGGAGCAGACGGCAGGCAAACTCCCAGCCGATGAGGAGGACCGCGGAGAGCAGGAGAGGCGGCAGGAGGCGGGTCATGCGCCGGCCTCCGTCAGGAGAGGCGGCATGGCTTTGGCGAGGGCGGCGGCCAGCGTCTCGACCGCAGCCCGATAGCCGGCGTCGACGCGCCACCCCGCGGGTCTTGGCAGGGCGCCGGGAGACCGAAGCCCGGCCGCGACCCGGCCAGTCGTGGCATCGAACACCAGCGCCCGGTCGGCGAGGTAGACGGCCTCCTCGACGTCATGGGTGACGAAGACGATGGCCGGGCGCGGGGCGCGGGCGGCCCAGAGGCGGTGCAGATCCTCGATCAGGCGGCGACGGGTGACGCTGTCGAGGGCGGCGAAGGGCTCGTCGAGCAAGAGGAGGTCCGGCTCTGTGGCCAGGGCGCGGGCGAGGGCGACGCGCATGGCCATGCCGCCGGACAGCTGGCGCGGGCGGGCTTCGAGCCGGTCGCCGAGGCCGACGGCGGTCAGGGCTTCGGCGGCGCGGACCCGGGCTTCGGATCGGGCCATCCCGGCCAATTCCAGCGGCAGGGCGACATTGGCGAGGGCGTCGGCCCAGGGCATCAGGGTCGCGGACTGGAAGACGAAGCCGATGCGGCCGGAGGCTGTGACGACCGCGCCTTCGGATGGCGATTCAAGGCCGGCCATCAGGCGCAGGACAGTGGACTTTCCGGCGCCCGAGGCACCGACGACGGCGACGATCTCGCCGGGAGCTATGGTCAGGTCGATGGGGCCGAGCGGCGCGCGGCCGGGATAGCGGACGACGACGCCGCCAAGGGACGCCGCGGCGCCCGCCTCCGCCTCAGCCACGGCCGGGCAGATACTGGGTGGTGAAGGCCTGGCGCCAGTCCAGATTGGGCGGATAGACCCCGGCCCCGGAAGTGACGTCGAAGAACGCCTGCCAGCGGTCGGCGGTCATGGCGCCGAGGCCGTAGAGGGCGGCATCGCCGCCGTCGACGATGCCGTTGGCCTTCAGCTTGGCGCGGGCCTGGTCGAGGATGGCCTGGGTCATCTCGGGATTGGCCTTGCGGATCAGGGCGTCCGCCGCCTTGCCGTCTCCCTGGATATAGTCGCGCCAGCCCTCGGCCGAGGCGGCGATGAAGCTGCGCAGGGCGGCGGCGTTGTCGCGGGCGAAGGCGTTGGGGGCCAGAACCATGGCGGCGTAGGAGGGATAGCCCTCGTCGGCCAGCAGGAAGACCCGGGGCGCGAAGCCCGCCGCCTGTTCGATGCTCCAGGGCTCGCTGGTCAGATAGCCCTGCTGCACCGCCCGCTCGTCGGCGAGGAAGGGCGCGGGGTTGAAATTGTAGGTCCGGACCTGATCGTCGGTGAAGTTGTACTTGGCCTTGAGCCAGACCCAGAAGGCGTCGCGCGAGGCGGTGGCGAGCAGGAAGGGCCGGCCGGCGAGGTCGGCGATGCTTTCCAGCGCCGGGTCGGGGTGGGCGATGAGGACCTGCGGATCCTTCTGGAAGAAGGCGGCGACGGCCTTCACCGGGGCGCCCTCGGCGACCAGATTCATCGGGATGAAGCTGTTGGAACCCATGCCCAGCTCGACCGCGCCGGAGGCCAGCAACTGGGGCACGTTGACGCCGGGACCGCCCTGGATGATCTCGACGTTCAAGCCGCGCTTGGCGTAGGCGCCAGAGGCGAGGGCCTGGTAGAAGCCGCCGTGCTCGGCCTGGGCGCGCCAGTCGGTGGCGAAGCGCAGGCGTACGCGGCCTTCCTCGTCGACAGGGGCTTCGGACCGTTGGCAGCCCGCCACGGCCGCCGTGGCCGCCAGTGCGCCGGCGCCGGCCAGCAAGGCGCGGCGGTCAGGCGAGAAACGGCGATTCCCACGCAAGGTCATGACCGTGATGTACGGCTCAGGTGCGGCGAAGGGAAGGGCAGCGGCGCCCCGTCCGCATTGACCATCGGTGAGAGATACCCTGAAGCTGGGTCGGCGCCGGGGGCGTGAACGGAAGAGTGGGGCGCAATGGGCTGGATCGACCGGATGTTCGAGAAGGGGCGGCTGAGGTCGATCGTGAGGGCAGTCGCCGCTCTGAGGGGCGAGGCGCTGTCGCCCGCGCTCGAAAGCGCGGTCGTGGATACCGCGCGCGCCCTCAAGCCCGAGGCGCTGGGGCCGGGGCTCCGCTCGTCCTATCCCGCGCTGGTGCTGGTCTTCGCGCGGCAGCTGGCCGACGCCAACGGCCGGCTGGCGTCCAGCCACTGGTCAGCCGGCGGCGGCCGGAATGTCGGGATGGATGTCCTCGAGGCGCGGGGCCGTGCGATGGGCGTTCTCGTCGCCGTGGCGGCGCGCCGACCGGCTCCGCGCCGTCCACTTTCGGAAATCGCCGAGGCGCTGGAGGGATTGATCGCCGCGCAGCGAAACGGCGCCGGTGATGCTGACGGCTATGGTCTGGGAACCCTGCGCGAGATCCAGCGCGATATCGCCCTGCTGGCCCTTGCGGAATCCGTGGCCCGGAATTGAGCGAGGGGACGAAGATCCCCGGCAAACCGGTTTTCCTCGTCCCCTCGCCAAGTCCGGGTTGGACTTGGCCATTGAGGTTCAGAACCCTGGCTTCAGCATCAGCGAGGCGAACCCCGGTGATGGTCAGCTGTATCCTGTCGCGCTCCTGGTCTCCGGCGTTCCACGAGGTCGAACCCCGCGCCGTCCATCGATCCCGATCCGGTTCCCTCCGGTCTTCTCCGGCCGAAGCCTTCGAAGGATCCCTTGGGCCTTGATCCTGTCTCCCGTCCGTTAAGGTCGAAACCCCCCGGTGCGTTCGATCAGAGAGCCGGGCCGGTCCGCTTTGATCCCCGGGTCTCCCCGGTTTTCCGCGCCGCCGTGTCCCTCGGCCTGATCAAGCTCGCTCCGATCCGCAGGTGTGGCAAGCGGTCCGGAACGAGCGTCTGTGGACGGCCTTGGGGATAAATCATGCAGGGCGTTCGCCTGCCTGTGACGATTTTCGAATTTTCTTCGCTGTGTGAAGGTCTTGTGACTTCTGCACAGCCTCGCGAAAAAGACCGGAAATTGGGTCGATCCGGCAGATTTCGGGCGTCGAAACGCGAAAGTCAGGAGCCGGCGAGAGCTTCCCGCTTCGACTCCAGCTCCAGCCACTCCTCTTCCGCGGCCGCCAGAAGGGCGCGCGCCCGGTCGGCGTTGGCGGTGGCGCGGTCGAAGGCCTTGCGGTCGCGGGCGTAGAGGTCCGGGTCGGAAAGGGTCGCGTCGTGGCGGGCGATGTCGACCGGCAGGGAGACGAGCAGGCCCTCCAGCTCTTTCAGGCGGTGGGCGTCCTTGAACGTCAACTTGCCGGGCTTCCTGGTGGAGGCGCGGTCAGAAGGCTCCGCCTTCTCGACCCGACGCGCCTCGTCGGCGGCGGCGGCGCGTTGGGCCGCCTCCTTGTCCTGCGGGCGGGGGTTGGCACCCGGCTTCAGGAATCCCGGATTCTGGCGGATGAAATCGGTCCAGCCGCCGGGGGTTTCGACGATGTCGCCGCGGCCGTTCATGGCGATGGTCGAGGTGGCCAGCCGGTCGACGAAGTCACGGTCGTGGCTGACCAGGATGAGGGTGCCGTCGTAGGTCTCGAGCAGCTCTTCGAGCTTGTCGAGCGTGTCCATGTCGAGGTCGTTGGTCGGTTCGTCGAGGACCAGCATGTTCGCCGGCTTGGCGAGGGCGCGGGCCAGCAGCAGGCGGTTGCGCTCGCCGCCCGACAGGGTCGAGATCGGCTGACGCAGCTGGCCCTCCTGGAACAGGAAGTCCTTGGCATAGGCCGCGACGTGTTTGGACACGCCCCGCACCAGCACACTGTCGCCGCCGCCGGGGGTCAGGGCGTCCCACAAGGTCATGTCGCTGCGAAGGCCCTCGCGCGACTGGTCGAGATACACCGGCTCCAGATTGGCGCCGAGGCGGACCGTGCCGGCGTCGGGCGCAAGCTGCCCCAGCAGGATCTTGACCAGGGTGGTCTTGCCCGCGCCGTTGGGGCCGACGATGGCCAGCCGGTCGCCGCGGATGACGCGGGTGGTGAAGGGCTTCAGTACCGTGCGGTCGCCGAAGGATTTGGTGACGCCCTTGAGCTCGGCCACCAGCTTGCCTGACAGGCCGCCGGAATCGACGCCGAGGTTGAGCTCGCGGGGAATGTCCTTGACCCGTTCGGCGTGGTCTTCGCGCATGGCGTTGAGGGCGCGGGCGCGGCCCTCGTTGCGGGTGCGCTGGGCGGTGATGGAACGATAGAAGGTGTAGGTTTCGGCCTCGATGCGCTTGTTGAGACGGCGCAGGGACTCGGCCTCCTCCTCCATGACCTTGTCCGCCCATTCGTCGAAGGCGGCGAAGCCCTTGTTGAGGGTGCGGACGCGGCGGCCTTCCAGCCAGTGACACGACTGGGTGACGCGGTTGAGGAAGGCGCGGTCGTGGCTGACGACGAGGACCGAGAAGCGGGCCTGAAGCAGCTCCTCTTCCAGCAGCTCGATAGCGAGAATGTCGAGGTGGTTGGTCGGCTCGNNTCGGCTCGTCGAGCAGCAGCAGATCGGGCTCTTCGGCGAAGGCCTTGGCGAGGGCGGCGCGGCGGATTTCGCCGCCCGACAGGTTGACGGCCGCCTTGGCCGGATCGAGGCCGAAAGTCTCCAGCCAGGCCTCGGCCGTCCAGTGGTCGGCGCCGCCGGACTCGGCATAGTCGGCCAGGGTTTCGCCGGTGATGACAGGTTCCTGGGCGACATAGGCGAAACGGGTGCCGGCCTGGACCGAGCGGTCGCCGGCGTCGGGCTCGATCAGGCCCATGACCATCTTCATCAGGGTCGACTTGCCGGCCCCGTTGCGGCCGACGAGGGCGGCGCGGGTGCGCGGCTCGACAGCGATGTCGACCCCGTCGAACAGCGGGCGCTGGCCGTCCTGGAGACGGACGTTCTTGAGGGCGACGAGAGGAGGACGGGGAGCCATGGAAACCCTGGACACGCGGCGCAGCGGGGAGGCTGCGCGGTCGAAGGCGGCCATATAGGGGGTCTGGCCTCCTGTGGCCACCGGCAGCGGCCTTCGCCCCCTGAGGGATTTGCAGCGGCACCATGCGGAACAGTGTTAGTCTGACGCCGGACGTCCGGGGGGATGAGGATGAGTGATCAGGGGCAGGATGCCGGGCCGGTCGTGCGCAGGAAGCGGGGCTTCGGCTGGGGCGAGCTGCTGGGCGGGATTGTGCTGGCGCTGACGCCGGTGGCGGGCACGCTGGTCTACGACAGCGTCTCGCGGCCCTCTGGCGAGGTGACAGCGGCGGCGGACATGCTGACCCAGATCGCGCCGCATATTGACGCCTATCGCCGCCAGTCCGACCTGTTCGACGTCAACAGCCGCCGGGTGGCCAACGCCATGCTGCGCGGCGGATCCCAGGAGGCGGCGCAGGCGCGGTATGACGACTTCACCCTGGTTTGGAGCGACTATCAGACGACCTATTCCGATCTGAGAGACCTGATCCTGCCCGCCGACAACACCGCCGCGCCGGAGTTGCGGGACCTGGTGTCCTACATGGAAGGGGCTATGGCCGCCTCGAACCGGATCGACCTGTGTTTGCAATCGGCCTTGGGCAGCTATGACGCCGGGGCGCCGGACCGGATGGCGGCGAGGGCGCGGAGCCGGACCGGGATCGACGAGTCGGCGGCCGGGGCCGAGAGCGCGGCGCGGGCGCAGGATCAGGAGCTGCGCTGCCTGTCGGGCGACGAATATTTCGTGGTCAGCGAGCGGATGCAGCGGCTGGGCGGCTGCAACTATGCCCTGCGCAAGGCCATGATGGGATCGGTCGCCAACCTGCGCCGGACGCGGGACGACGGACCCGTGGCGCGGCTGGGCGACCGGCTGACGGGCCGCTCGGCGCCGAGGACGGCGGACCAGAGGCCGGAATTCTGGGGTCCGCTGCTGAATCGGGTGAAGCTGGAATGCTCGCGCGAGCGGCTGAGACCGAGCCGCGGCGACGCGCCGCCGGCCAACCGGCTGAACATCTGGCAAAGGGTCGACGCCGTGGCGCCGGCCCCGGTCATGGGCCCTGCTCCGATCATGCCGTTGGCGGCCCCAACGATCGCGGCGCCTGCAACGCCCGCGACCTGATGCTGGCGAAGAGCGGAGACAGCCCCGGGCGATCCGCGTAAGAGGCCGCCGATGGATCGGCCCTTCTGGCAAACCAAACGTCTTGAACAGATGACCCGCGAGGAGTGGGAGAGCCTGTGCGACGGCTGCGGGCTCTGTTGTCTGGTCCGGTTCGAGGACGAGGACACGGGCAAGGTCGTGCCGACGCGGGTGCACTGCAAGCTGTTCGACAGCGATCGCTGCACCTGCATGGACTATGCGAACCGGCGCGAGCAGGTGCCGGACTGTATCAAGCTGACGCCGTGGAATATCGAACAGCTGGGGTGGATGCCGAAGTCGTGCGGTTATCGCCGGATCCACGAGGGGCGCGGTCTGGCCGACTGGCATCCGCTGATCTCGGGCGACCCCGAGAGCGTGCACGCGGCGGGGGTTTCCGTGCGGGGGCAGACGGTGTCCGAGCTGGCGCTGAATGAGCCGGAGGACGCGCTGGATTTCGAGGCGCCGGAGTGGGACCAGGAGCGGGGCGGCTGATGTCGACGCCTGCGCTCGCCACCTGACCACCGCCTGCTAACCGAAATTTCGTTGTTCGCGCCCTAGTCTGGCTGGATGGGAGCGAAACGTCCGCAAGAGTCGCGCAAAGCGACGACGGAGTCTCTGAATCTGGACAGCCCCTTCGAGCGGCTGACTTCGCTCGCCCGCGTCATGTTCGACACGCCCCATGCCATGGTCGGGGTGATCGACGGGGACCTGACCCTGTTCCGCGCCAATGTCGGTCTGGACCAGTCCGAACTGCCGCGTGAGCTGACGGCCACTCACCTGATGGTCGCAATGGGTCCGGGCGCTGTGTTGATCGTGGAAGACGGGCTCAAGGATGAGCGTGTGCGAAACCACCCGATGGTGACCGGCGCGCCCTTCCTGCGCTTTTTCGCCGGCGTGACGATCGCCAACGCCGACGGTGCAGCGGTCGGCGCGATCGGCGTGATGGACGTCAAGCCGCGCGCGCGGCCGACCGATGCCGAGATCGAGAACCTGAAGGTTCTGGCCCGAATGGCCGGTGAAATGATCGACCAGGTCGCGGCCAACCAGCGCCAGTCGGAACAACTGAAACTGCTGAGACTGTCCGAGGAAATGGCGGGCATCGGCCAGTGGCGGATGGACGCTGAGACCCTGAAGTCGACCTGGTCGGATCAGGTCTATCGCATCTATGGCGTGACGCGCGAGACGTTCGATCCGAGCCTGGGGGACGCCCTCGGCTTCTTCCACCCTGACGACGGTGAAACCATCCGGCGGATGGTTGTGCGCGGCCTGGAGACCGGTGACGGCTTCCACACAAGGGCACGACTGATCCGGGCCGATGGCGAGGAGCGGCTGGTCGAGACGCGCGCCGATACCGAACGCGGACCGGACGGAAAGGTCGTGTCCATGTTCGGCGTCTTTCAGGACGTGACCGAGGCTGAAGCGGCGACCCGGCGGATGGCTGAAAGCGAACAGCGGCATCGGATGCTGGCCGACCGGGCGACGGACATTATCATCACCTACGGCGTCGACGGGCTGGTGACCTATGTGTCGCCGTCGATCGAGCGGGTGAGCGGGCATCTGCCCCGGGAAGTTATCGGACGGCCGGTGACGGACCTGATCCATCCCGAAGACGTGCCGGGTCTGGCCGCGAGTTTCCGGGAATTCGTCAAGGCGCCGCCGGAATGGTCGCAGCGAGGGGTGACCTATCGCGGTCTGGTCAAGGACGGCGGAACCCGCTGGTTCGAGGCGCGGACCTCGATCATCCGTGACGACGAAGGCCGGGTTGTCGAGTTCCAGGATCTGGTGCGCGACGTCACCGATACCAAGCGGCTGGAGGAGGCGCTGATAGAGGCGCGCGACCGGGCCGAGGCCGGGGCGCGGGCGAAGTCAGAGTTTCTGGCCAATATGAGCCATGAGCTGAGAACGCCGCTGACCAGCGTGATCGGCTTTTCGGGCCTGTTGCAGCAGAGCGCGGCGCTGCCGGAGACCGAGCGGCGCTACGCAGACCGGATCGGTACGGCGAGCGAGGCCCTGCTGGGGGTGATCAACGACATCCTGGACTATTCCAAGCTGGAGGCCGGGGCCGTGGAGATGGAGGCGCGGGCCTTCGATCCCCGGACGCTGGCGCAGGCGGCGGTCGCGATGGTCGAGGGGCAGTGCGAGGTCAAGGGCCTGGCGATGGCCGTCGTGCTCGATCCCGACCTGCCGCCGGCGCTGACGGGCGACGAGGGCCGGTTGCGGCAGGTCATGCTGAACTTCCTCGCCAATGCCGCCAAATTCACCGCGAAAGGCTGCGTGACACTGGAGACGTCATGGACGGGCGAGCGGCTGAGGATCGCGGTGACCGACACCGGCATCGGCATCGCCGAAGAGAAGATCGACACCCTGTTCGAACGCTTCAGCCAGGCCGACAATTCGACAACGCGGGTCTATGGCGGGACTGGATTGGGACTTTCGATCTCGCGCCGGCTGGTCGAGATGATGGGGGGTGAGATCGGCGCTCACAGCCGGATCGGCGAGGGTTCGACCTTCTGGTTCGAGGTTCCCCTGACACCGGCCGAGGCGTTGGCGTCGGACGACGAAGCGAACGGCGCGGCGGCGAGCCCGGACGGGCTGCGCATACTCATGGCCGATGACGCCGCCGCCAACCGGGAGCTGGTGGTGGCGATCCTTGGCGGGATGGGCGTCGCGCTGGAGACCGTCGAGGACGGCGCCCGGGCGGTCGAGGCGGCGCGGGTTGGCGGCTATGACCTGATCCTGATGGACGTGCACATGCCGGTGATGGACGGGCTGGACGCGACGCGTGCGATCCGGGCGCTGGACGGAGAGGCTGGCCGGGTTCCGATCGTCGCCCTGACCGCCAATGTCCAGCCGGAGCAGGTGCTGCGCTGCCAGGAGGCCGGCATGGACGATCACGTCGGCAAGCCGATCCAGGTGGCGGAGCTGCTGCGGGTCATCGCAGCGCGACTGGAACAACGGGCCAGCCTGAAGGCGTCAGAGGCCGCCTGAGCCGCCCTTCGAGGCGTGACGCTGTGCTGACAGTTCGCGAATCCATAGTCGGGTTGGCGCGACAACATCACCTGAAATCAATCGCTTGCGGGATTGTAACTGCGATTTGCCCGCCGGACTACGCTGGTCGGCTACTCTTTGGACATGACGGGAAATCAGGACAGGGCGGCGCGGGCGGCGGCATGGTCCGGCGCGATGCAGGATGACTTCATGGCGATCGTCGACGAGGACGTCGTGGTCCTGAAGGCCGCGAAACCGGCCGTCGATGACCTCGCCGCCGCCGTGCGACGGGTCCGGGCGGTCGGCGTCTTCGCGCGGTCGGTTCGAGCCGTCGTGATGCTGTCGCCGCCGTCGCGATCCGGCGGCGACCGTCAGCTGGAAGAGGACGAGATGAAACACCGTGACGACAGCCCCGAGAACCTCGAGCGAATGCGGACCGAACTGGAGGCCCGTCTCGATCGCCTCAACGCGGTCCTGGAAGCGAAGGGAATCGTTGTCGAACCTGGATGCTGGCCAGTTGCACGACCTGTTCGGGAGCCAGTTCAGTCTGCATGAGCATCAGGCGCCGGGTGCGGCGGTGGAATGGCGGACGTGGGTGCTGTTGGGCGGACGCGGGGCGGGGAAGACCTTTGCGGGAGCCTGGTGGATCAACCATCTGGCGGAGATCAAGGACCGGCGGTTCGCGCTGGTCGGGCCGACGCTGCACGATGTGCGTGAGGTGATGGTCGAGGGGCCGTCGGGGTTGAAGGCCCTGCCTGAGCGGTCGAAACGGCCGCGCTGGGAGGCGGGGCGACGGCGTCTGGTCTGGCCGAACGGCAGCGAGGCGCATGCCTTCTCTGCGGAGGACCCGGACAGTCTGAGGGGACCGCAGTTTCACCATGCCTGGGCCGATGAGTTCTGCGCCTGGCGCCGGCCGGAGGCGGTGCTGGGCAACCTGCGGCTGGGGCTGAGGCTGGGCGATGATCCGCGACTGATGGTGACGACCACGCCGCGACCCATTCCGGCGCTGCGGCGGTTACTTGCTGAAGCGGGCGTGGTTATCGACCGGGCCGGGACGCAGGCGAATGCGAGGCACCTGTCGCCGGGCTTCCTCGCGCATCTGAGGACCCTCTACGCCGGGACCCGGCTGGAGGCGCAGGAGCTGGAGGGGTTGGTGGTTGAGGCCGAGGGCGCGCTGTTCCGGGCCGAGGATCTGGCGCGGGCGCGCGGCAACCGGCCGGCGACGCTGGAGCGGATCGTGGTGGCGGTGGACCCGCCGGCGAGCGCGGGCGGGGACGCCTGCGGGATCGTGGTCGTCGGGCGCAGGGAGAATTGCGCCTATGTGCTCGCCGACCGGTCGAAGGCCGGAGAGTCGCCGCAGGGCTGGGCCACGATCGTGGCGCAGACGGCGCGGGAGTTCGGGGCGCGCGAGATCGTGGCCGAGAAGAACCAGGGCGGCGAGATGGTGCGGACCGTGCTGGCGCATGGCGGCTGCGAGGTTCCGATCAAACTGGTCCACGCCAGCCGGGGCAAGGCGGCGCGGGCCGAGCCGGTGGCGGCGCTCTATGAACAGGGACGGGTCGTCCACTGCGGATCTTTTCCGGCGCTGGAAGAGGAGCTGATGGCGCTGGGCTCGGCGGACGGGGGCGGGCGCAGTCCCGACCGGGCCGACGCCTTGGTATGGGCGGTGACGCATCTGCTGCCGGTCCCGAAGGCGGGGCCGAGGGTGCGGGTGTTGTGAGATCACGAGGGCGGCGCACTGCCCCCTCCACCGCCGTTCCGGCGGTCCCCCTCCCCCATGAAGGGGGGACGAGAAAGATGGAGATCAGGATGATCAACTGGCGACGGCCCTTTGAGGGCCGGCGACGCGTTTCTGCGCCCGAGATGAAGGACAGCCGGGTTGGTCCGTTGATCGCGCTGACGGCTGGCGGGCGGGCGCGGTGGACGCCGCGGGACTATGCCCATCTGGCCGAGGAGGGGTTCGTGAAGAACGCTGTGGCCTATCGCTGCGTGCGCATGATCGCCGAGGCGGCGGCGTCGACGCCGCTGGTCGTGTTCGCCGACGGGGTGCGGCGTGACGATCATCCGCTGGCGGCGCTGCTGGCGCGGCCGAACCCGGAGCAGTCGGGGGCGGAGTGGCTGGAGGCGCTGTATGGCGCGCTGCAGACGGCGGGGAACGCCTATGCCGAGGCGGTCGGGGATGCGGCGCCCGAGGAGCTTTGGACGCTGCGGCCCGACCGGGTGAAGGTGGTTCCGGGACGGGCCGGCTGGCCCGAGGCGTGGGAGTATTCCGTCGACGGACGGTCGGTCCGGATCGGGCGGGCTGCGGACGGATGGTCGCCGGTGATGCAGCTGAAGCTGTTTCATCCGACCGACGATCACTACGGATTTTCGCCGCTGGAGGCGGCGGCCTTCGCCATCGATGTGCACAACGCCTCGGGGGCCTGGAACAAGGCGTTGCTGGACAATGCGGCGCGGCCGAGCGGGGCGCTGGTCTATGGGGCGAAGGACGGCGAGCGGCTGACCGCGGAGCAGTTCGAGGCGCTGCGGGGGCAGGTCGAGGAAAGCCATGCGGGGACGATCAACGCCGGGCGGCCGATGATCCTGGAGGGCGGGTTGGACTGGAAGCCGATGAGCTGGACGCCGGCGGACATGGACTTCATCGCCGGGAAGCATGCGGCGGCGCGGGAGATCGCCCTGGCGTTCGGGGTTCCGCCGCAGCTGCTGGGCATTCCGGGAGACGCGACCTACGCCAACTATCGCGAGGCCAATGCGGCCTTCTGGCGGGGGACGGTGGTTCCGCTGGTTCGGAAGACGGCGGCGGCGCTGACGGGATGGCTGGGCGGGCGGTTCGCGGGGGTGAGGATCGAGGCCGATCTGGACGGATTACCCGCCTTGCAGCCCGAACGGGACGCGCTCTGGGCGCGGCTGAATGCGGCGACGTTCCTGACGGATGAGGAGCGACGGCGGATGGCGGGAGTGGGGGCGTGACGGAAGCGATGCGGAAGATCCCGGTCGCTGTGATCGCCGCGCTGGTCGTGCAGACGGTCGGCGGCCTGATCTGGGCAGGAGGCGCGGCAGCGCGGATCGCGACGTTGGAGGAACGGGTCGGCGAGCAACGGCTGGTAGCCGAGCGGCTGGCGCGGCTGGAGGAGCAGAGCCTGGCGACGCGGGCGGCGGTGGAGCGGGTCGAACGCAGGCTGGAGGCGGCGAGGTGAGGGGCGAGGAAGGTGAGGTGGCGGTTTCGACTCTCGCCCCTCGATCCTCATCCCTTGAGATCGCCGGCTACGCCTCCCTGTGGGGCGTGGCGGATCTGAACGGGGATGTGGTGACGAAGGGCGCGTTCGCGGCCAGTCTGGCCAAGACGGGGCCCAGGGGCGTGCGGATGCTGCATCAGCATGAGGGTCGGGCGATCGTCGGGGTCTGGGACCGGATGGTTGAGGACGAGCGCGGACTGTTTGTCGCCGGGCGGATCATGGACTGGTCGGCCGAGGGGCGGTTCGCCCAGGCGCTGTCGCGGGCGGGGGCGCTGGACGGGCTGTCGATCGGCTTCCGCAGCAGCCGTGCGCGCCGGGAAGGGCGGTTACGGGTGCTGGTCGAGGTGGAGCTTTGGGAGGTGTCGCTGGTGACGTTCCCGATGCTGCCGGGGGCGCGGTTCCGGTCGGTTGATCGCTAGTTCGCCGGCGGCAGGTATTCGGCGGGCAGGGGCGCCGCCGGTGTTTCGGCCTGCCAATAGACGCTGATGATCCACCAGCGGGCGCCGTCGTGGAGGAGCTGGATGCTGTTGATGCCGCGCATGAAGGGCGTCGGGTCCGACAGGCTGCGGACGCTATCGTAGGTGGTCCAGACGTGGGCGATGTGGCCGAAGCGCTCGATGCGTCGGGCGATTTCGCGCTCGTGGAAGCCATCGCGGACCAGACCCGGTCCGGCGAGGGTGATGTAGTCCTCCGGCGTCAGGACCCGCGTGCCGCTGACGCCCTGGGCGTTGACGCCGGTGGGCATGAGCCGGCCGGTCGGGTGGAACAGGGAGCGGAAGCGATACCAGTCGCGGGCGACGCCGGCGTCGCCGGAGATGACGTCATAGAGAGCCGCGACAATAGCCTCGGGCGAGGCGACATCGGCGGGGGCGGCGGTCGAGACCGGCGGCGGCGTGGGCGGCGTCTGTGCAGCGGCTGGAACGGCGAAGGTCAGGGCCAGAGCGGCCACGAGTATCGACAGACGCATCGGATCTTCTCCCAGGGAAGCCGACTATGGCTGGCCGACCGAGGGGGTATCAAGCATGGAATGGATGCCGCAGACCTGGTCGAAATCCAGGCTTGGCCTGCCCAAATGCCGACGTGTTCCGCGAGCCTAGTCCTTGAGTATCGACGGTCGATGACCATAGACGGGTGATTGAATGAGAGGGCTCTTCCCGATCCTGACGGTTTTGATGGCTGCGCTGGCCACGACCGTCGCGGCCCAGACGCCTGTGGGCGTGAACGCCGTGGTCGAGAACAGCGTCCAGACCCGAAGCGTCGGCGAAAGCGGCTGGCGGCGCTCGATCGTTGACGGGGCGGTGCGTCAGGCCGACGCGATCGTCACCGGAGCCGACAGCCGGTTGCTGATCCGGCTGACAGACGAGTCGGTTCTGACGGTCGGAGCGAATGCCGCGCTGAACGTGGACCGGTTCGTTATCGACACAGAGTCCGATCCGGCCGGTGTGCTGGTCTCGATGGTGCGCGGGGCGTTCCGCTTCGTCTCGGGCAGCCGGGGAGCGGAACGTGAACGGGTGGCTTTCCGGACGCCGACGGCGACGATCGGAATACGCGGCACGATTATCGAGGCCGCCGTTGGGGCAGAGGCTCTGGAGCTGCTGGACGGGGAGGCGGGCATGTCGGTCCCGGGGGATGATCCGGACCAGACAGTGTTGATCGTACTGGTCGAGGGCGAGATCGAGATCGTGGTTGACGGCGTGCGGCGGATCGTGCGCGAGCCGGGTCAGGCGGTGTCCGTGAGGGGCCGGCGGGTGTCCGAACCATTCCGTCTGTCTCCCGAGGCCGGACAACGGCTGGCGGGCCGACTGCCGCCGCGCGAGCCGGGCGGACCGGGGGCCGGGCCGCAGGGGCGGGGACCGCAGGGGCAGCAGCCCCGAGGGCAGGGAACCCGCGGGCAGGGGGATCGGGGCGCGCCATCGCGACCTGGGTCCGCAGGGCCGGGCCAGCAGCCAGCCCCGGGTCCGGGCAGTGGACAGCGACCGGGCCAGGCGAGCTGATTCAGCTGGCGCCGGCGCCCCGGCAGTCGATCCAGTTCAGGGCGGCGGTCATGCCCATCAGGGAGAAATAGGCCTCGGCGGGCCCGTCGGCGGATCTGTAGTTCCAGCGGGCGATGCGCTGGCGGCGTAGGCCCGAGACCAGGGAGCGGGTCAGGATCGGGTCGCTGACGCGGTATTCGTTGGAGCCGGGGGAGGTCGGGACCAGCCAGGGGCCAGGGTCGACGGTCTGGCCCGGGGTGGTGAAGCGCATGACGCCGGCGACGGGCATGGGGTCGGTGGCTGCCAGCTCGACCAGATAGTCGGCACCGGGGCTGGGGCGGGCGACGCGCAGCTGATGGCGCCAGGCGGCCTGGCCGGTCGGGTCGGCGATGGCCACGACGGCGGAGCAGTAGCCGTCCGGGCGGCAGGCGGCGAGCGTATTGCCGAAATAGGCCCGGGTCTCGCCGAAGCGCATGTGGGTCTCGGCGCCGCATCGGTCGGCGGCCTGGGCCGCGCCGGCGGAGAGGAGGGCGGCGACAGTGGCGGTCGCGGTGAGCATTCTGGACATCGGAGCCATCCCAAGCTTGACCATGGTTAACGGAGATCACGGCGTTCCGTGGGTGTCAATCACGCGCAACTTCAAGGGTTTCAGCGCTCGGGCGGGCGGTATTCGTACTGGCCGAGGCGGCGCGTGCCGCGGGCGAGAGCCGAGAGAACCGTCGGCCGGCTCAGCATCCGCCCCACGACGAAGGTGAGGAAGATCGCGAAGAAGATCGGCAGGCGCATGACGAGGGTGATGAGCAGCGAGCCGACGGCGACGGCGACCCAGAGGCCGACCTTGAGCGAGGTCTGATCCGCCTTGTCGATCGGGGCGTCGTCGTCGATCGGGGCGGCGTTGGCGGGCCGGACCTTTCCGAACATGACATCGACGAGGCCCTGCAGCTTCTCGTTCTGGAGTTGCTGCACGTCGGCAACGGTCATCACACGCGGAGGGGAGACGGGAAGCGGCGGTTCGTGGTCGGTGTGCCGGTGCAGGTCCAGCAGGGGGCTGGGCTGCGTCAGGGCTGCGGGGTCGAAGGCGATGGACTCGCCCGTGTCGTCCAGGGTGAAGACCTGGTCGAAGGGAACGCGGGCGAAATCGATGGCGCGGGTGTCCTGGCCATAGGCGTCGCCGTGCAGGGCCAGGAGCCGGCCCTGACGGAGCTCGACCTGAAAGGCGATCGGGTCGGGCAGGTCGCCGACCATGGCGTGGACGGTGCCGAACCGGCCGGTCGGGGTCGTCAGGGGCGGCGGTCGGGAGCGGTCGACGATCAGTTCGGTGAACAGGCCGGAGCCGGTGTTGCGGCGTGAACCGGGAAGGGACTCGGCGAACTGGCCGGCGAGGTCCGGCGCGACGTCGCGCAGGTCCCATGCGAGGGCGTCGAGGATGTCGGATTCGAGGGGGGTGAAGCGGGTCACGCCCGGACCCTAACCCGAATGGGCGGGACGAGAAACGGGCTCTCCCTCCCCTTCATGGGGAGGGACGATCGGCGATAGCCGATCCGGGTGGGGCAAGGCGAACCACAACGACCGAAGCGGCGGCCGACTTCCCCACCCGGGCTCGGCTCCGCCTCGCCGTCCCTCCCCATGAAGGGGAGGGAGAAACTGAAATCGGAGAGACCATGAAAGAGACCAAAACCGTCTCGGGCACGCCCGAGGCGCGCGCCGCCATGCATGAAATGATGGCGGCGTTCGAGGCGTTCAAAGGGGCCAATGACGCCCGGCTGGACGAGATCGAGCGGAAGAGCTCGGCGGATGTGCTGCTCGAGGAGAAGGTGGCGCGGATCGACCAGGCGGTGGCGAGCGCGCAGGCGCGGCTGGACCGGGTGGTGAGCGAGGGGCGGCGGCCTGGGCTGGCCGCAGCCCCCTCCGGCGTCCCGGCTCAAGGCCGGGATGACAAGGAGACGAAGGCCGCATTCGACGGCTATCTGAAGACGGGCCAGTCGTTCGGGCTGGAGCTGAAGGCGGGGCTGTCGACGGCGTCGAATTCGGCGGGCTATGTGGTGCCTGAGCAGACCGAGCGGGCGATCGAGCGGCGGCTGATGGCGGGGTCGCCGATGCGCGAGATCGCAACTGTGCGGACGGTCGGCGCCGGGGTGTTCAGGAAGCCGGTGTCGACGGCGGGCGTGGCCTCGGGCTGGGTGGCCGAGACGGCGGCGCGGCCGGAGACGGATCCGGCGACCCTGGCGCTGCTGGAGTTCCCGTCGGCCGATCTCTACGCCAATCCGGCGGCGACCCAGTCGCTGCTGGATGACGCCCTGATCGATCTGGACGAATGGCTGGCCGCCGAGGTCGAGGACGCCTTCGCGGCGCAGGAGACCCAGGCCTTCGTCAACGGCGACGGCGTCAACAAACCCAAGGGCTTCCTCAGCTATGACATCGTCGCCGAGGCGGATCATGAGTGGGGCGAGATCGGCTATGTCGCCTCGGGCGCCGCGGGGGCGTTCGCGGCCGAGGATCCGACTGATCGGTTGATCGACCTGGTCTATGCGCCCAAGGCCCAGTACCGGCCGAACGGGCGGTTCGTGATGAACCGCAAGACGGTCTCGGCGGTGCGCAAGTTCAAGGACGCTGACGGCAACTACATCTGGCAGCCGGCGCAGCGGGCGGGCGAGACGGCCAGCCTGCTCGGCTACCGGGTGACCGAGATCGAGACCATGCCGGACATCGCCGCCAACAGCGCGGCCATCGCCTTCGGCGATTTCCAGCGGGGCTATCTGATCGTTGACCGCGCGGGCGTGCGGGTGCTGAGGGACCCGTATTCAGCCAAGCCCTATGTGCTGTTCTACACGACCAAGCGGGTCGGCGGCGGGGTGCAGAACTTTGATGCGATCAAGGTGATGAAGTTCAGCGCGACCTAGTCGCGCGGTGGCGAGTGGTTAGTGGCGAGTGGCGAGTAGAGCCGCTCGCCACTGACTTTGATGTGAAACGGCGACGGATGAGGACTGGCCCGGCGATCACTCGCCACTCGCCACCCGTCACTCGCCACTACCGAGCAAAGCGAGGTTCCCATGACCGCACCCGTCTCACTGGCGGAAGCGAAGCTGTTCCTGCGCGTCGAGCACGCGGCGGAGGACGGGCTGATCCAGACGTTGATCGATGCGGCCCGGGCGCGGGTCGAGGGGGATGTGGGCCTGGGCCTGACCTCGACCTCGCCGCCGCCGTTGCGGCTGGCGATCCTGATGCTGGCCCTGCGGGCTTATGAGCGGGGCGACTCCGAGATGCCGGTTGCGCCGGTCGAGGCCTGGATCGCGCCGTATCGCGTGGTGCGGCTGTGAAGGTGTTGGCGGAGCTGTTCCAGGGCGTCGAGAGCGAGACGCCCTATGGCGGACGGGCCGTCAGCTGGGAGCCGCTGGGTTCGGCCTGGCTGAAGCTGGGCGCGCGGCGGCGGCGCGAGAAAAGCGAACCAGGCGGGGCGAGAGCGGTCGAGACGGTGACGGCCGAGACGCGTTCGGACGCGCGGCTGGCTGAGGGCCGGGTGCTGAGATTCGGCGGCGGCGACTGGCGGATCGTCTCGGGCGAGACGGTCGGCGGGCGGGCGATATTGAACCTGGAGCGGATGCGATGAGCGCGCATGAACTGGCGCTGCAGAAGGCATTGATCGCGCATCTGAGGGCGGATGCGGCGGTGCGTGCGCTGTTGGGCGAGTCGGCGCGGATATGGGACGCGGCGCCGGCGGATGCAGCTTTTCCCCACCTGCTGATCGGGCGGTGCGAGAGCCGGCCGGCAGGCGCGGACGGGGGCGGGGTCGAACAGGCGCTGACGCTGACGGTCGTATCGCGGTTTCGCGGGACCGAGGAAGCCAAGGCGGTGCTGGCGGCGGTGCGGCTGGCGCTGAATGACGCCGCGCTGGAGGCCGACGGGGTGCGGACGGTGAGCCTGGGCGTTTCGTTCGCGGATGTGTTCCCGAGCGCCGATGGGGCGCGGACATTTGCGGTGCTGCGGGTGCGCGCCGTCACGGAGGAGATCGAAACATGAGCGCACAGCGCGGCAAGGACATCCTGCTGAAGATCGAGGGCGCGCCGGGCGTGTTCACGACGGTGGCGGGGCTGAGGGCGCGGACGATCTCGCTGAACGCGCGGACGGTGGATGCGACGGACGGCGACAGCGCGGGGCGCTGGCGGGAACTGCTCGGCGGGGCCGGCGTGAAGTCGGCGGCAGTGGCGGGGCAGGGGATATTCCGCGATGCGGCCTCCGACGCCCTGATCCGGGAGGCCTTCTTTGACCAGGCGGCGCGCGTATGGCGACTGATCGTGCCGGAGTTTGGCATCCTGGAGGGGCCGTTCCTCGTGGCGGCGCTGGAGTATGCCGGCGAACACGAGGGGGAGGCGACGTTCGCGATCAGTCTGGCGAGCGCGGGCGAGATTTCGTTCGAGGCGCTGTGATGGCGGCCAACGGCGCGCGCGGAGAGGTGGTCGCCGTGCTGGCGGGCGCCGAGCGGCGGCTGTGTCTGACGCTGGGGGCGCTGGCGGAGATCGAGACGGGGCTGGGGCTGGAGGGGTTGTTCGGGTTGGCGGAGCGGATGCGGTCGCTGTCGGCGCGGGATCTGATGACGGTGCTGGCGGCGCTGCTGCGCGGGGGTGGTGAGCGCGTGCTGGCAGATGGGCTGGACCGGGCTGGCGTTGACCCGCGGGAAGCGGCGGAGGCTGTGGCCCGGGCGTTTGCGGCGGCGGCGGGATGACTCCGTGGGGCGAGATGATCCGGACCGGGGCGCGGTTGGGCTTGGCGCCGGAGGGCTTCTGGCGGCTGTCCTTGCGGGAGTGGCGGATGCTGACGGCGCGGCCGGAGGGGCCGGCGCCGATGCGGCGCGATGATCTGATGCGGATGGTGGAGGCGTGGCCGGATGACTGACAGTTCTGAACCGACAACGCTGGATGGGATGCCGCGCAAGGCGGCCGAGGCGGCGGCGGCGCTGGAGGCGTTGCGCGAGCCGGCCGAGCGGGCCGCGGCCTCGATCGAGGACGCCTTTGGCCGGGCGGGCGACGGGCTGGTCCGCTCGCTGGCGCGGGCCGCGGCTGACGGGGAGATCAGCCTGGCCGAACTGGCGCGGGCGGTACTGGCGGCGGTCAATGCGGCCTCCGGATCAGGAAGCGGCGGCGGACTGGGAGACGCCATTGCGCAGGCGGTGCAGACGGTGTTTGCAGGCTCACGCGCCGATGGCGGCGCGGTGCTCGGCGGCGGGGCCTATCTGGTCGGAGAGCGCGGACCTGAGGTGTTCCGGCCTGCGGGCGCGGGCGTCATCGAGCCGAGCGGCGGCGGAGGCGTCACCGTCAATGTGCGCGTAGACGGAGGCGCGCAGGGGCTGTTGCGTTCGGAGGCGCAGATCGCCCAGATGCTGGCGCGCGCCGTATCGCTGGGCGCGCGCCGGCTCTGAAGCTGACCAGTCAGCCCTTGGGGTTGGGACCGTAACGGTTCTCGCCGGACTGACCTTCGGCCAGGCCGATCCAGAGCAGGAAGCCGAGGCAGATCAAGCCGATCACTGCGAGAATACCCATCGCCGGTCCCAGCAAGGCTATGATGGCGGCCGGGTCTCCCGCTTCCAGCGCAGAGGCGTTGGTAAGGATCGAGACCCCCATCATCGAGACGGCGGCGATGCCGCCGACGATGCAGGCCACCCAGGGAATTACGACCAGCCAGCCGCTCTTGCCCATGTCGTGCAGGCGCTTCACCGCGATGGCGAGGTTGGGCCAGATCAGGGCCAGCGAGATGATCTGGCCGATGATGGGAATCAAGCCGGCGACGAATCCGGCACCGAAGCAGATCAGCCAGCCTATCCAGAAATGTGAGCGGCGTGTGCGGCCCTCAAACGAAAACAGCAGCTTCTGCCAGTCGAGTCCCTGACCCGGGGCTGAAGTTTCGATGCTCATGGCGCCCTCCCGCGCGTCCCGGGCCCGACGCCCGGCGTGGAAGGATGGCGTAACGGCGCTCGCTCGACAAGCGAAAGCGGAGCCGTGGAAGGAACCGGACAGGAGAGTGGGTGATGGCCTTTCACGAGGTGCGTCACCGCTTTCGCGGGGATGACAGGATGGCGTGGCGGGGGAACGGATGAGCTTTCATGAGGTGAGGCTGCCGGCGCGGCTGGCGTTCGGATCGACTGGCGGTGTGGAGCGACGAACGGAGGTCGTGACCCTTGGGTCCGGGTTCGAGCGACGGTCGACGCCGTGGGCGCTCGGACGACGGCGCTATCTGATCGGGTCCAATCTGCGGTCGCTGGACGACATGGCGGCGTTGACCGGGTTCTTCGAGGCGCGTCGGGGACGGCTGTATGGCTTCCGGTTTCGGGATTTCACCGACTGCAAATCCTGCATGCCGGGGGCGGCTGTCGGGCCCCTGGATCAGGCGTTGGGCGAAGGCGACGGCGCATGCACGGAATTCCAGCTGATCAAACGCTACGGCGATGGCGAGGACGGCACGGAGCGGCGGATCGTCAAGCCGGTCGAAGGGACCGTGCGGCTCGCTGTCGATGGGGTCGAACTGGCGGAGGCGGGGTTTGTGGTCGATGCGGCGACGGGGGTGGTGACGCTGGCGGTCGCGCCAGACGTGGGCGCGGTGGTGACCGCCGGCTTCGAATTCGACACGCCGGTGCGCTTCGACGCCGACCGGATCGAGGTGACGTTGGAGAGTTTTGACGCCGGACGTATGGCGGCCGTGCCGCTGATCGAGGTGCGGGTCTGAGCCATGAGAACCATACCGGAGGAGATGACCGCCCGCATCGAGAGCGGGGCGGCGACGCTGTGCCATGCCTGGGTGATGCGGCGGACGGACGGGGTCGAACTGGGGTTCACGGACCATGATCGCGATCTGGAGGTCGAAGGCGTGACTTGCCGGGCGGCGAGCGGCTGGACCGCGGGGGCGGCGGACAGCGCCGTGGGGTTGAGCGCCGGGGCGGCGGCGGTCGCGGGCGGGCTGGATGATGCGGCGATCACCGACGCCGATGTGGAAGCCGGACTGTACGACGGGGCTTCGGTCGCGCTGTGGCGGGTGGACTGGGACCGACCGGATCTGAGGGTTCGGCTGTGGACGGCGACGCTGGCGCGCATCCGCCGCGAGGGGGGCGGGTTCAGCGCCGAGCTGGACGGGCCGCTGGCGAAGCTGGAACGGGTGGTCGGCCGGACCTATGGGCGGGACTGTGATGCGGTTCTGGGGGATGGGCGGTGCGGGGTCGATCTGGAGGCGTTTCCGGGCGCGGTCTGCGACAAGCGGTGGGCGAGCTGCGTCGGGACGTTTGCGAATGGCGCCAACTTCCAGGGCTTTCCGGACATTCCGGGCGACGACTTCCTGACCGCCGCGCCGGTCGAGGGCGGGCGTCATGACGGCGGGAGCCGGCGATGAGGGCGGCGGTTGTCGAAGCTGCGCGCGGCTGGCTGGGGACGCCCTACAGACATCAGGCCAGCGTGCGGGGCGAGGGGGCGGACTGCCTGGGCCTGATCCGGGGCGTGTGGCGCGAGCTTGTCGGGGCGGAACCCGAGGCCCCGCCGCCCTATCGGCCTGACTGGGCCGAGGTCGGCGGCGAGGAGACCCTGCTGGCAGCGGCAAGGCGTTGGCTGGCGGAGATACCGGTCGAGGCCGCGTCGGTCGGCGATGTGGTGCTGTTCCGCATGGCGCCCGGATGTCCGGCCAAACACTGCGCGATTCTCAGCGACATGACCGGCGTCGAGCCGCGGATGATCCACGCCTATTGGGGGCGGACGGTGGTGGAGAGCTGGATGGGGTCGTGGTGGCGTCGACGGCTGGTCGCGGCCTTCCGCTGGCCCGGCGTTGAACGAACCGGGGAGGGCTGATCATGGCGCAGATTATCCTGGGCGGACTCGGCCAGGCGATCGGGGGCCCGATCGGGGCCGTAATCGGCGCGACCTTGGGACGGGCGGTCGACCAGCGTGCGATCGCCGGTCTGGAGCCGGCGCGGCAGCGGGGGCCGCGGCTGGAGACGCTGAAGGTGCAGGGGACCGCTGAGGGCGCGCCCATGGCCTGTGTGTTTGGACGGGCGCGGGTGACCGGGCAGGTGATCTGGGCCGCGCGGTTCCTGGAGGGACGCAAGACCTCGTCCGGCGGCAAGGGCGGGCCGCGGACGGTCGAGTACGACTATTCCATTAGCTTCGCCGTGGCCCTGTGCGAGGGCGAGATCGACGGGGTCGGACGGGTCTGGGCCGATGGGCAGCTGATGGATCTGTCGGGTGTGACGATGCGGGTGCATCGGGGCGGAGCTGAGCAGACGCCAGATCCGCTGATCGAGGCGGTGGAGGGGGCGGCGCCGGCATATCGCGGGACCGCCTATGTGGTGTTCGAGGATCTGCCGCTGGGGCCGTACGGCAACCGGCCGCCACAGCTGGGCTTTGAGGTGTTCCGCCGGGCGCGGGGAGACGGTCCACGGCTGGAGGACCTTCTGGAGGGCGTTTGTCTGATCCCCGGAGCCGGGGAGTTCGTGCTGGCCACCGAGGCCGTGATACGGCGCGAGGGGCTGACGCGGACGGCGGCGGAGAACCTGCACATGGGCGACGGGCGGGCGGACCTCATGGTCTCGCTGGACCAGCTGCAGGCGCAGTGCCCGAACCTGAAACGCGTCAGCCTGGTGGTCGGCTGGTTCGGGGACGATCTGCGAGCCGGGCACTGCACCATCCGGCCGGGGGTCGAGCGGGTGGTCAAGGGGACAGAGCCGCTGACCTGGTCGGTGGCGGGGCTGGAAAGGGGCGAGGCTCATCCGATCAGTCATGCCCCCTCCGGCGGGCCCGCCTACGGCGGAACGCCGTCGGACGAGAGCGTGCGACAGGCCGTGACGGCGTTGAAGGCGCGGGGGTTGGAGGTCACGCTGTATCCGTTCGTGCTGATGGACGTGCCGGCGGACAACGGGCTGCCGGATCCCTATGGCGGCGCTGAGCAGGCGGCCTATCCATGGCGCGGGCGGGTGAATGGCGAGGACGGCGCCGGGGCCGCGGCGGACGTCGCGGCGATGTTCGGGACGGCGGACGGCTGGGGCCTGCGGCGGTTCGCGCTGCACTATGCGGCGCTGGCGGCGGAGACGGGCGCGGACGGGCTGTTGATCGGCTCGGAGATGCGGGGGCTGACGACGACGCGGGATGCGGGCGGCGGCTTTCCGGCTGTGGAGGCGTTTCGCACGCTGGCGGCGGAGTGCCGGGAAGTGGTCGGGCCGGATGTGGCGATCAGCTATGCAGCGGACTGGTCGGAATACGCCGGAGTCCGGGACGGGAGCGAGGTGGCGTTTCACCTCGACCCGCTGTGGGCGGATGCAGCGATCGATTACGTCGGGATCGACTGGTACCCGCCGCTCGGGGACTGGCGCACGGGCGACGGAGGCATCGACGGCGAGGCGTTCGCGGGGCCGGAAGACGCGACTTATCTGGCGACGCAGGTCGCGGGCGGCGACGGGTACGACTGGTTCTATGCATCGGACGCCGATCGCGCGGCGCAGGTTCGTACCCCGATCGCGGACACGGCGCATGGCGAGGACTGGGTGTTCCGGGTCAAGGACCTGACGGGCTGGTGGTCGAACGCGCACCACAACCGGCCGGGCGGGGTGAGGAGCGCGACTCCGACCGGCTGGGCGCCCGGCATGAAGCCGATCCGGTTGACGGAGTTCGGCTGCGCGGCGGTGGACCGGGGCGGCAATGCGCCGAACCTGTTTCAGGATCCCAAGAGCGCGGAGAGCGCCCTGCCGCCATTCTCGACCGGCGCTCGCGATGACCGGATGCAGCGACGGGCGCTGGAGGCGGTGCTGGGGCATTTCGCGGGGGCAGGAAACAACCCTGTGTCGGCGATCTACGGTGGGCCGATGGTTGAGGCGGCGGACGCCTGGTGCTGGGACGCGCGGCCGTATCCGGCGTTTCCGGCGCGGGAGGACGTGTGGGCCGACGCAGGCGCCTGGCGAACCGGGCACTGGCTGAACGGGCGACTGGCGGGAGAGACGCGCGACCTGATCGGGGCGGTGCTGAAGCGCGGCGGGCTGGCCGAGGATGAGTTCGACGTCGGCGTGTTTGCGGGCGAGGTGCAGGGCTATGTCATCGACCGGCCAATGCGGACGCGGGACGCGCTGGAGCCTTTGCTGGCGGGGCTGGGCCTTGTCGCGACGGAGCGGGACGGGCGGGTGGCAGTGTTCGGCGAAGAGGCGGCGACGGGCACTCTGACGCCGGAGGCGATGGCGCTGCCGGACGAGGGTGCGAGCCTGAAGGCGGAGCGGGTGCTGGAGCCGCGGCCGGGCGTGGCGCGGGTGCGGTACATCGATGGCGAGGCCGGGTATCAGACGGGCTCGGCGGTCGTGCGGTCCGAGGGAGAGGGTGGCGGGGTCGATCTGGACCTGCCGGCGGTCTGTTCGGGCGCCTTGGCGCGGGCGGCGGCGGAGCGGGCGCTGGAGAGCGGCGGGGCGGACCGGCTGACGGCCTTGTTGGGGCCGGTCGAGGCGCTGGCGCTGGAGCCCGGCGATACGGTGACGGTCGAGGGCCGGAGCGGCGCCTGGCGGGTGATGCGTCTGGAGATGGATGAGACGCCGTCGGCGGTGCTGGAGCCGGTCTCGGGGGTCATGGTCGGCGAGGATGACGGGCGGCCGGCATCGGGCGACTCGTCGGATAGTTCCGGCGCGCCGTTCCTGCGGATGATCGAACTGCCGCCCCTGATCGGGAGTGAGGATGACGGGCGGCCGATCGCGGTTGTGGCGGCGGACCCCTGGCGGCCGATGCGGCTGTTCGCCGGCGCGGATACGGCGGCGCTGACGGCGCGGGGCGATGTGGCGAAGCCAGCGACTGTGGGGGTGTTGGTTCAGCCTCTGGCGGGCGGGGTGCGGTACCGCTGGGACGAGGCCAACATCCTGCTGGTCCGGGTCGAGGGGCGGGCGCCGGAGAGCCGTTCGGAAGCGGCGGTGTTCGCGGGCGGCAACGCCGTGGCCATCGAGACCGCCGGGGGCTGGGAGCTGGTGCAGTTCCGATCGGCGACGCTCGTCGGCGGCGAGGTGTGGCTGTTGGCCGGCCTGTTACGAGGGCAGCAGGGTACTGAGACTGCCAGCGCGGACGCGGGGGCGATCGTCGTGTTCCTCGATCAGCCGCCGACGAGGGTGGAATCGCCGCGCGCGGAGCGGGGACTGCCCCTGATCTGGCGAGCGGGGCCGGCGCGCGGCCCGGCCGGGGGCGCGGCGGTGAGCGAAGTCGGGTTCACGGCATCGGGCTTACAGGAGCGCCCGTGGTCGCCGGCGCACCTGCGGGTCACGGCGCGGTCCGACGGTGGCCTCGATCTGGGCTGGATCGCGCGAGCGAGGATCGATGGTGACCGGTGGGACGGCGAGGCGGTCGGGTCCGGGTCATCGAGGTTCCGGGCTCGGGTGCTGAACGGCGCGACCGAGATGCGGGCGTTCGAGGTCGAGGGATACTCCGCGACCTGTGCAGCGGCTGATCTGGCGGCAGACTTTCCGGCCGGGCTGGATGAGAACTCTCGCATCGCCGTGGCGCAATGGGGCGACGGGTACGGCTGGGGAATGGAGGCGATCGTCGCACTGACGACCTGATTTGCCTCGCCTCCCTTTGCGCGGCGCACACGATGCCCTAACTGACACTCTCGAGTTTGATGGAGCGACATTCGACGTGGCGGGCGATCCCTACAAGGAACTGGGCGTTTCGAGGGGCGCAAGCGCGGACGAAATCAAGAAGGCGTTCCGGAAGCTCGCCAAGGAACTGCATCCCGACAAGAACCCGGGCAACACCGTCGCCGACGAGCGGTTCAAGCGGATCACCGCCGCCTTTGACCTGCTGGGCGACAAGGAAAAGCGAGCGAAATTCGATCGAGGCGAGATCGACGCCGATGGGCGCGAGCAGTTCCGTGGCTTCGGCGGCGGGGCCGGTGGGGCGCGGGGCGGTCCCGGCGGCAATCCGTTCGGCCAGGGCGGCGCGCGGCCGCAGGGCTTCGAGAACATCGATCTGGATGAGTTGTTCGGCGGCATGTTCGGCGGCGGCGCGCGACCGGGGGGCGCGCGGGCCGGCGGCTTCGCTCCGAAAGGCCAGGACATCAAGGCGACGCTGGAGATCAGCCTCGAGGATTCGATTTCCGGGGCGACGCGGCGCATCCAGTTTTCGGACGGGCGGATGCTGGATGTGGCGATCCCGAAGGGGGCCAGCGACGGGCAGACGATCCGGCTGAAAGGCCAGGGCGCGCCGGGACGCGGCGGTCCTGCCGGTGACGCGCTGATCGAGTTGAAGGTGGCGAAGCATCCGGTCTTCATCCGCGACGGGGCCGACCTGACCATGGATCAGCCTGTGGCGCTGTACGACGCGGTGCTGGGCGGCAAGGTTCCGGTACGGACGCCCGAAGGTACCGTCAGCATGACCATCCCGGCAGGCTCCAGTTCCGGCAAGGTGCTGAGGCTGAAGGGCCGGGGCGCCTTCGCGGACGGCAAGCGCGGCGACCTGCTGGCCAGGCTGATGATCACCCTGCCGGAAGACAGCGCCGAGCTGACGAAGCTCGCGCAGGCCGCGCGCGACAAGGGGCCCGTGCGGCCGTTCCGCGACTGATGGCGAACCGGCCGAACCTCAAGCCGGAGCGGCCCTGGTTCTCGTCCGGGCCGACGGCGAAGCGGCCGGGCTGGTCGTCGCAGGCGATTCCGCATGAACTGCTGGGGCGCGGGATCCGTGCGCCGGAAGTGGTGGAGCGGTTCGCCCAGGGACTGAGGCTGACGCAGGAACTGCTGCAGGTCCCGGCGGACTGGGTGCTGGTCTATGTACCGGGGTCCGACACCGGGGCCGTAGAAGCCGCCATGTGGTCGATGCTCGGCGAACGGCCGGTGCAGGTGCTGGCCTTCGAGAATTTCGGCAAGGTGTGGGCGACCGACGCGGTCGAGCATTTGAAGCTGTCGCCCGAGGTGGTCTCGGCGCCGTGGGGCGCATGGCCGGATACCTCGACGATCGATCCGGCGAAGGATCTGGTGTTTCCCTGGAACGGGACGACATCGGGGGTGCGCGCGCCGAACGCGGACTTCATCGCGGACGACCGCGAGGGGGTCGTGATCTGCGATGCGACGTCCGCGGCCTTCGCCATGCCGTTGCCGTGGGCCAAGCTGGATGTGGTGACGTTCAGCTTCCAGAAGGCGCTGGGCGGCGAGGCGGGGTTGGGCGTGGCGGCCCTGTCCCCACGCGCAGTCGCCCGGCTGGATCTCTATGAACCGCCAAGGCCGGTGCCCAAGGTGCTCCGGCTGCGCGACGGCCAGGGTTTTGACCGACTGCTGGCCAGCGGGTCGATGCTGAACACCTTTTCGGTCTGGACGATCGAGGACTGGATCGACGCTGTGGAGTGGGGGCTGGCCACCGGCGGTCTGGAGACCCTGATCGCGCGGACGAACGCCAACGCCGCGGCCCTCGACGAATGGGTCGGGCGCACGGACTGGATCGACTATCTGGCGGTCGACCCGGCGACGCGCTCGACGACCTCGGTATGTCTGAAGGTCGTCGATCCGCGGGTGACGGGGATGCCCGAGGCGGCGCGGCAGGCGCTGGTCACGCGGATGAAGGCGCTGGTCGAGGGCGAGGGGGCCGCCTTCGATATCGAGAGCCACAGGAATGCCCCCGCCGGCCTGCGCATCTGGTGCGGATGCACCGTCGAGAAGGCGGACATCGAGGCGCTCACGCCCTGGCTGGACTGGGCGTTCGAGACGGCGTTGGCGGAATAATCGTCCGACGGCGGGACACCCGCCGATTCCCCGGCTATAGGCTGCGCCCGCATTCCGAAATCCCGGACAGCGGAGAACAGTCTTGGCGAACGTCGCGGTAGTCGGCGCCCAGTGGGGCGACGAGNNGGCAAGGGCAAGATCGTCGACTGGCTGTCGAACCGGGCCGACATGGTCGTGCGGTTCCAGGGCGGGCACAACGCCGGCCATACGCTGGTGGTGGACGGCAAGGTCTACAAGCTGGCGCTGCTGCCCAGCGGGGTCGTGCAGGGCAAGCCCTCGATCATCGGCAACGGCGTCGTGGTCGATCCCTGGCATCTGGTCGGGGAGATCGAGAAAATCGAGGCGCAAGGGATCAGGATCAGTCCCGAGATGCTGATCGTGGCCGACAACGCCTGTCTGATCCTGCCCATCCATCCGGCGCTGGACGTGGCGCGCGAGGCTGCCGCGAGCGCCCCCGGCGCGCGGATCGGCACCACGGGGCGCGGGATTGGGCCAGCCTACGAGGACAAGGTCGGGCGGCGGGCGATCCGCGTCTGCGACCTGGCCAATGTCGACGACCTGAAGGTCAAGATCGACCGCCTGCGGTCGCACCACGATCCGTTGCGGGCGGGGCTGGGGCTGGAGCCGATCGATCCCGAGGCGCTGCTGGCGCAGCTGCTGGAGATCGCGCCGAAGGTCCTGCCCTATGTGCAGCCGGCCTGGCGGGTGCTGGATCAGGCGCGGCGGGACGGCAAGCGGGTCCTGTTCGAGGGCGCCCAGGGCGCTTTCCTGGACGTCGATCACGGGACCTATCCCTATGTGACCAGCTCCAACACGGTGGCGGGTCAGGCGGCGGCGGGTTCCGGAATCGGGCCGCGCGGCGTCGGCTATGTGCTGGGCATCGTGAAGGCCTACACCACGCGGGTCGGCGAGGGCCCGTTCGCGTGTGAGCTGAGCGATGAGGTCGGGACCCATCTGGCGACCGTGGGCCGTGAGGTGGGGGTCAATACTGGCCGGGCCCGGCGATGCGGCTGGTTCGACGCGGTGCTGGTACGGCAGTCGGTGGCGATCAACGGCATCGACGGGATCGCCCTGACCAAGCTGGACGTGCTGGACGGGCTGAAGACGCTGAAGATCTGCACCGGCTACCGGATCGACGGACAGGTGCTGGACTATCTGCCGTCCAGCCTGAAGGCGCAGGCCGCGGCCGAACCGGTGTTCGAGGAGATGGACGGCTGGAGCGAGAGCACCGCCGGCGCGCGCAGCTTCCGCGACCTGAACGCCAATGCGGTGAAGTACGTGCGCCGGATCGAAGAATTGATCGGGGCGCCGGTGGCCCTGCTGTCAACCAGCCCCGAGCGGGACGACACCATCATGATGCACGATCCGTTTCGGGGTTAGGCGATCCGGCGGGTGAACGCCGAAAATCGAGCGTTCAACGGGCCTTAACCCGGTTCAGCTATGCACGATCTCCTTGGTGGAGGTCCGCGTCTTGTTTGCAGTCGATCGTCGTGTGCTGGCGAAGCTGGAGCCCGTGGTCAAACGCGTGCTCATCGTCGATCCGAATCTTCATGCCGCTCGCCTGCTGACCGACATCATGAAGGGGTTGGGCGCGCGCGACATCGTGGTCCAGCCGGACGAGAAACGCGCCATGATGGCGGCTGCGGAACTCGAACCCGGGATCGTCTTCACCGAGCGCACCGGCGAGGGGCTGGACGGCGAATCCTTTGCAAGGGCGCTGCGACGGTCGGACATGAACTGCCGCCGCGCACCGATCATCATGGTCACGGCCGATGCGACCGCGCGCACCATCCTGGGCGCGCGGGACTCCGGGGTGCATGAATTCCTGCGCAAGCCCTTCACCAGCGCGGACCTGTTCAAACGGGTCGAGAACGTTGCGTTGAAGCCGCGCGACTGGGTGGAGGCCGTGGGTTACGTCGGTCCTGATCGTCGCCGGTTCAACTCGGGTGAATTCTCTGGAGCCAGGAAGCGCAAGGCCGATCGATCGGCGACGGGTACGGCCGGACACGCCGACGCCAAGGACCAGGCCATGCGGATCCTGGGCTCGGCGCTGGACCAGTTCGACAGTGATCCGATGCAGGCGGTGCGGGCCATCCGTGAGCAGGCGGCGACGCTGAAGACGCTGGCGATGAAGGTGTCGGACTCGCGACTGGCCGTGGCGGTGGGGGCCCTGGAAGTGTCCATGGCGGCCGGCCCGCCAACCAAGGCGACACTGGCGGCGCCGATCGGAACCCTGCTGGCCATGCATCAGGCAGAGCCCGTCGCCAAGGCGGGCTGAGGCCGCTAGCGCAGAACGCCCTCGAAGGCGTCCAGGACCCGCGGCCAGGCCGCCGAGGTCGGGTCAATGACCTCGAAATGACCAGCGCCCTCTATCACGATTGACCCGGCTGGATCGCCGCGGCCAGCCGCCGCTGCGGCGTAGTCCTGACCGAACCGAGGCGGGACGATCGGGTCCAGCGCCCCCGAAATCACCGCCTGACGATCGCCCAGCGGAAGCATTGTGGGCGGGGAGGTGTCAGAGAAGACGTCGCGACCGCCGGGAACCTGGACCCCGACGAGACTGTCGATGGTCGAGGGACCGCCGCAGGCGTCAGGCCCCGTCTCCCGATAGCTCGCGAGGTCGGCGATGCCGGCAAGGGAGACGACGCCCCCGATCGGTAAGGGATCCGCTGTACGCAGGGGACTTTCAGCGGGCAGACGATCACGCGCCGCCGCCCAGAGGGCCAGATGACCGCCGGCGGAGTGGCCGGAGACGACGACACGCCGGAGGTCGAGGCCGTGCAGCGGAGCGAGGGCGCGCAGATGGTCGAGGCCCGCGGCGATGTCCTGGAAAGTGCCCGGATAGCCGCCGCCGGGGTGGCCGATGCGGCGGTATTCGAGGTTCCAGACGGCATAGCCCCGGTCACGCAGGTCGGCGGCCATATAGTCCATCAGCTCGGTACCCGGCAGGTCGGCGCGCCAGCAGCCGCCGTGGATCAGGACGATGACGGGATGGCGACCCCGTCCGCGCGGGAGCCACAGCTCGCCGAACTGGAGCGCGTCGGGGCCGTAGGCGATGCGATGATCAGCGGCGGCGCGCGGCCGGGCCAGAAGCTGGCTGAAGGTAATGGGCGCGCGAGCCTCGACAGGGGCGATGACCGCCGGCGCCGGGGCGCAGGCGGTCGATGCCAACAGGCCGGCCAAGGCGGCGGTCAAGAGACGCATCGGGCGGTCCTGTCGAAGTCGCCGTTTCACCGGCGCGGCGGGTCACTGTAGAGAGCAGGAGCCGTCCGGCAACCGGAGCCCGAGAGAATGACCACCCGACAGGACTGTCTCGACAGGGACGCCGCCGATCCTCTGGCCGCGGCGCGGGATCGGTTCAGCCTGCCCGACGGGATGATCTATCTCGACGGCAATTCGCTCGGCGCGCTGCCGGTCGCGGCGGCGGAGGTCGTGCGGGAGGCGGTCGAGCGGCAGTGGGGCGCAGATCTGATCGCCAGCTGGAACAAGCACGGCTGGATCGGCCTGCCTCAGAAGGTCGGCGGCAAGATCGCGCGCCTGATCGGAGCGGGCGCGGACGAGGTTGTGGCGGCGGACTCGGTGTCCGTGAACCTTTTCAAGCTGGCCGCCGCGGCCGTGGGCGCCCAGGATGGGCGGCGGGTCGTGCTGACCGAGGGCGGTGATTTTCCGACGGACCTGTACATTCTGCAGGGGCTGGCCGGGATGATACCGGACGTCGAGCTGAGAGTTGTTGAACCGGGCGGGATCGAGGCGGCGCTGGATGACCGGGTGGCGGTGGTCCTGCTGAGCCACGTTCACTATCGCAGCGGCGCGGTGCGCGACATGGCCGGATTGAACGCGGCGATCCGGGCGGTGGGGGCGTTGAGCCTGTGGGACTTGAGCCATAGCGCGGGGGTGCTGGACGTCGACCTGAACCGCGACGGCGCCGATCTGGCGGCGGGCTGCGGGTACAAATATCTGAGCGGCGGGCCGGGGGCGCCGGCCTATCTGTTCGTGGCGAGGCGGCATCAGGCAGCGCTGCGCAATCCCTTGTCAGGCTGGATGGGTCATGCGCGGCCCTTCGATTTTGTCGACGACTATGCGCCGGCGGCGGGCATTGACCGATGGCTTTGCGGGACGCCGCCGATTCTGAGTCTGACAGCGCTCAACGCCGCGCTGGCTGCGTTCGATGGCGTGGACATGGTCGCAGCGCGGGCAAAGGCGGGAACGCTGGGCGATCTGTTCATCGAACGGGTTGAGACGCGTTGCGCCGGCCAGGGTCTGACGCTGGCGAGTCCGCGCGATGCGAGTGCGCGGGGCGGGCAGGTCTCGTTCACTCATCCACGGGGGTGGCCGATGATGCAGAACCTGATCGCGCGCGGGGTGATCGGCGATTTCCGCGCTCCGGATGTGATCCGGTTCGGGTTCGCGCCGCTGTATGTGCAGTACGCCAATGTGTGGGATGCCGTTGAGGTTCTGGGCGACATTCTCGACAGCGAAAGCTGGCGGGATCCGCGCTATCAGAACGTCGCCGCAGTGACCTGAAAACGGGCGGCCCGGCCGGGCCGCCCGACTTCCTGATCAGGCGTCGACGAGGTTCCGCTCTTCGGCTGCGGCGCGCATGGCCTTCTGGAGCTTTTCGAAAGCGCGGACCTCGATCTGACGCACGCGTTCGCGGGATACGCCATACTGGCCGGCGAGCTCCTCAAGCGTCACCGGATCGTCCTTCAGGCGGCGCTCGGTCAGGATGTGCTTTTCGCGCTCGGTCAGTTCCTGCATCGCTTCCTCGAGCAGGCCCATGCGGATCGACTTCTCCTCGCTCTCGGCGAGGGCGGTCTCCTGCGACACGGCGGTGTCGTCAGCCAGCCAGTCCTGCCATTCGCTCTCGCCGTCCGAACGGATCGGGGCGTTCAGCGAGGAGTCGCCGCCGAGACGGCGGTTCATATTGGTGACCTCTTCCTCGGACACGCCCAGCTTGGTGGCGATGGCCGCGAGGTGTTCCGGACGCAGGTCGCCCTCCTCGAAGGCCGAGATCTGGCTCTTGGCCTTGCGCAGGTTGAAGAACAGCTTCTTCTGCGCGGCCGTGGTGCCCATCTTCACGAGCGACCAGCTGCGCAGGATGTATTCCTGGATCGAGGCGCGGATCCACCACATGGCGTAGGTCGCCAGGCGGAAGCCCTTGTC
>DDSO01000128.1:47071-72143 GCA_002343425.1 Brevundimonas sp. UBA2388
CGATAGCCCATGGCGATCTTGGCCACGAGGCGCAGGTGCGAGGTGACAAGGCGGTGGGCGCTCTCGGCGTCCTGGTGCTCGGTCCATCGTTTGGCGAGCATGAACTCTTCGTCTTTCGCAAGCATGGGAAACTTGCGGATCTCAGTCAGGTATCGCGACAGTCCCTGTTCAGGCGACATCACCGCGAGTGATCTGGTTACAGCCATTTGGTCCCTCCGACCGTGTAAACGAGCGGGTCCTTCGGAGGCGGCCACCCAATGTGCACCGTCGCCTCACCCCTCAACCGATGAAATAGGGTCGGGTTTCCGCACTTGTCAGTGGCGGATGGTCACACGAAAGCGTGACCGTTGCCCCGGCGCCACGGCACCGAATGAGCGAGTGTATAGCGTAGAGTCAGTCCTTAATCAAGACGGACTGCGAGATCTAGAGAGCGGCGAGGCTCTGTTCGAGCAGGCGCATGTCTTCCGGCGGGGCAGTCTCGAAGCGCAGCGCCTCGCCCGTCACCGGATGTACGAAGCCCAAAATCGTCGCGTGAAGCGCCTGGCGGGTCAGGCCGGCGGCCTCGATAGCGGCGCGGACCGGATTGGCGGGGCTGCCTGTGCCGTAGACCGGGTCGCCCAGCAGCGGCGAGCCCTTCGAGGCCATGTGCACCCGGATCTGGTGGGTCCGGCCGGTATGCAGGGTGCAGGCGACGCGGGCGGCGAGTGGCGGGGCGGCCGGTCGGCTGCCCTTTCTCGGCGCCGCGCCGAACAGGGCCTCGACCTCATAGTCAGTGATGGCTTCGCGCCCGCCGACCCGGAGCACCGCCATCTTCTTTCGATCGCCGGTGGAGCGGCCGATGTTCGAGACGATGCGGCCCTTTTCGGGTTGGGGCGCGCCGCGGACAAGGGCGATGTAGGTCCGCTCGATGTCGTGGGCGGCGAACAGGGCCGAGAGTCCGGCGTGGGCGGCGTCGGACTTGGCCGCGACCATGACGCCGGATGTGTGTTTGTCGAGCCGGTGGACGATGCCGGGACGGGCGACGCCGCCGATGCCGGACAGGGATGCGGCGCAGTGGTGCAGCAGGGCGTTGACGAGGGTGCCGGTCTCGCTGCCGGGGGCCGGATGCACCGCCATGCCGGCGGGCTTGTCGATCACGATGAGGTCCGCGTCCTCGAACAGGACGGTCAACGGGATGTTTTCGGGCTGGGGGATGGCGGAGATGACGGCCGGCATGGCGACGGCATAGAGGCCGGGCAGGGCCTTGGACGAGGCGCTGGACACGGGCTGGCCGTCACGGGTCACGACACCCTCCGCCAGCAGGGCCTGGACGCGGGCGCGGGACAAGGTGGGGAAGAGGTCCGACAAGGCCTTGTCCAGACGGGCGCCGCCGACCTTGACGGTGGCCTCCAGAACCGGTGGGAGGTCTTCCTCGGTAGCGAAATCTTCGATCAGGGGGTCGTCGGACACGGGGGCGCTCCGCCGCTCGGGCCGGGCGGCAGGGCGGTCTAGCACGTCGCGGGCGCGTACGGGCAAGGCGCGATCTTGGCGGAACAGTCAAGCTGGGTCATCTTCAGGTGACGCTGCGGGGATACGGAGCCAGACCATGAGATTTTTGCTTCTTGCGGCCGCTGCGGGTGCGGCTCTCGCGGTCGCCAGCTGCGCCACCATGTCCAAGGACCAATGCCTGGCAGGGGCCTGGGGCGAGGTCGGCTATCGGGATGGGTCGGAGGGTCAGCCGATGAGCCTGCTGGCGGACCATGAGAAGGCCTGCGCGGAGTATGGAGTAGCGCCCGACGTGGCCGCATACAGCTCGGCTCGCGCGGACGGGTTGAACGGCTACTGCCGATGGGAAAGAGGGTTCCAGGAAGGCCGTGAGGGCGATACCTACCACGGCGTCTGCACGCGAGCGCAGGAGGAGGAATTCCTGCCGGCCTATCGCGACGGCCAGATGGTTTATGCGGCGGAACAGGCGCTGACCAATGCGCGCAGCAGCGTGGAGAGCCTGGGCGCCCGGCTGGAGGAACTGGACGACAAGATCACGGCCAAACAGGCTGAAGCGCGCGCCGAAGGTCTGACCGACGAGCAGCGCGACGCGATCCGCAACCGCATTCAGGAAATCCGCCGCGAGCGGGCCGATACCGAACGGGATTGGCGACGGGCCCAGAATGCGGTCGACGACGCCGAACGCGACATGAGGGACGTGCGCCGCCGGTTCCGGGGCCAGTACGGCGGCTGGTGAGGCCGCCGTACTGACGGGTCAGGCGGCCTGTGAGGCCGAGGCGCCGAAATGCGGGTTCAGCTCGCCCTTGGCGTAGCGCTGGGCCATCTGAGCCGTCGACAGGGGCCGGATTTTCGAGGCTTGGCCTTCGCAACCGAACTCCTGGAAGCGTTGCTGGCAGACCTTGCGCATCGCCTCCTTGGCGGGCTTCAGATAGGCGCGCGGATCGAACTCGCCGGGCTTCTCGGCGAGGATTTTCCGGATCGCGCCGGTCATGGCCATGCGGTTGTCGGTGTCGATGTTGATCTTGCGGACACCATGCTTGATGCCGCGCTGGATTTCCTCGACCGGCACGCCCCAGGTCTGGGGCATCTGGCCGCCGTACTGGTTGATGATGTCCTGCAGGTCCTGCGGCACCGAAGACGAGCCGTGCATGACCAGATGGGTGTCGGGCAGGCGGCGATGGATTTCCTCGATCACGTTCATCGCCAGCACGGCGCCGTCCGGCTTGCGGCTGAATTTGTAGGCGCCGTGGCTCGTGCCCATGGCGATGGCGAGGGCGTCGACCTGGGTTTCCCGCACGAAGTCCACGGCCTGATCCGGATCGGTCAGGAGGGCGGAGTGATCGAGCTTGCCCTCGAAGCCGTGGCCGTCCTCGGCCTCGCCCATGCCGGTTTCCAGCGAGCCGAGCACGCCCAGCTCCCCCTCGACCGAGACGCCGCAGGAGTGGGCCATCTGGACCACGCGGCGGGTGACGTCGACGTTGTATTCGTAGCTGGCGGGCGTCTTGGCGTCCTCTTCCAGCGAACCGTCCATCATGACGGAGGTGAAGCCGTACTGGATGGCGGTGGCGCAGGTCGCGGGGCCGTTCCCATGGTCCTGGTGCATGCAGACCGGGATGTGCGGATAGAGCTCGGCCAGGGCGTCGATCAGCTTGGCCAGGACGATGTCATTGGCGTAGCTGCGCGCGCCGCGGCTGGCCTGGATGATGACCGGGGCGTTGACCGCCTCGGCGGCCTCCATGATGGCCAGGCCCTGTTCCATGTTGTTGATGTTGTAGGCGGGCAGGCCGTAGTCGTTTTCCGCCGCGTGATCGAGAAGCTGTCGCAGCGTGATGCGCGCCATTGGGTGTCTCCTGAGCCCGTGAGTTTTGCCGGTGGTTTAGCCGCCCCGCGTCTCGAAGTCACGCATTGTAACAACGCAATTCGTCAGGCTCGCAGCGCCTCGACGCCGGGCAGGGGCTTGCCCTCCATCCACTCAAGAAAGGCGCCGCCGGCGGTGGAGACGAAGGTCATGTCGTCGGCCACGCCCGCGTGATGCAGGGCCGCGACCGTGTCGCCGCCGCCGCCGACTGCCGTCAGGACGCCCGCCCTGGTCAGCGCGGCTGCATGGTGGGCGACCGCGACGGTGGCCGTGTCGAAGGGCAGGACCTCGAATACCCCAAGCGGACCGTTCCAGATCAGCGTCTTCGAGGCGGTCAGTGCGTCGACGAGACGCGCGACGGTGGCCGGGCCGGCGTCGAGGATCTTGTCGTCGGTCGACAGCGGCTGACCGGCGACGACCGGGCGAGAGGCCGCGCCGGGCTTGACCTCGGTCGCTACGACGAAGTCGACGGGCAGCAGGATTTCGCAGCCGCGGGCCTTGGCTTCGGCGAGGATTTCGAGGGCCGTGTCGGCCATGTCGCGCTCGGCCAGGGAGCCGCCGATGTCGATCCCCTGCGCAAACAGGAAGGTGTTGGCCATGCCGCCGCCGATGGCCAGCCGGTCCAGCTTGCCGACGAGGTTCTTCAGCAGGTCCAGCTTGGTCGAGACCTTCGCTCCGCCGACGATGCCGATGACCGGCTTCTGCGGCTTACCCAGCGCGGCGTCGAGGGCGTCGAGCTCGCGCCGCATTGACTCGCCGGCGTAGGCAGGCAGCAGCCGGGCCAGGCCTTCAGTCGAGGCGTGGGCGCGGTGGGCGGCGGAGAAGGCGTCATTGACGTAGACGTCGCCCAGTTCGGCCAGCTGGGCGGCGAAAGCGGGGTCGTTGGCTTCCTCCCCCGCGTGGAACCGGACATTCTCGAGCAGGACCACGCCGCCGATGTCTATGTCGGCGATCATGGCCCTGGCCTCATCGCCGACGCAGTCGGTCGCGAACCGGACGGGGGCGCCCAGCAGGTGTTCGAGGTCGTCGACCACCGGCTGCAGGCTCATCGACGGCACGACCTTGCCCTTGGGCCGGTCGAAATGGGCCAGCAGGACGACCCTGGCGCCGGCGTCGCGCAGCCGGTTGATGGTCGGCAGGGCAACGCGCAGGCGGGTGTCCTCAGTGACCTTGCCGGCCTCCATCGGGACGTTGAAATCCACGCGGACGAGGGCGGTCTTGCCCGCGAGGTCACGGGCGTCGTCGAGGGTGCGGAAGGTCATGATCTCAAGCCTTGATCAGCTTGCTCATCACCAGCGCCGTGTCGGCCATCCGCGTCGCGAAGCCCCATTCATTGTCGTACCAGGTCAGGACGCGGGCCAGTTTGCCGTCGACGACCTGGGTCTGGGGCAGGGCGGCGGTGGAGGAGGCGGCGATGTGGTTCAGGTCGGTGGAGACAAGAGCCTCGTCGGTGGTGGCCAGAACGCCCTTCATCGGGCCGTCGGCGGCGGCCTGGATGGCGGCGTTGATCTCTTCGACCGTCACCTCGCGGCCGGCGACGACCTTCAGGTCGACGACCGAGACGTTGGGGGTCGGCACGCGGATCGAGGAGCCGTCCAGCTTGCCCTTAAGGGCCGGCAGGACCAGGCCGAGCGCCTTGGCGGCGCCGGTCGAGGTCGGGATCATCGACAGGGCGGCGGCGCGGCCGCGGTACAGGTCCTTGTGCATCGTATCCAGCGTCGGCTGGTCGCCGGTGTAGGCGTGGATCGTCGTCATGTAGCCGCGCTCGATGCCGAACAGGTCGTGCAGGACCTTGGCCACCGGGGCCAGGGCATTTGTGGTGCACGAGCCGTTGGAGACGATGATGTCGTCGGCGGTCAGGGTCTCATGATTGACCTTGTAGACGATGGTCTTGTCGGCGCCGTCGCAGGGGGCCGAGACCAGCACGCGCTTCGCGCCGGCGGTCAGGTGGGCCGAGGCCTTTTCCTTCGTCGTGAAGATGCCTGTGCATTCGAAGGCGATGTCGACGTTCAGTTCCTTGTGCGGGAGCTTGGCCGGGTCGCGTTCGGCGGTGACCTTGATCTTGCCCAGGCCGACGTCGATCCAGCCCTCGCCATGCTCGATCGTGCCGGGGAAGCGGCCGTGGACCGAGTCATACTTCAGCAGATGAGCATTGGTCTCGACCGGGCCCAGGTCGTTGATCGCCACCACCTCGATGTCGCGACGGCCGTGCTCGACGATGGAGCGCAGGACGAGGCGGCCGATACGGCCGAAACCATTGATGGCGACGCGGACAGTCATGGGGCGGTCTCCGAAGAAGCAGTGTGCGGGATTGGCGCTTCAATGAAGCCGACGAGCGCGGTGATCAACCCCGAGCCCGTAACAAGACGTGATCGACTGTAACGCTTCGGTCAGTCCGTGCGGCGTGCGCGGGGCCCTGGGCCGCCGATGCTGACCGAGTCCATGGTCGTGACCCGGCCGGAGCCGTCGCGCGTAAACTGCACCCGGCGGGCGGGATCGCCGACGACGGTGAACAGGTCCGGGCCGAGGGCGGCCAGCACGAGGGGCGGGCGGCGGCCGCGAACGACGTGGAGCTTGTCTCCGACCACCGACACCTGCTGCTCGCCATATGTGCCGGCGTAGACGGACAGGTCGCCGCCCTGCAGCGTCGCGTTCATCGCCTCCAGAGCCCAGACGGCGTCGGTGCGACGGCTGTCGTCGGCGACGATGCCCTCCAGCGCCAGGGCGTGTGCCCGGGTCAGAGCCTGGTCCCACGGCACGGCCACGTCGGGGATGACGCCCGTTCCCTCCCAGTTTCCACCCGTATTCGGATTCCTCGGCGAGCCCCGGGAGATGAAGACCGCGAACCCGCCGCCAACCGGAACCATGCCGCCAGGGTTGGCGGCGCCGCCCGAGGCCTCGCCGATAATGGTCGCGCGGCGCGCGCCCTGCAGGGTGTAGGGGAAGGCCTCGCCAGCCGAGCCGGTGCGACCGCTGATCAGCACATAGACCGGAACCTCCAGCCGGGGCGCGGGATGGAACACGGCCGGAGCCTCGCTCTCCGTGCCTTCGCGGCTGTGGAAGACGTTGTAGATCGGCGCGTCCGCCGGGGTGAAGGCGCTGGTCAGGTAGCCGACCATAGAAGGCGCGCCGCCGCCGTTGTCGCGCAGGTCGAAGATCACGGCGTCCGTATCAGCCACGAAGGCGAGGGCGGAGTCGGCGGCGCGGCGGGCCGGATCGGCGGGATTGTCGAAGTTGATATTCGAGAACTGGCGCAGGTCGATGTAGCCGACGTTGCCGGGCAGGATCTCGATCTTGCGGAAGCCGAAATTGCCACGCGTCTCGCCCGGATTGGCCGGTTGGGCCAGGCGACGGATGGGTTCGCCGCTCGCCGGAGCTCCGTCTGTCGGCGGAGGGCGCCGTATCGCCGGGGCCGGTCCGGTAGGTGCGTTGGGGTCCCAAGCGACATTAAAATGCGCGTCTAGCGGGCGCAGGCGACGGCTCAGCGCGGCGGCCATGTCACGCTGGTCCGTCAGGCTGTCGAAGGCCCCGGCGGCGGCTTCGGCCTCGAGGGCGTCGGCAATGCGGTCGGCGGCGGCGGGATCGAAATAGAGTTCGCGGATGCGAGCCGCAACAGCCGCGACCGTCTCGCGCGGCGCCGGCTGGGCGGCTGCGGTCGGCGCCGGCGCGGTCTGGGCCTGGACGAGGGCGGGTACCGCCGCGAGCAGGGCGGCGGCGAGGATCAGGGCGCGCATCAGTGCCTCTCCGTGAGCTGGACAAGTGGCAGTTCGAGCCGGGCGACCAAGCCGCCGTCGCTCCGGTTTGAAAGGGTCACGTCGCCACCGTGAGCCCGCGCTGCCTGACGGGCGACCGTCAGACCAAGACCCGCTCCGCCGGTCTCGCGGCTGCGCGAGCGTTCGGCGCGGTGGAAGGGTTCGAAGACGGCCTCGAGTTCGTCGTCGGGCAGGCCGGGGCCATCGTCCTCGACCGTGACCACCGCGCGACCGTCCCGGGCAAAGGCCTTCACCCGCGCCGCGCCCCCGTATTTGACGGCGTTGGCGATGAGATTGCCCAGCGCCCGGCGCAGGCCGGCGGGGTCGGCCTCGACCGGCAGTTCGCCGCCGCCGTCGAAGGTCACGGGTCCGCCGGTCTCGGCGAACCCTCCCGCGCAATCGGCGGCAAGCGCGTCGAGATCGAAGGCCTCGCGCCGCTCGGGCGTCGCCTCGCCGCGGACATAGGCCATGGCCTGGGCGATGAGGGCGTCCATCTCCTCGATATCGGCGGCCATCCGGTCGCGCACGGCCTCGGGCGCCTGTTCGGCCCGGAAACGCAGGCGGGTCAGGGGCGTGCGCAGGTCATGGGCGATGGCGGCCACCGTCTGGGTTCGCTTGCGCATGTGGTCGCGCAGGGACGCCTGCATGTCATTGAAGGCGTGGATGGCGGTGCGCACCTCGCTGGGACCGGAGGCCGTCAGCGGCTCGGCCTCGGGGTCGGCGCCCAAGCGCTCGGCGGCGTCTGCGAAGACGCTGATCGGTCGGGTCAGCCTGCGCGCCATCCACCACACCAGCGGCGCCAGCAACAACATGGAAATGCCCAGCGCCAGCAGAATGCGCTGCTGCCAGGGCGACAGCAGGCCGCGCGGCGGTTCGACCGTGGCCCAGCGCCCGTCCGGCTGGCGCACCGAGGCGGAGAAGGGCGCGAAGGTCAGGCGGTCGGCCCGCACGGTGAACTGATGGGTCTCCCGATCAATGACGAAGGCCCCGTTCTCCGGGCCGCCCGGGGCCAGGTGGCGCATGCGCAACTGGGCCTCGACGTCGGCTCCGCGACGCACGACCACGGTTTCGTCGGATCCGGCGGGCGGCACGGCGATGACGACGGGCGGCGGCGAAGGGGCCGCGCCGCGCACGCCATCCCGCTCACCCGCCGGCGGGCCGCCTTCGGGACGCACGAGGATGAAATCCATCTGCCGTTCGGAAGTCTCGCCCTCCTCCGGCCCCGGTGCGCGCCGGCGGGGCGGACCGTGATCGACCTTGACCCGGACAGCGTCCGGCTCCACCCGGAGCCGCTGGGCCAGACCGGCGCGGATGGCCATGGCCATGGGGTCGATCTGGATATCGACCTCCGGACCGGGCGGCCGATCGACGATGCGACGACGCAGGGCGCGGCCGTCAGCGGTCTCGGCCGGTTCGCCCTTCAGGGCATCTGCCGCCGCGCCGATGCTGAAGCCTGCAGGGCGCGGCTCGGGGGCGAGCACGACCACGCCAAAGGCGACGGCCTGGGACATGACCACCGCCAGCACCGCCAGCGCCGCCACCTGAACCAGCACGGGGAAGGATGTCGGCCGCCTCATCCGACGCCCCGGATCGCGCCGTTGTGCCGCTCGACCCTGACGTCGAACATATAGCCCTCGCCCCGCAGGGTCTGGATCATCTCCAGGCCGGAGCCGTCGTCGAGCTTCTTGCGCAGGCGGCTGATCTGCACATCCATGGCGCGGTCGAAGACGTCGGCGTCGGCGCCCCGCGCCCGCTCCAGCAACTGGTCGCGGGTCAGCACCCGCCCGGGCCGTTCAGCAAAGGCGCGCAGCAGGGCGAACTCCCCCGCCGACAGCGAGACCGAGCGACCGTCCGGCCGGGTGAGCTCGCGCCGCAACAGGTCCAGCCGCCAGCCGGCGAAGGTCAGGGCCGGGCCTTCGGCTACCGCCTCATCTCGCGGGCGTCGCAGCACGGCGCGGACGCGGGCCAGCAGTTCACGTGGATTGCAGGGCTTGGCCAGATAGTCGTCGGCCCCCAGCTCCAGGCCGATGATCCGGTCGGTGTCCTCGCCCATGGCCGACAGCATGACGATCGGCGGCCCCTTGCCGGCCAGGCGGCGGCATACCGACAGTCCGTCCTCGCCCGGCATCATCAGATCCAGCACGATCAGGTCGGGCGTCTGTTGCGCCACGGCGCGATCCATCTCGGCGGCAGAGGCGGCACCGACGGCGTCATAGCCGTGCAGGACCAGATAGTCGCACAGCACCTCGCGGATGCCGGGGTCGTCGTCGACGACGAGAATGCGGGGGGCGGCGTCGGCTTGCATGGCGGCCATTGTGGCGAACCAGACGCTCGCCGTCATTTCAGCTTTGAAACAATCGCCGGCGCCGTTGAAACACTCCGGCAAGCGGGGCGTGGTCGAACAGAGGCCGCACAATAACGGGAGCCGACCGCTCATGCTGACCCTGATCGCCCTTTCCGCCATCCTGACGCAGCAGACCCCGGCGCCGCCCGCGCCGCCCGAAATCCACACGCGCGTCATGGTCATGGGCGCCGGTGGTCCAGGCGGGCTCGACAAGGACGGCGACGGCCATATCACGCGCGAGGAGTTCGCCGCGCCGCTGAACGACCATTTCGCCCGCATGGACGCCAACAGCGACGGTCGCCTCTCGTCAGAGGAACTGTCCGCCGGTCACGGCGCCATGGGCGGTGGAGAGCATGACATCCGGATCATGCGCGGTCCGGGCGGTCCCGGCGAGCATGAGATCCGGGTCATTGGCGGTCCGGGCGGTCCGGGCGTCCGGCATTTCGAAATGCGCCGGACGCATCCCGGCGGGGAGGGTGGCGGCCATGCGGAACATGCGGGTGACGGCGAGGCGCGGACCATGGTCTTCGTCGGCAGCCTGACCGGTCCGGGCGGCGAACGCGAGATCGTCATCCACGGCGGTCCGGGCGGACAGAACGATCTCGACACCGACAACGACGGCAAGATCAGCGAAGCCGAGTTCAGCGCGCCCCTGCGGGAGGCCTTCGCCCGGATGGACGCCGATCGCTCGGGCTTCATTGAGGCGGGCGAGCGGGGCTCCGGCCACGGCTCCGAGGTCTTCGTTCACCGCATCGAAACGCGACAGAATGATGAAGACTGATCCGTCTGCGACTTCGTGAGTTGAAAGACAGGATGGGCGCCTTCTAATGGCGCCGTGAATTACCGTCGTATTCTCCGGATTTTGACTGCATCGGCGGCGATGAGCCTTGCGCTCATCGCCGCTCCGGCGTTCGCGGCTGATCCCGGATCCGGGGCCGGCGCGCCCCCGGCGGCCTCCGCGACGCTCGACCCCGAGCGCGCGCGGATGAACCAGCGGGTCTTCGACCGTGTCTGGAACGAGGTGAGAAGCCAGTACTACGACCCCGACCTGCATGGGGTGGATTGGATCGCCGCCCGTCGCACCTGGCGGCCAGTCGCGCTGACGGCGCCGGACGACCGGACCCTGTATCGCGCGCTCGGCGGCATGCTCGATCTGCTGGACGATGATCACGCCGGCGCGGCGCCGCCTGCCGTGGCTCGACGCCAGGATACCCTGCGTCAGCGTCGGCCCGCCATCGGCGTGTCCCTGAGGCCCGAGCCCTCGGGCGACCTCTATGTGATCGAACAGGTCCGGCCCGGTTCGCCCGCCGCCGAGGCCGGGGTGGCCGTTGGCTGGCGGCTGGTCACAGGCGACGGCGCGCTCTGGACGCCGGAGCAGGACATCGCGGAGGGGCACCCCGTGACCCTGTCGCTGATCGACGGCGAGGGCGCCGCCCGCCCCTTGACCCTGATCCCCCGCATGATGGAGCCGTCGCCGGCCTTCGTCGCCGACCGCTCGCGTCCGGGGGTTCTGGTGTTGACCGTGGACGGCTTCGAACTGGGGCTGGGCCGCTGGATGGGCGAGCAGCTCGAAGACCTGCCGCCGGATACCGACGTCGTCATCGACCTGCGCGGCAATCCCGGCGGCCGGCTGGCCGAGGCCGATGCCGTGCTCAGCTGTTTCCTCCCGCGCGATCGCCTGTGGGCCGCCCGCACGGGCCGCTCGGGGCGCCGCGTTGAGCTGAGGACCGCCGGCGGTTGCGGTGATCTGGCCGAGCCGGTCGGGAACGACGTGGCCGTCCTCGTCGACGCCAACAGCCGCAGCGCCGCCGAATTGACCCCGGCCGCCCTGCAGGAGGCGCGGCGCGCGGTCGTGGTCGGCGCGCCGACGGCGGGCGCGGTTCTGATCTCGCAGGAGACCCGCCTGCCCGACGGCGGAAGGCTGAGTCTGAGCCGCGCCGACTTCATCACGTCGGGTGGGGTTCGGCTGGAAAAGCGCGGCGTGACACCTGATGTTGCCGCCGAACAGACGCTGGAAGACAGGCGCGCCGGCCGCGATCCGGGGCTGGAAGCGGCGATGGCTGCGCTGGCCGGCGCGGACCAGGCGCGCGTCGCCTCGCCAGGGCACTGAAACGGCGCGCGACGATCCCGGCTCCGCTTCCGAGTTCCGCGCCACGCACCGGTACCTTGTCCTCGGACGGCGCGGGCTGGCCCGGGGCGCACGATCAGGCTAGTCTCGGCGCATGAGAGATATAGTGTCTGTTTTCAGTACTTTACGGCGTCTCGGAGCCGTTGCCGGCGCGGCCGTTCTGTTAACGGGATGCCAGAGCTTTCTTCCATACGACGATGACGCCCGGATACCGACCCCGGTGCAGGTGGAGGACGGCTCGGCTGCGCGCGAGGCGCTGAACGCACGGGTATATGATTCCGCTGTGCGCTGGGTAGGGCTGCGATTTTACAAGCGGGATTTCGGGGGAATCGACTGGGCGGGCGAGGCCGCCGCCCGTCGTGAAGCGGCCCTCGTGCAGCCGACGGAGGGCGATTTTTACAGGGCGCTGAACGAGACCCTCGACCTGCTCGGCGACCGACATACGACCGCGTTGACGCCGACGCGCCATCGTGAACGCACGCTGGCCCGCCTCGAGCCCACGCCCAATCTCGGGTTCAGCATGCGGCGCATCGATGACCAGCTCATCGTCACTTCAATCCGGCCCGGCGGCCCCGCCGATCTGGCGGGGGTGCAACTCGGCTGGCGCGCCGACCGGTTGAACGGAGAGCCCGTGTCTGTGACTTCGTCCCTGGACAAGACTCTCGATGTCCAGGTGGTTGTCTTCACCGACGGACAGGACGTCGAGCACGAGGTGAGGATCCCGGTCGTCCCCCTGCCGCCCTATCTCGGCGACGCCGTGCGGCGGCCCGATGGCGTCCTCGTGCTGTCGTTCGACTATTTCGCGCCAGCGACACGGCGCTGGTTCGACGACCAGATGCGCGCCGCCGCAGCTGACCCGCCCAAGGGGATCGTCATCGATCTCCGCGACAATCCCGGTGGTTTCATCGACGATGTCGGGCGGACGCTGGCCCATTTCTTCCCGGATCGCCAACCCTATGCTTGGGTAGACTTCGGCTACGTGCCGCGTTTCCCCTACCGGACCCGGCCGCCCCGCGACGTCTGGACGGGACCCGTCGCTGTCGTCATCGGGGACGGCTCCGCCAGCGGCGCCGAGGTCTTCGCCGCGACCTTCCAGGAGACCGGCCGCGGTCCCGTCTTCGGCCTGAGATCGATGGGGGCGGTCGTCGCCTCGCGCGACCTTCTGCTGCCGGATGGGGGCGAACTGAGCATCGGCATGCGAAGCTTCCGCTCCGGCGCCGGCGCTGTGCTGGAGGGCGTCGGCGTCACCCCGGACCATGAGATCCAGTTCCGCGCCGACGAGCTGCGCCAGGGGCGGGATGCGATGATCGAGGCCGCCGCCGAGGCGGTTCTGGCGCGGCCCTGATCGATCAGCCCCGGACGGGCCGCACCCTCGACGCCGCCTCGCGCGCCCGTTCGCGAGCCTGCTCCACGGTCTCGCCGCGCGCCGTGGCCACGCCCATGCGGCGGGTGACGAAGCTCTCGGGCTTGCCGAACAGGCGCAGGTCGGCGGTCGGGACAGACAGGGCCTCGGCTACGCCTTCGAAAGCGATCCCGACCGCATCCATGCCGCCGTAGATCACCGCGCTGGCGCCGATGTCGCGCTGGCTGACGTCGACGGGCAGGCCGAGGATGGCGCGGGCATGCAGGGCGAACTCGGACTGGGTCTGGGTCGCCAGGGTCACCAGACCGGTGTCGTGCGGGCGGGGCGACACCTCCGAGAACCAGACCTGGTCCCCTTTCACGAACAGCTCGACCCCGAACACCCCGAGCCCCCCCAGCGCATCGGTGACCTTGCGGGCGATGTCCTGCGCGCTGGCCAGGGCGGCGGGAGTCATCGCCTGTGGCTGCCAGCTCTCGACATAGTCGCCCTTGACCTGACGATGGCCGATGGGGGCGCAGAAGTCGGTGCGGACGGCGCCGTCCCGCAGCGAACGGACGGTCAGCAGGGTGATCTCGAAGTCGAAATCGATCCGGCCCTCGACGATCACCGTCGCAGTCTCGACCCGTCCGCCGGATTGCGCATAGGCCCAGGCGTTGGCGGCGTCCTCAAGGGCGTCGATCATCGACTGGCCCTTCCCCGACGACGACATCACCGGCTTGATGAAGACCGGCAGTCCGATCCGCTGCGCGGCATCGGCCAGTTCGGCGGCGGACGTTGCGAAGGCATAGGGGCTGGTTGGCAGGCCCAGTTCCTCGGCCGCCAGCCGGCGGATGCCCTCGCGGTTCATGGTCAGCTGGGTGGCGCGCGCGGTGGGGATGATGGTGGCCAGACCGGCCGCCTCGATCTGCGCCAGCACCTCGGTGGCGATGGCTTCGATCTCCGGCACGATGATGTGCGGAGCCTCGGCCATGATAACGCCGTTCAGCACCTGAGGATCGGTCATCGGAATGACATGGCTGCGGTGCGCCACCTGCATGGCCGGGGCGTTCGGATAGCGGTCGACCGCGATCACCTCGGCGCCGAGACGTTGCAGCTCGATGGCCACCTCCTTGCCCAACTCCCCGGCACCGAGAAGCATGACGCGGACGGCGCTGTCGGAGAGGGGGGTGCCGAGGCGCATGGTCAGAGCCGGGCCTTCACGGCCGCGACCACCGCATCCGTGGTGATCCCGAACTTCTCGTACAGCACCTCTGCCGGGGCGCTGGCCCCGAAGCCGGTCATGCCGACGAAGGCGCCGTCCTCGCCGATGAACCGTTCCCAGCCCTGCTGGATGGCGGCCTCGACGGCGACGCGGACCGTGCCGCGGCCGATGACCGCGGCCTGGTACTTGGCGTCCTGCTGGAAGAAGAGCTCGAAGCACGGGACCGAGACGACGCGGGTCGGCGTGCCTTCGGCCTCCAGCACATCGGCGGCGGCCAGCGCGAGCGCCAGTTCCGTGCCCGTGCCGAACAGGGTGACCTTGGCCGTCCCCTTCGCCGCGCGGATTTCATAGGCGCCCTTGGCCGACAGGTTGCCGTCCGAGGCCACGGTGCGCACCGCGGGGGTCTTCTGGCGCGACAGGGCCAGGGCCGACGGCGCGGACTTGTGCTCCAGCGCCGCCTGCCAGCACTCCATGGCCTCGACCGTGTCGGCCGGGCGGAAGACCAGCAGGTTGGGGATGGCGCGGAGGGCGGCCAGATGTTCGACCGGCTGGTGCGTCGGGCCGTCCTCGCCGAGACCGATGGAGTCGTGGGTCAGCACATGGATCGCCCGCACGCCCATCAGGGCGCCGAGGCGAATCGCCGGGCGGCTGTAGTCCGAGAACACCATGAAGGTGCCGCCGTAGGGGATGATCCCGCCGTGCAGCGCCATGCCGTTCATGGCTGCGGCCATGCCGAACTCGCGGATGCCCCAGTTGACGTAGCGGCCCTCATAGGTCGGGGCGTCGAAGATCGGCGTGCCCTTGACGAAGGTGTTGTTGGAGCCGGTCAGGTCGGCCGAGCCGCCGACCAGTTCGGGGATGGCCGCGAACAGCTCATCCAGAGCCGCGCCCGAGGACTGGCGGGTCGCCTGTGCCGGCTTCGTCTCGACCAGTTCCGCGATCTTCGCGTTCAGGGCGTCGAAGGCGCCGGCGGGCAGGTCGCCCTTCATGGCCCGCGTGAAGTCTGCGGCCTGCGCAGAGGCGTTCAACCGGGCCTCCCAGGCCTTGCGCTCTTTCGCGCCGCGCTTGCCGACCTTCTTCCAGGCCTTATCGACAGCCTCGGGCAGTTCGAACGGTTCATGCGTCCATGACAGACCGAGACGGGTGGCCGCGATCTCGGCCGCGCCGAGGGCGGCTCCGTGGGTCTTGTGGCTGCCTTCCATGGTGGCGGCGCCGCGACCGATCTTCGTCTTGCAGGCGATCAGGGTCGGCTTGTCCTGCCGGGTCGCCCACTGCAGCGCCGACTTGATGGCCTTCATGTCGTGGCCGTCGACCGCCTTGACCGCCCAGCCGGCAGCCTTGAAGCGCGCCTTCTGGTCGGTGGCGTCCGACAGGGATACCGCTCCGTCGATGGTGATGGCGTTGTCGTCCCACAGCACGGTCAGCTTGTTCAGCCGGTAGCGGCCGGCGAGGGCGATGGCCTCCTGCGACACGCCTTCCATCAAACAGCCGTCGCCGGCGATAACCCAGGTGCGGTGGTCGACCAGGTCGGCGCCGTATTTGGCGGCGAGGTGCCGCTCGGCCATGGCGAAGCCGACGCTGTTGGCCAAGCCCTGACCCAGCGGGCCGGTGGTCGTTTCGACGCCCGGCATATGGCCGAACTCGGGGTGGCCCGCGGTCTTCGAGCCCCACTGGCGGAAGTTGGACAGCTCTTCCTTGGTCGCGGCCTTGTAGCCGGTCAGGTGCAGCAGGCTATAGATCAGCATCGAGCCGTGGCCCGCCGACAGGATGAAGCGATCCCGGTCGGCCCAGTCGGGGCGGCTCGCGTCGAACTTCAGAAACTTCGAGAACAGCACCGTCGCCACATCGGCCATGCCCATCGGCATGCCCGGATGGCCGCTCTTCGCCTTCTCGACCCCGTCCATGGACAGCACCCGGATGGCATCGGCCATCTGTTTGGGGGTGGCCTTTGCGGATACGGTTTTGGCGTCGGTCACGGTGGGACCTTTCGTCGGGAGGCGGAAAAAGGGAGGCGCGCCGCTTTACCCCGACGCGTCGGCGGGTTCTATACGGATTCTGGAGGATATGAGCTGAATGGACGCTGCATCGGCCGCCAAGGACCGGGTTGATCGCGCGCTGGCGCTGCTGGAACGCCGCCTGCTCGATCTCAAGAGCCGCGCGGCCGGAACCAGCCGCGTGCCGGACGACGACCTGTTCGCCCCGGAACCCTCGACCGAAACCGATCGCGCGCGAATCCATGAGCTGGAGGCGGCCGGCCGCGACGCCGCAGAGGCCCTGTCCCACGCCGCTGACGCCATCCGCGACAGTCTGGCCGAACAGGAGGCCCGCTGATGGCGACGGTGACCGTCGAGATCAACGGCCGCCCCTATGCCGTCGGTTGCGCCGACGGCCAGGAGGAGCGCGTCCGCATCCTGGCCAAACAATTCGACGGCCATGTCCGCCAGGTGGCGGGCGAGGTCGGCCACGTCGGCGACATTCGCCTGTTCCTCATGGCGGGGCTGATGCTGGCGGATGAGTTGCATGAGGTCCGACTCGGCAATCCGGTGACATCCCCGGTGGCCGCCGCTGCCTCAAGCGACGGCGTGGCCGAGGCGCTGAACGCCGTGGCCGCCCGGCTGGAGAAGATCGCACAGGGTCTCTGACCCCCGGCCATTGTTCCGCCCCGGCTTAGGGACTATCTTGCTCAGCGGCGGGTCCTGCTGCGGCTCTCGTCGAAGGCAACATTTCCTTGCGACCTTAATTCACTCAAAGGGAGCTGTCCCTGATCAGGCCCGTGGGCCTGGGCACACGGCGCCCACCTGGCTACCCAGGTCGAGAGGATTTAAACGCCCTTCACGGTTCTTGCGGCGCCGCCAACCTCATTTCCCCATGATCGACAAACGCGAACTCAGATCGGTCATGCGGGCGACGCGCAAGCGTCTGTCGGGCCTTGATGCCGGCGCCGCTGCCCGCGCCGCCGAGCAGGCCGACACCTTGCCGCCGGGTCGCCTTGTCGCAGTCTATCGCGCGATCGGATCGGAACTGGACGTCGGCGCCCTGTCGCAGGCCCTGGTCCAGGCCGGTCGCGAGCTCTGCCTGCCGGTCGTCGTCGAGCGGGATGCGCCGATGATCTTCCGGCGCTGGTCGCCGGGCGAGCCGCTGGAACTCGACGAGGCGGGCGTGCCCGCGCCGTTTCCGCTCGCCGAGGTCGTCGATCCCGACCTGATCCTGACCCCGCTGCTGGCCTTCGACGCCCGGGGCGGACGGCTGGGGCAGGGCGGAGGCTACTACGACCGGACCTTCGCGGCGCGGCCGGGCGCTGCCCGCATCGGCTTCGCCTATGCGGGTCAGGAAGTCGACGACCTGCCGGTTGAGGCCCACGACGTCCGCCTGCATGGCGTTCTGACCGAGACCGGCTATAGACCCTTCACATGAGACTGGCTTTTTTTGGTGATGTCGTCGGCAAGTCCGGACGGGACGGGCTGAGCGATCACCTTCCGGGTCTGAAGCGCGACCTGAAACTCGACTTCGTGGTGGTCAACGCCGAGAACGCCGCGGGCGGGTTCGGCATCACCGAGAACACCGCGCGCGAGCTGTTCATGGCCGGGGCCGACTGCCTGACCCTGGGCAATCACAGCTGGGACCAGCGCGAGGCCCTGACCTATATCGTCCGCGAGCCGCGGCTGATCAGGCCCGCCAACTATCCGCGCCTGATGGATGCGCCCGGCGCCGGCGCCAATCTGTTCGAGACCCAGAGCGGCAAGACCGTGCTGGTCATGAATGTGCTGGGCCGCATCCACATGGACCCGATGGACTGTCCGTTCAGCGCGGTCGAGAAGGAGCTGGCCGCCTGTCCGCTGGCCGTGGTCGCGGACGCCATCATCGTCGACATGCATTGCGAAGCCACCTCCGAGAAGATGGCCATGGGCCATTTCTGCGACGGCCGGGCCTCGCTGGTGGTCGGCACCCACACCCATGTCCCGACGGCCGACTGCCAGATCCTGCCCGGCGGCACGGCCTACCAGACCGACGCCGGCGGCTGCTGCGACTACGACAGCGTCATCGGCAACGAAAAGGAAGAGCCGCTGCGGCGCTTCACCACCCGGCTCTCCGGCGGCCGCTATGTCCCGGCCCACGGCCCGGCGACCATCTGCGGCGTCTATGTCGAGACGGACGACAAGACTGGACTGGCCACCCGTGTCGAACCGATCCGGGTCGGGGGGCGGTTGAGCCAGGCGGTGCCGGCAGTCTAGAGGCTTCCAAGGCACCAGCCGGTGCGTTGACCCGTGCTTGCGGTCTGAGCATCATCCACCAAGCTTGGTTGGGAGGACGCGATGGAACCGGTAGAGGTCAGCGACGAGTCGCTCGGCCGGTTGCCCAGCTATCTGCTCGCCGAGGGGCTTCCGCCGACGGCGAATTTCGTCCTTCACGGCCTATTCTGGCTGACTCTTGCGATACTGGTGGTGGTTGTGATTGACCTCTTCGCTCGAGGTCGGTTCAGAAATTTCTCATCGGCTTTGGCGTCTATGCTGGGGGCTCTTGGGCCGCTGTTAGGCTTCTACGGCGCCGCCGATATCCTGATGAGCGTTTCTCTGGACCCGCGGTACACAGACATTTCCGGCGTCGCCGTTGGGCCATCAGCGCTGCTGGTTGCAGCCGGCACGCTGTGCGGGTGCATAGGAGTTGTGCTCACCGCTGTGCTCAAGATCATCCCGGCGAAGCACCGGAACACTCTCACAGAAAGTCTCGATCACCCCCGCGCCACGAACCCGTAGCGGCGGTTGGACGGCGTCGCGCCGGCGGCGACATAGTCGGCCTTGATCGCCGCAAACCGGTCGCCGCCGACCGCAGCCTGCGCCGTCGGAACCTCCACACCATAGAGGCGGGCGTTGTTGCCGCCGAAGATGCCGGTCTTCACCGCCCCGTTGGCGGTTCCGAGCGGTGCGAAGCCATGCGTGCGCTGCATGTCCTCGGGGATTTCGAGCCGGCGGAGGCCCTCGATCTGCCACTGGGGCGAGCCGGTCCACACCGCGTCGGTGCCCCAGCAGACGTGATCGGCGCCGAGGCCCCTGACCAGCGTCCCCATGATGGCGGCGCACATCCGGGGCTGCGCGACCAGTGTCTGGGCGAAGATCTGGCCGAGGTCGCCATAGACATTGGACACCCCATGCGTGGCCGGGATTTCGGCGAGGTCCGTAACCCAGTCGATCCGGCCGGTCCGGTCGAACTCGGCCAGGGCCCAGTCGGGATCATCCAGCCGGTAGGCCGAGTGGTAGATGATGAAGTTCAGTTGCGGCCAGTCCCTGGCGGCCTTCGCCACGTCATCGACCCGGGCGTGGGGCGCTAGGTGGGGGAAGCGCGCGTCGCCGCCCCGGCCCCAGAGACCCTTGTGGACGCAGACATTCCGGACCCCGGCGGCGAGCATCTTTTCGTAGCCGCGATAGGTCTCGTCGGAGTCCATCCGCCACGGATAGCGAGCGGTGTCCTTGTGAGTGTTGTCGCCGACCGTATAGCCCTTCACTGAATCCGGCCGCAGGGCCAGCGCGGCCTCGAGGTCGTCCAGCCAGCCGGGTGCGCCGGGCATCATGATGGCGTGGCTCATCATCCGCACCGATCCGGCCTCGGCGTTCACCTTCGCCTTCGCCTCGGCCATCTGCTGGTTGGTCAGGAACCAGTCCTCGGGAATGTCGGACGGCGCTGAGGAGATCAGGGCGATCTTGGTATCGCTGTCGAGGTATATTTCCTTGAAATAGTTGTCGAATTTCAGATCTTCGATGGTCTGGGCGCCCGCCGCGCTTAGGTTCGGGTTCCAGCCCTGCGCGGCCACCGACTCGCGGAGCCGGACAAAATTCTGCAGCCGTGTGTCGTCGCGCAGGAAGTGGGTGTGCATGTCCATGATGAACTGTCCGGACAAGGCGTTGGCCCGTTCCCGCGCCAGCTCAGGGGTCGAGGCCTCGGCCGCCCCGACCTCGAACAACGGCCCGAAGGCGCCGTTCAGGGCCGCGAACCCGGCCGCCATGCCCGCCGAGGTCTGGAAGAACCGCCGACGGCTGAGGCCCAGCTTCGGCGCCACCGCGTCGGCCAGGGCGTAGAGCCGAGCCTCGGTTTCGCGTTGTTTCCGCGTCTGCCGGACCGGTGCGTATTCCTCGCTGGCCACCATCCGCACCGGCAGGGGCGTGCGCGGTTCCGACCGTTCGGCCGGAGTGAAGGACGCCTGTTCCTCATCGGTGAGCCAGCCCATCGGAGCCTTCCTGTTTCCGGGAGCGGAGGCTAACACCGGCCCGAGCGGGCGGTGATTACGATTTCGTCAGGCCGGCACGACCCGCGCATCCCCGCTGGCTACCGCGAATTTCGCCCGGGTGCTCAGCGTCCCGCCGCGCTCCGACACCTTGTCCAGCACCTTGAACTCGGTCTGCCAGCGCTCGGGCGTGACGTCGCAGACGACATAGCCGCGCTGGGCGTTGTTGAATTTCAGGAACGGATTTTCGGCGAGGTAGCGGCGGCCGTCGGCTCGTTGATCCTGCCCGTCGCCGGACGAACTGATCGAGGTGGCGACGAACTCGGAGGCGACCGGCGCGCCCTCGGGGTTGCGGCTGTCGCGATACAACTCGCCGGCGTAGTTTTGGTGCTCGTCCCCGGTCAGCACGATCGTGTTGCCGATGCGCCGTTCGCGCAGCCGGTCCAGCAGCCGCTGGCGCGGAATGGCATAGCCGGCCCAGCTGTCGAGGTTGTAGCCGGGCTCAGGCCCTTCCCTCCGGTCCAGATCCATCAGCATGATCTGCTGCGCCAGCACCTTCCAGTGCGCCCGCGACTGGTCAAGGTTCCGGTACAACCACGCCTCCTGGGCCTGACCCAGCACCTCGGCGTTGCGCGCCGAGACCCCCGCGCAGGTCGTGCCCCAGCCGTCGTCGCAAGGCTGGTCCGACCGGTACTGCCGGGTGTCGAGGAAGTTGAGGTCCAGCAGGTCTCCCCAGGCGGCATGGCGATACAGTTGCATGTCCGCGCCGCGAGGGAAGGCCGAGCGGCGCAGCGGCATATGCTCGTAGAAGGCCTGGGCCGCCGCCTGCCGCCGCAGCAGGAAGACTTCGGGCGGCACGCCGTCATCGTTGTCGGAGACCCAGTTGTTGGACACCTCATGATCGTCCCAGGTCACGAACCACGCCGTCGCCGCGTGACTGGCCTGCAGGTCGGTGTCCAGCTTGTATTGCGCATAGCGCCGCCGGTAGTCGTCGAGGCTGTAGACCTCGCCGCCCAGATGCTGGCGCGGGTTCTCGATGGTCCCGCCCGAGCCGGTGTAGGTGCGGTTGCCGCGGCCTTCGTAGATGTAGTCGCCGTAACAGTAGACGAAGTCCAGGTCCTCGGCCGCCGCCTTGCGGTGGGCCGTGTAGAATCCCTGCTCATAGGCCTGGCAGCCCAGGACGCCGAAACGGGCCCGGGCGGTCGCGGCGCCGGCGGCCGGGGCGGTCTTCGCCCGGCCGCTCGGGGTGCGTTCGCGGCCGGCGTTGAAACGGTAGAAATACTCCCGGTCCGGCTCCAGCCCCTCGACCTCGACGTGGACCGCATGGGCCAGTTCGGGGCGGGCGATCGCCTCGCCGGAACGGACGACGGCAGCGCCGAAGCCACGCGAGGTTGCGACCTCCCATTTCACCGGCACCGGCGCCGATGGCATTCCGTGGCCGATCTCCAGCGGGCGGGGCGCCAGCCGGGTCCAGATCACGAAGCCGTCGGAGGTTGGGTCGCCTGCAGCGATGCCCAGCTGGAACGGATATTCCGCGAACACGGGGTCGGCCAGCGCCTTGCGGCCGGAGCTGGCCAGGGCGCCACCCGCGCCGAGGCTCAGCAACAGGCCGCGACGGGACAGGGAGTCAGGACGGTCCATCAGGTTTGCTCCGGGCTGAGGGCACACTGCTAACCCGGAAGCATGACAGCCGTCACCCAGCCCGAAAATTTCCCGCTCCGCTGCGAGGTCGAGGCATCGAACCGGCGCCGCTGTCGGTTGCCGGTCTTCAGGGAGTGAATTCCACCTTCAGCGTGACAAAATCCAGCGCCACGCGATCCAGGCGGCGCAGGAACCCCGACCCGAGCAGGGCCATATTCTGTTCGCGATTCTGCATCGTATTGAACACGGGCACCCCGCCGCGCCGCGCCGGCACATCAGACCACTCGAGCGCGCCGATGGTCAGACGTTCCACAACGCCCGTCTGGAACTGCAGCGCGGCACCGTCCAGACCGCGCGCCGGAGCCGCGTCGCCCGTTTCGCGGAAGCCGGCCGCCCTGGCGGAGGCCGGGTCGAGCACGAGCTCCGCTGAAGAGCCCGTGTCGACAAGCAGGTTCACCCGGCTCCCGGCCTGACCCTCAACGAAAAGATGCTGCCCGGCGATAGACATCGGCATGCCGCCCTGACGGGAAGGTTCGAACCGCAGCTCGCCCATGTCCGAGCCGGCCTCGAAGTCGAAGACGACCCGCTCGGACCGCCGCAACACATCCAGACCGATGACCGCCACGATCTCTTCGCCGGTCAGGCTCTTCATCGTGTCCGAGAGCCCGGCAATAACCAGCACGTCGGTCGGTCCCATCTCGACGGCGCCGATGGACAAGCCGGCGAGACCGGCCTCTCCCGCGACAGCCACCGCGCCGCCTGCGCCGCCGATGGCCAGGGGTTCGGTGCTTCGTCCGGCTGGCGAGTAGGTCGCAATCTGGACCTGCCGGACGTCTGTTCCCGCCGGCACGACCGAGTCAGATATGACCGTCACCGCCGCGCCAGTATCCACAACAGCCCAGCCGACCATGCGCCCGCCGATGGACAGCTGCACGAGCGGAAAGCGACTGAACCGGAACGGGGCCGAGCCGATGATCTCGCGCGGTGTGACGCTCAGGGTCGTGTCCGTTTCGACGACCACTTCGCCAGGCCGAGGCATCCCGGCCGCCACAAATGGATTGAAGACCGGACCGACGGTCGCAGCCGACGTCGAATAGCCGTGGATCAGGAAGGCCTGCTTCCGTTCGGGCGAGGTCACGCTGACCCGAATGTCATAGCCCGTCAGTTCCTCGACCCGGTTGGACCAGCTGGAGATCGTCGATCGTCCATCGGACGAGCGCGCTTCCAGGGTGATTACTCCGTTTCTCCGGCTCACGACCCGGAGGCCGGGCGCGGGGGTTTCCAGACTGCTTGAGCGCCCGGTCGCCGGCGGAAGCAGCACCGATACAACATCCGAACCGGGCCCCACCCTCACGACCTGGGTCTCGCCCTCCGCCAACGGAAGCAGGCTCAGGTGAAAACCGTCGGGTGAGCGGTTGAGCAGGAATACGCCCTCAATGTTCGCGGCATGCCCCACGCCAGGCAGGAGGCAGGCGAGGAGGAGGGCCATAAGGAAGCGGAGTGGCGCCGACATCGGGTTCCCCAAGTTCATCCATCGATGGAGAACATTCTGCCGCGTCGGCGTTTCACGCTTGTTTCAGCGCTGAAATGGACGAGGCCACCCCCGGCTTTCGCTCCAGCCAGGCATCCATGCGTCTCGTCCTGCGGACGCCGGGCGGTGGCCGGTTCAGGCGGCGCGGCGGTCGGCGGATACGCCGTTAGCGGTCAGCGTCGTGAGAGCCACTGGCCTCACTCCGGCCGGGGCCTTCAGTTGGAAGCGCGGGGGGGCGACGTGGCGGGCTTCCAGGCGCGCATTTCCGCTATCTCCCGCGTCTGGGTATCCACCACGACCTGCGCCATGCGGCGAACCTCCGGATCGCGCGATTCCCTGAGCGCGACCTCCGCCATGGCCACGGCGCCGCGGTGGTGTTCGATCATCTTGGCGATGTAGGCCTCGTCCACCGTCGAGCCCGACGCCCTGGCCATGCCGGCGTGCATCTCGGCCTCGGAGGCGGCGAAGGCCTGATCCCCCGGCGTCGCACCATGGCCGCCGGCGTGGGCCGGCGCGGAGACAACGCCTTCCTGCACCGTTTCGGCGTGGTTCTCGGCCGAGGCGTCGCGCAGGGCCTGCTGGACGGGATCGCCCCCGCCTTCACAGGCCGACAGGGTCAGGGCGAGGGCGGTCAGAGCGATCGGTGCGAGGCGCATCAGGCGTGTCCTTCGATCCAGTTAGGCATCCAGCTCTCGTGCATCTCGCGCAGGTGGTCCAGCGGCAGGCGGAACAGGTCCCCGCCAGAGCNNCGCACGCCGGCGGCCTGGGCCGCGGCGAGGATATCCGTCGCATCGCCGACGGCGACCAGGTAACGGGCCTGGTCCTCACCGAAGAGCAGGATGTGGGCATGGGTCGCCGAGGTAGCGTCCAGCTCGACGCCGCAGTCCGAGGCCAGGGCGATGTCAGCCGCCGCCCCGATCAACCCGCCGTCCGACAGGTCGTGCACGCAGGTCAGGGCCCCCGCCTCGATCTGCCCGCGCACGAAGTCGCCGGTCTTCCTCTCCAGCGCCAGATCGACCGGCGGCGGNNGCGCCGTCCTCGCGGCCCAGCACCTCACGCAGGTAGATGGAGGCGCCCAGTTCGCCGGCGGTCTCGCCGATCAGGACCAGCACATCGCCCTCGACCATGCCACCGAAACCGACGACGACGTCATAGTTGGTCAGCAGGCCGACGGCGCCGACCGTCGGGGTCGGTGGAATGGCCGCGCCGTTGGTCTCGTTATAGAGGCTGACGTTCCCGCTCACGACCGGGAAGTCCAGCACCCGGCAGGCCTCGGCCATGCCGTCGNNTCTGGCCCATGATCTCGGGCCGCTGCGGATTGCCGAAATTGAGGTTGTCGGTGATGGCGATCGGCAGGCTGCCAACGGCGGTCAGATTTCGCCAGGCCTCGGCCACGGCCTGTTTGCCGCCTTCATAGGGATCGGCCTGGACATAACGGGGGGTGCAGTCCGAGGTCATGGCCAGACCCTTGTCCGTGCCGTGGACCCGCACCACGCCGGCGTCAGCGGCGGTGGCCGAGTCATGGAGGGTGTCGGCCATGACGTGGCGGTCG
>DDSO01000128.1:72212-72402 GCA_002343425.1 Brevundimonas sp. UBA2388
CCGGCGCCGGCACGTCGGCGGGGGCGAGGCGCGGCTGAAGTTCCGGCTGCACCCACGGGCGGTCGTACAGGGGCGCGTCGTCGAACAGCGGAGCCAGCGGAACGTCGCAGACCGTCTCGCCGTGGTGCTTCAGCACAAGATGGCCAGTGTCCGTGGTCACTCCGATGACGGCGGCGTCCAGGCCCCACTT
>DDSO01000035.1 GCA_002343425.1 Brevundimonas sp. UBA2388
CGGTGTTGAAGACCACCTCGCCGAGCGCCGTACCGACGGCGCCGCAGCCGATGCCTTGCAGGATGGTGCCGTCCGCGAGCGCGAGCACGCCGGTGACGCCGGGAAGGAGTTTGGTGGTCATGGGGCGCTCTCTATCACCGAATCCCGGCGAGCAAACGGCGCGTTTGCTAGTGAGCCCCCGCCGCCGGGTCAACCGGGTTCTCGGGCTTGCCCCGCATGAAGGCGAACCAGGCTCCGCTGGTAACGACGAAGAAGATCGCCGTCGGCAGGATATAGCCCGGCGCCGCGGCGGCCACGGCGGCCGTGGCGAACAGCAGTCCCAGCGCCGCGATGAACCGGGCCCGGGTCCAGCGGGCCAGCCGGAACAGGGAGGCGGAACAGAGGCCGTAGACCACAAGGCTCAGCACCGAGGTGACGCCCACCAGCATGCCGAATTGCCCCCCCAGGGTCGGCTGGCCGGACAGCACCGCCACGATGCTCATGATCGCCCCGCCCAGCAGGGGGTTGACGATCGGCGTCCGCTCGCCGTGACCGAACCCCGACGGCAGGTAGCCGGATCGTGCGGCGGCCCGGGCGGTCTCCCCGCCCAGCATCACCCAGCCGCTCAATGTTCCCACAGCCTTGATCACGGCGCAGGCCGCAACCGCCGCCCCGATCGAGGCTCCGAACACCCGCGCCGTCAGATCGGCATAGGGGCTGGAGGATTCGGCGAGAACGCCGGCCGGGATCACGCCGAACACCGCCACGCTGGCTGCGACATAGACGACAGCGGCCAGCAGCACCCCGGCGATCGAGGCCCGGCCGACATCACGCGCCGGGTTCCGCACGCGGGCCGACAGGACCGCCGCGGTCTCCACTCCCAGGAAGGCCCAGAAGATCAGGGCGAGGGAGGCGGGCACGCTTTCGGCCAGACTGTTTCCCGACGGGCTCCACGACGCCGCGAAGGTCTCGCCGTTGAAAGCCGAGATTCCGGCCGCCACCGCGATCACGAGCGGGACAAGGCCGACGATCAGCGCAAGGGCCGCGAACCGCGACGCCGCCCGCGCCCCCAGAATATAGGCGCCCGTCGTCAGCCAGATCAGGCCGAGATTGCAGAAGGTGGCGGCGACCGGCTCCTTCAGAACCGGAAAAAAGAAGCCGAGGTAGCCCGTCGCCGCGACCGCTATGGCGACATTGCCGACGAGGCAGGCGGTCCAGAAGGCCAGCGCCGTCTGGAAGCCGAAGAACCGCCCCAGCCCCCGCTCGGCGAATCCCGACAGTCCGTCCGCATCAGGCTGCAACCGCCCCAGCGCCGCGAACACCAGGGCCAGGGTCACGGCCCCCAGACCGGCGACGCCCCAGCCGACCACGCTCGAGGACCCGACCGGCGCGAGGGTGGCGGGCAGCAGATAGACGCCCGAGCCGATCATATTCCCGGCCACGACCAGGGCGGCGAGACCCCAGCCCAGCTTTTGCTTGTCTTCGATGGCCTCGGTCATGGGTGAACCTCCGCGATGCGTGACTGGAACCACGCCAGCGCAATCTCATGGTTGGGGCTGAGCACGCCGCGGTCATAGGCGCCCGCCGACAGATTGCGCTGCACCGCCTCACAGATGGCCGCGTCCTCGGCGGTCAGCCGGTCGGAGGCGGTCAGGGCCTCGCCCAGTGCCCCCTCCCCGCCGTCGTTGAGGAACAGATAGTCCAGCCGCGTCCGGCCCGGCCCGACCGGCGTCATCCGCTCGATCATGGCCCCGTCGCGATAGACGTTGATCCCGAGATTGGGCCACAGCCAGCCCCAGACCCCCGCCTGCGGGCCGTCGTTGACGCCAACCGCCTCCTGCACGACCAGGTCACCCTCGACCCGCACACGGTATTCGGCCCCGCCCAGTTCATCCGCGAGGAGCGGATGGACCGCGCCGATGTGGTAGCCCTCGAGGTAGTTCTCGGCATAGGTCTTCCAGTCGCAGGCCAGATCGTGCGAGCGGCGCAGGGCGGGTGCGGCGATGTCCAGACCTCGCCCGGCCAGCAGGGCTTCCAGCGGCGCGACATGGTCGGCCAGCGGCCGGGCGTCCGTGTCCATGGTGGCGAAGACCAGCCCGCGCCAGATCTCCAGCCTCAGGGCCAGCAGGCCGAATTCCCGCGGGTCGAACCCCTCCGCCGCGCCGAATCCCGTCGCCGCCCTCAGCCGCCCGTCCAGTGCATAACGCCAGCCGTGATAGGCGCAGACCAGTTCACCCTCGCAGTGCCCGCTCGCGCCGGTGACCAGCGGCCCGGCCCGATGGCGACAGACATTGTGAAAGGCGCGCAGGGCGCCGTCCTTGCCCCGCACCGCCAGCAGGCGATGGCCGGCGACATCACTCGCGATCCAGTCGCCGGGCGCGGGCGCTTCCGCCTCATGACCCAGAAACAGCCAGGCCTTTCCGAACACGGCCGATCGCTCGCGCGCCCAGGCGTCGGGACAGCCGTAGAGATGGGCGGGAAGCGTGGCCTGCATGGCCGGATCAAGGCCCCGACCCGCGCGCGCCGTCAACCGGTCTCAGATGGTGATGGCATCCATGCCGGCGAAGACCGCGTGGGTCGCCCCGGCGGCCTGGGCGGCCAGACCACGGTCGGGACGCAGGTTCAACAACATGACCTGCGGACAGGCCTCGCGCGCCGCGCCGATCAGGGCCGCGGCATCCAGCCACTCTCGCGGGGTCTCGTGGGCGACGCCGGCGAAGTCGATGGCCAGGCACCGCGCGCGCACATTCGCCAGCCGCCGGGCCGCCCCGGCGTCGGGGGCGATATGCAGAATGACGCCGAGCGCCGCAGTCTCGAAATGGGCGAGCGCCTCGTCAATCGCATCAGGCGGGGCCTGCTCCAGGCCGCCCATGACCTCCACCAGCAGAGCCCCCGGCGCGGCGCCGTGCTGAAGCTCGGTGCACAACAGGGCGAACCGTCCGCCGCTCGACGCCACGGTGCGCCAGAAGGCCGGAAGGACACCGCTGTCGTCCGCCCCCAGATGCAGCAGATCGAGTCCGTGGCTGAGCGTTTGCAGATCGATCCGCTTCAGGTCCATCGGCTCCAGCGTCCGGCGGCCAAGCGCTGCCAGCGCCGTCTCGCCGCCCCGGTGGCGGACAGTCCGTCGGATACGCCGGCTGACCGGCACGGACCGGCTCAGGTCGAAGACAGGCTGGGCGGCCAGCGTCACCGTCAGCTCGCGGCGCGCGCGCGTCACCAGGGTGAAGGTCAGGCTCTCATAGGGCGCTGCGTAGGACCGGCGCTCGCCAAGGGGCGACTGCGACGAACCGGGCGCGTCTGCGGACTCACTGGAGCCCTGGGCCAGGTGGGCTTCGCCCCCGATACGACTCATGACCGTGACCTCTACGCCGGTCCAACAAGCCCCCGCCGTGACTTCGCGCCTCAAGGCGCAAACAGATCACTGACAAACGTGGTCAAACGGCATTGACCATGGCCGGTCCCGATCTGGCGCCCCCGGCAGTTGACAGGCCTATGCACTTTGTGTTGTAAAGTACTTCGTTGATGGAGATTTCGCCGTGCGCCAGACCCGTTCCTTGATCGCCGCCGTACTGACCTGTGGCGTTCTTTCCCTCTCCTCGCCCGCGACGGCGCAGACCCCGCCGCCCGCGCCCCCCGCCGCGCCTGTTCCGCCCACCG
>DDSO01000162.1:0-1516 GCA_002343425.1 Brevundimonas sp. UBA2388
TCAACGCCCAGGGCGAGGATGTCGTCGCCGGTATCCGCACGCCGCAGTCGCTGACCAAAGCCGGGCGCGAGGAGATGGGCGAGACCGCCCCCTCGATGGAAGAGGCCATGCCGGTCGTCTTCGCCGAGTTCGTCGATGTCGTCGGGCGGCTGGAAAGCCACTACCGCGACATGCAGGACATCGAGTTCACGGTCGAACAGGGCCGGCTGTGGATGCTGCAGACCCGCAACGGCAAGCGCACCGCCAAGTCGGCGCTGAAGATCGCCGTCGATCTCGCCGCCGAGGGCGTGATCTCGGAAGAAGAGGCCGTTTCGCGCGTCGAGCCCTCGGCGCTGGACCAACTGCTGCACCCGACCCTCGATCCCAAGGCCAGCCGCACCGTGGTCGCCGCCGGCCTGCCGGCCTCGCCCGGCGCCGCCACCGGCAAGATCGTCTTCGACGCCGACGAGGCCGAGCGCCTCAGCCAGCTGGGCGACGCCGTCATCCTGGTGCGCGAGGAGACCTCGCCCGAGGACATTCACGGCATGCACGCCGCCCGCGGCATCGTCACGGCCCGGGGCGGCATGACCAGCCACGCCGCCGTCGTCGCCCGCGGCATGGGCCGGCCCTGCGTCTGTGGCATCAATGAGCTGTCGATCGACGACAAGGCCGGGACCTTCACCGCCCGCGGCCGGACGTTCCGGGCCGGCGAGATCATCACCATCGACGGCTCGAAGGGCGAGGTGCTGGACGGCGCCGTGGCCATGATCGAGCCGGAGCTGACCGGCGACTTCCAGACCCTGATGGCCTGGGCCGACAAGGTCCGGCGCCTCAAGGTCCGCGCCAATGCCGAGACGCCGCTGGACGCCAAGACCGCCCGCGGCTTCGGCGCCGAGGGCATCGGCCTGTGCCGGACCGAGCACATGTTCTTCGACGACGCCCGCATCGCCGCCGTGCGCGAGATGATCCTCGCCGACGACGAGGCCGGCCGCCGTATGGCGCTGGCAAAGATCGCCCCGTTCCAGAAGGCCGACTTCGTCGAACTGTTCACCATCATGGCCGGTCTGCCGGTGACGGTGCGCCTGCTCGATCCGCCGCTGCACGAGTTCATCCCCCACAGCGACGCCGAGATCGACGCGCTGGCGGTCACCCAGGGCCTCGACGCTGCCAAGCTGAAGCGCCGGGCCAGGGAGCTGCACGAGACCAACCCTATGCTCGGCCACCGCGGCTGCCGCCTCGGCGTCGCCTATCCCGAGATCTACGAGATGCAGGTCCGCGCCATCCTGGAGGCGGCGCTGGAAGTGAAGAAAACGGCGGCGCAGGCCCCGATCCCCGAGATCATGCACCCGCTGGTCGCCCTCGGGCTGGAGATGAAATACCTGCGCGAACTGACCGATCGCACCGCCGAGGCCGTCTTCGCCGAGGCCGGGGACCGGGTCGAATACCTCGTCGGCACCATGATCGAACTGCCCCGCGCCGCCCTGCGCGCCGCCGACCTGGCCGAATTCGCCGAGTTCTTCTCCTTCGGCACCAACGA
>DDSO01000162.1:1596-4423 GCA_002343425.1 Brevundimonas sp. UBA2388
CATCTGCGGCGAGCATGGCGGCGACCCGGCTTCGATCGCGTTCTGCGAGAAGACCGGGCTCGATTACGTGAGCTGCTCGCCCTACCGCGTGCCGATCGCCCGGTTGGCGGCGGCCCAGGCCGCCCTGCACGCCCGCGCCGGGACGGAGCGAGAAAAGGACCGCTGACAGGCGCAGCGGTCTTCTCGCCACAAAACTGTCTTTCTTGAAGTAACGCGGTCTGTGCTTCGGTTCACACAGTTGTCGTTATGTATCGGCCCGCCACTGGAACGCCGCTTTCGGCCGCCCATTTGTGTCTTCGCTGGATGGGGCTGGCAGCCGTTGGTTGCCACATCTAGAGGATACAAGAAACAATGCGTAACATTCTTCTCGCCACCGCCGCCCTTACTCTGATCGCCGCGCCCGCAATGGCGCAGGAGCCTGTCAGCCCGATCACCGGCTCGATTGGCTACACCCAGCTGGACACCGACGGCGGCGATCTCGGCGCCATCACCGGCCGGGTCGGCTATGACTTCACCCGCAATTTCGGCGTCGAAGGCGAGGCCTCGATCGGCGTCAAGGACGACGACATCACCTTCGCGGGCGTCGACGGCAAGATCGAGCATGACTGGGACGCTGCCGCCTATGGCGTCGCCAAACTGCCGATCAACGAGAACCTCGAGCTGTTCGGCCGCCTCGGCTACGGCACGACCCGCGTCTCCGCTGACCTCGCGGGCGTGACGGCCTCGGGCGACGGCGAAAGCGTCAACTACGGCGTCGGCGCCAACTATTTCATCGACGGCCGCAACGGGATCCGCGCCGACTGGACCCGCCGCGACTTCCGCGACAACGGCGGCGAGGCCGATACCTACGGCCTCAGCTTCGTCCGCCGCTTCTAGAGGCTGACGTCTGAAACGACGAAGGCGCGCATCCCTCGCGGGGTGCGCGCCTTTTCGTTGGCCGGTTTCAGGAAAGGATCAGGCGACGCCGGGTTGCAGGGCCCAGCGCATCGAGCCTTCGCCGAACGGTTTGAAGAACAGGTCGCGATAGCGTTCGAAGGCCTCAACGATCTTGTTGGCGAGATCCTGGGCGACGGTCTCGCCGCGCTGTCGTTTCATGGCGGCGACGCACTGGACGACGTCGCGCTGGTGGGCCGAACCGCCCATGCTTCTGAGCACCGCGGCGATATCCTGCGCCAGCGGATCGATCTGTTTCGCCCATGGATTGGTGTTCTGAGTCATGCGGGACGCCCCCTTGTTCTCGACACAAGCGAACCGGTCGCAAAATCTTGCGGACGATGCAAGCGTGACCGCGAATTCTTGATGTGGGGGAAAGTTCGGAGCCACGACAGCCGAACAGCGTTCATGTGTGATGACCGCAAATCGCCTCGCCCTGCTGGCCGTCCTGGCGCTTGCCGCGTGCGGGCAGGCCGGGACCAATCCGCCGACCGATCCGGCCGCCCCGATCGATACGCCGGAAGCCCAGGCGCCAGCCCCGACCCCGCCGCCCGGCGTGGGCTCGATCATGCCGGGCTCCGGTCCGCAGACCTTCGTGGGCCGCTGGGCGGCCAACGCCGCATGGTGCGCCAATCCGCAAGGCGCGGAGCGGCCGATCGAGATTACGACCACCCGGTTCGAGGGCTATGAGAACAGTTGCGGCATCCTGTCGATCACCCAGGTCGCTGACGGCTATCAGGCGGCGCTGGGCTGCGCGGCGGAAGGCCAGACCTCGAGCGAGCGGATCAGGATGGCGGTGCAGGGTGACGGCATGCGCCTGACCTGGCTGAACCGGAACAATGCGGTGGTCAGTCTGGTGCGGTGCCCCGCGCCGGCCGCCGCTCCGGCCGCGGGGCCGATCCCCTGAGCGATCGTCCGCTGCGTTGAATCTGCCGCCGCGCCGTTTTGGGCGAGGTGCAGCGGCAGGAAGGTTGATGAACCAGCCATCGCCGGATGAAGAACCCTCAGGGCACGACAGTTCAAGCGACGAGCGGTCTAGTTGAACAGGAAATTCATCACGTCGCCGTCCTTGACGACATAGCTCTTGCCCTCGGCGCGCAGCTTGCCGGCCTCGCGGGCCTTCGCCTCACCCTTGAGGGCGACGAAGTCCTCGTAGGCGATGGTTTCGGCGCGGATGAAGCCCTTTTCGAAGTCGGTATGGATGACGCCGGCGGCCTGGGGCGCGGTGTCGCCGATATGGATGGTCCAGGCGCGCGCTTCCTTCGGCCCCACGGTGAAATAGGACTGCAGGCCGAGCAGGGCATAGGCCTCGCGGATCAGCCGGTTCAGACCGGGTTCGGCCAGTCCGAGACTCTCAAGGAACTCGGCCTGTTCGTCAGCGTCCAGCACGGCCAGTTCGGAATCGATCTTGGCCGAGATGACCACGGCCTTGGCATTGTCCCGGGCGGCGCGCGCGGCGACCAGATCGGACAGTTCATTGCCCTTGTCGGCCGAGTTCTCGTCGACGTTGGAGACATAGAGGGCCGGCAGGGAGGTCAGCAGCTGGAGCATGTGCCAGGCCTTCTGGTCTTCCTTGTCGACCTGGACCACGCGGGCGGGCTTGCCGGCGCGCAGGGGCGTCAGCGCCATGTTGATCAGACGCAGGGTGGTCTGGGCCTCCTTGTCGCCGCCCTTGGCCTTCTTCTCGACGTTGACGACCCGCTTCTCGAGGCTTTCGAGATCGGCCAGCATCAGTTCGGTCTCGATGATCTCGAGGTCCGAGATCGGGTCGATGCGGTTTTCGACATGGGTGATGTCGTCGTCGATGAAGCAGCGGGCCACGAAGGCCACGGCGTCGCAGTCGCGGATGTTGGCCAGGAACTGGTTGCCCAGGCCCTCGCCCTTGGACGCGCCG
>DDSO01000023.1 GCA_002343425.1 Brevundimonas sp. UBA2388
GATGACGGTGATGTCGGGCAGATGGGTGCCGCCATTGTAGGGCGCGTTGAGCATATAGGCGTCGCCACGCTTCATGCCGCGTCCGTCCTTGCCGCCGCCGCGCGAGGCGATCACGGTCCGGATGCTCTCACCCATAGAGCCGAGGTGGACGGGGATATGCGGCGCATTGGCGATCAGGGCGCCGGTGGCGTCGAAGATGGCGCAGGAGAAGTCCAGCCGCTCCTTGATGTTGACCGAATAAGCCGTGGCTCGCAGCGCCTCGCCCATCTGTTCGGCGCAGGCCATGAAGCGGCTGTTGAACACTTCCAGCATGATCGGATCGACGTCCGTGCCGATGGCTGTGCGAGCGGGCAGGGGGATGGTGCGTTCGAGGATCATGTTGAGGGCGGCGTCGGCCGAGGCGCGCCAACCCGGCTCGACCACGGTGGTGCCGGTGTCCTCGAGGATGATTGCGGGGCCGTCGACTGCGGCCCCGGGTCCAAAGTCGGCTCGGCGATAGACGGGCGCATCATGGCCGTCGCCTGCCATCCGCACCGGAACGCGCTCGACGACAGACGGGGCCTGATCCGATGCGCCACCCACGACCCTCGACGGGGCCTGATCCGATTCGGCGACCGCCTCGGCCTCCAGGGCCTCCACCATCAGGGCCTTGTCCTCGGCGAAGAAGCCGAACCGCAGCCGGTGCAGGGCTTCGAACGCCGCGCGCATTTCGCTGGCCGGGCCGAAGGGAACGACCAGCGGCGTGTCTGACCCGGCGAATTTGATCTCGGCCCGTACCAGCGTGGTGATCGCTTCATCGGCGAAGCCCTGGGCCATCAGGTCGCCGCGCGCCTGACGACCGAGGGCGTCGACGCGTTCGGCCAGGGCGGCGTCGCCGGCAGCCTTCAGCGGCGCAGCCACGGTCCCCTGACGGATGGCGCGGACCTCGGCCAGCCCCATCCCGTATGCCGACAGCACACCGGCGAAGGGATGCAGCATGACCCGCGTCATGCCGAGGGCGTCGGCGACCAGACAGGCGTGCTGGCCGCCCGCGCCGCCGAAGCAGTTGAGGACATAGCGGGTGACGTCATAGCCGCGCTGGATCGAGACCGACTTGATCGCCTCGGCCATGTTCTGGACGGCGATGGTGATGAAACCTTCGGCGAGGGTCTCCGGCGTCGCCGTCCGGCCCGTCGCGCGGGTGACCTCGGCAGCAAGTGTCGCGAATTTTGCGGCCACGGCTTCCGCGTCCAGCGGCTGGTCGCCGTTTGGTCCGAACACCGCCGGGAACTGGTCGGGCCGCAGCTTGCCCAGCATGACGTTGCAGTCGGTGACCGTCAGCGGCCCGCCGCGGCGATAGGCGGCCGGGCCCGGCACGGCGCCGGCGGACTCCGGGCCGACCCTGAGCCGCGATCCGTCAAAGCGGCAGATCGAACCCCCGCCGGCCGCCACAGTGTGGATGCCCAGCATTGGCGCACGCAAACGCACCCCTGCCACCACGGCGTCCGAGGTCCGCTCATAGTCGCCGGCGAAGTGGGAGACATCGGTCGAGGTGCCCCCCATGTCGAAACCGATGACCCGGTCGAAGCCCGCCGCCCGCGCGGTCTCGGCCATGCCGACGACTCCGCCGGCCGGGCCTGACAGGATGGCGTCCTTACCGCGGAACGCCTCGGCGGCCGTCAGCCCGCCGCTCGACTGCATGAACAACAGGGGCGTCGAGGGGCCGAGATCGGCGCCGACCCGATCCACATAGGCTCTCAGGATCGGCGACAGATAGGCGTCCGCCACCGTGGTGTCGCCGCGCCCGACCAGCTTCATCAGCGGGCTGACCTGGTGCGAGACCGAAATCTGGGTGAAACCGATATCCCGCGCCAGCTCCGCCGCTAGCCGCTCGTGTTCCGGGTAGCGATAGCCGTGCAGAAACGCGATGGCGACGGCGCGGATGCCGGTGCGATAAGCGTCCTCCAACGCCGCGCGAGCGCTTGCGGCGTCGAAGGGCACGAGAGTTTCGCCCCGCGCCGAGATCCGCTCCCGCGCTTCCGCCACTCGCTCGTACAGCAGTTCNNCACCAGAATGATGGCGACGGCGCGGAAGCCGGCCGCGCGCGCCGCCATCAGGTCCTTCCGAGCCCGGCCCTCGTCCACGGGCCGATCGAGACCGCCGTCGGCCCGCACCCGTTCATCGATCTCGATGACCCGGTCACAGAGCTGGTCGTTCAGGACGATGTGGCGGGCGAACAGCTCGGGCCGGCTCTGCCAACCGATGCGCAGGGCGTCGCCGAAGNNCGCTCCAGCAGGGCGTTGGTGGCCACCGTGGTGCCCATCCGCACCTCGGCGACGAGGCCGGCGGGAAGGGGGCCGTGCTCGACCCCGAGGACGCGTCGCATGCCCTCGACCGCCGCGTCAGCATACTGTTCGGGATTGTCCGACAGCAGTTTGCGGGTCTGAAGCGACCCGTCCGGCGCGCGGGCCACGATGTCGGTAAAGGTGCCGCCCCGGTCGATCCAGAAGCGCCAGCCCGTCGCCGGCCCGGTGTGCGCTGCGCTCATGATCGGCTCCGACTCGGTCATTCGGTGAGCTTATCGCAGACTTTGCGGCTCAGGTTCGCCCGCAGGCCTGTCGCAACATCGATCCGGTTGCTAGATCGACGGGACCAGACCGAGGACGCGCCATGACCGAGACGATCGAACTGTGCCACTGGATCAACGGCGAGAAGATCCCGGCCGATTGTCCGGGTGAGAGTCTCAACCCTTCGGACACCCGCGAGGTCGTCGCCCGCACACCCGACGGCGGCGAGGCCGAGGTCAATGCGGCGGTCGCGGCGGCCAAGGAAGCCTTCACGGGCTGGTCGGAAGCGTCTCCGGAAGTCCGGTCCGACGTGCTCGACCGCGCGGGAACCCTGGTCATGGAGCGGCGCGAGGCGCTGGGCCGGCTGCTGTCGCGCGAGGAGGGCAAGACCCTGGCCGAGGGGATCGGCGAGACGGTTCGGGCCGGCCGGGTGCTGAAATATTTCGCGGGCGAGGCCCTGCGCGTCCACGGCCAGAACCTCGCCTCGGTCCGGCCGGGCGTGGAGATCCAGACCTATCGTCAGGCGGTCGGCGTCTATGGCCTGATCACGCCGTGGAATTTCCCCATCGCTATCCCGGCGTGGAAGGCGGCGCCGGCGCTGGCCTTCGGCAATACGGTGGTGATGAAGCCTGCCGGACCGACCCCGGCGACGGCCGAGGCGCTGGTTGCCATCCTGCATGAGGCCGGGCTGCCCAAGGGCGTGCTCAACATGGTCATCGGGCGCGGCCGGGTCGGGCAGGCCCTGGTGGATCACCCCGACGTCGACGGCCTGAGCTTCACCGGCTCGCAGGGCGTCGGCGCGGGCGTGGCGGCGGGCGCTGTCAAGCGGCAGGCCCGGGTTCAGCTGGAGATGGGCGGCAAGAATCCGCTGATCGTGCTCGATGACGCCGATCTGGACCGCGCGGTGCAGATCGCGCTGGACGGCTCCTTCTTCGCCACCGGCCAGCGCTGCACGGCCTCCAGCCGGCTGATCGTGCAGGACGGCATCCACGACCGCTTCGTCGCGGCCCTCGCCGAGCGGGTGGCGGCCCTGCGCGTCGGCGATGCGCTCGACCCCCAGACCCAGATGGGTCCGGCCGTGTCCGAGGACCAGATGGAGACCTCCTACCGCTACATCGAGGTGGCGCGCGGCGAGGGCGGCCGGGTGGTCACCGGCGGCGCGCGGCTACAGCTGGAAAAGCCGGGCTGGTACGTTCAGCCGACCCTGATCGCCGACACCGAGGCGGGCATGCGGATCAACAATGAGGAGATCTTCGGCCCGGTCGCCTCGACCATCCGCGTCAAGGACTATGAGCAGGCGCTGGAGATCGCCAACGGCGTCGAGTTCGGCCTCTCCGCCGGCATCGTGACCAGCTCGCTGAAGCACGCCCGCGACTTCCAGCGGCGGGCGAAGGCGGGGATGACCATGGTCAATCTGCCGACGGCGGGCGTCGACTACCATGTCCCGTTCGGCGGCTCGAAATCTTCCAGCTATGGCGCGCGGGAGCAGGGATTCGCGGCGGTGGAATTCTTTACCCAGACCAAGACCAGCTACTCCGCCGGCTGAGGCGGGGCCGACCGGGTCGCGGCCTCTGCAGCACGGCCCGCCGGACCGGAGAATCATCTCGCTTGTCAGGATCGGATAACGGCGACATCCTTTGCGGTATCCGATGCTCAAGCGATCCGACGGGGGGAACCATGGACGCCACACTGCATCTTCCGGCCGTAAGGCCGGTCAGCCTCGCGGCCCCTTTCGGCTGGCTGGCCGCGGGCTGGCGTGACCTGATGAGGGCCCCGGGCCCGCTCCTTCTGTACGGGTTGGCCATAGCGCTCGCCAGCTTCACGCTCTGCTACGGTGTCTATTCGACCAACGGGGCCTTCTGGGTGCTGGTGCTGACGGCCGGCTTTGTCATGATCGCCCCGATCCTCGCCATGGGGCCGTATGAGGCGGGTCGACTGATCGACCAGGGCAAGCGACCGCGTCTGGGGCAAATCCTGTTCGTGCGCTCGGCATTCCGGCAGGACGTCGCCTATCTCAGCCTGCTTCTGGTGATGCTCTATTTCCTGTGGAGCCGGATCGCGCAGATCGTCTACGGCCTGTCGACCTACCAGATTCACCGGGATGTCGACGCCCTGGCGGCTTTCGCCATCGGCACTGACGAGGGCCGGGCCATGCTGATGACGGGAACGCTGATCGGCGGCGTGCTCGCCTTCGTCGCCTATGCGCTTGTCGTGGTTTCCGCGCCCATGCTGCTCAGCTCCAGCACCAATGTGTTTGCGGCGGTGGCGACCAGCGTGCGCGCCGTCAATGCGAACTTCTTTCCGTTGTTGCTCTGGGCGGTGATCATCACGGCCTTGCTGTTGATTTCGGCGGCGACCGGGTTCCTCGCCCTCGTCGTCGTCTTCCCCTGGCTCGGCCTTGCCAGCTGGCGCGCCTATCGCAGTCTGGTTGCCGACGGCGGCTGACCGGCGACTCATAACGAGGGCGGTGGCGGAGAGGGTGGGATTCGAA
>DDSO01000061.1:0-9870 GCA_002343425.1 Brevundimonas sp. UBA2388
GTGTACATGAACTGGCGCAGATAGCTCCAGACGCCGAGCATCACCCGCTTGGCGTGGCCGGGGTAGGCCTTCTTCATCGACACCACGGCGATGCGGTAGCTGCAGCCCTCGGGCGGCAGCCAGAAGTCGGTGATCTCGGGGAATTGGGCGCGCAGCAGGGGGATGAAGACCTCGTTCAGCGCCTCGCCCAGCACCGAGGGCTCGTCCGGCGGGCGGCCGGTGAAGGTGGTCAGGTAGATGGGGTCGCGGCGCATGGTGATGGCTGTGACCTGGAAGACCGGGAAGGTCTCGACCGAATTGTAGTAGCCGGTGTGGTCGCCGTAGGGGCCTTCGGGGGCGTGTTCGTCGAACAGGACATGGCCCTCCAGCACGATCTCGGCGTTGGCGGGGACCATCAGGGGCACGGTCTTGCAGGGAACCAGTTCGGCCTTCTGGCCGCGCAGCAGGCCGGCGAACTGGTACTCCGACAGGGTGTCCGGCACGGGCGTCACGGCGGCCAGAATGGTGCCCGGGTCGGCGCCGAGGACGACGGCGCAGGGCAGGGGGCCCTTCTTTCCGGCCTTCCTGTGCCGGGCGTAGTGCTGCGCCCCGCCGCGGTGGGCCAGCCAGCGCATTATGGCCTTGTCCTTGCCCAGCACCTGCATGCGGTAGATGCCGAGGTTGAAGTCGTCCTCGCGGTCCTCGGAAGGCCCCTTGGTGACGACGAGGCCCCAGGTGATCAGCGGCGCGGGCTCGCCGGGCCAGCAGCCCTGGACGGGGAGGGATGTCAGGTCGATCTGGTCGCCCTTGAGCACCAGCTGCTGCACCGGGGCGGTCTTTACCACCTTGGGCCTCATCGACATGACGGTCTGCGCCAGCGGCAGCATCTCCATGGCGTCCGACAGGCCGCGCGGCGGGGTCGGGTTGCGCAGGAAAGCGAGCAGTTCGCCCACCTCGCGCAGCTCGGCGGCGGTGGTGCGGGTCTTCTTCTCCATGGTCACGCCCATGGCCACGCGCTTCACCGTGCCGAACAGATTGGCGAGGCAGGGTATGGGGCTGATCGATCCGTCGGGCATGACCGGCTTTTCGAACAGGACCGCCGGGCCGCCGTTGCGCAACAGCCGGGTCTGGATCTCGGTCATCTCCAGATGGGTGGAGACGGGCTCGGCGACGCGAACCAGTTCGCCCTCGGCCTCCAGCATGGCCATGAAGTCGCGCAGGGATTTGTAGGCCAAGGGGAACGCTCCGTCAGAGCGTCTGGATTAGGCGGACGCGGCCGTCCTGTCACGCCGTCCGGGGGTGCGACTCTTCAGTAGGCCCGCGTATCCGACACCAGGGCCCACAGCGGCAGACGCAGGGCGCTGGTCGCGGCGCCGATCCGGGCGGCGTTCAGATGGGAGCGGCCCGCTTCGGCACGGCGGACTTCTTCGGCGGTGATGTGCAGACNNAGACAGGCGGCGAGGTCGTCGACGGCCATGCCGCGGGCCTCTCGCCATCGCTTCAGTCTCGCGCCGACCGCTGCGTCGAGCGGATCGACGCCGGGAAAACCCAGCACCGAACCCATCTGGTCGCTCCCTCTGCGCGCCCTGTCTGGTTGCAGGGCGTCAGGCCCATTCTTCGTCCCAGTTGAACGCCTTGTCGAGCCAGTCGCCCAGACGGCCGTCGGGACGGGCGAGGGCGTGGATTCGGTCCATCTCTTCGGACGAGAGGGTGAAGTCGAAGATGTCGAAGCTCTCTTCGGCGCGGCTGACCTTCGAGGTGCGCGGGATGGCGATGACACCCTGCTGGATCAACCAGCGCAGGGTCACCTGTCCGGGCGTCTTGCGGTGCGCCTTGCCGATCTCGATCAGGGTCGGATCGTCGGCGATATTGCCCTGCGCCAGCGGCGACCAGGCGGTGATGGAGGAGCCGAGGTCCCTGGCCGTCCCGAGCAGCTTCGAGAGCTTGAGGTAGGGGTGGTACTCGACCTGGTTGGTGACCAGCGTCGCCTTCGACAGGGCCTGCGCCCGCCGGAATTCGGCCGACGGGAAGTTGGACAGGCCGATGGTGCGGGTCAGGCCGATATCCCTGGCCTCGTTCAGGGCGCCGAGGGTTTCCTCCCACGCCGGTTCGGCCTTGGGCCAGTGGAGCAGCAGCAGGTCCGGGGTGAAGCCGAGGCTGGCGGCGGACTCCCGCGCCTGCGCCAGCAGGCCCTCGCGGTCGAAATGGGCGACCCAGATCTTGGTGGTCAGCCAGATGTCCTCGCGGGCGACATGGCCGGCGGCGATAGCGTCGCGGATGCCGTCTCCGACCGCCGCCTCATTGTGATAGATCCAGGCCGTATCGATGTGGCGATAGCCGATGCGCAGGGCCTCGGCGACCATGCTCCGGGCGACCTCGGGCGTCAGGTTCCAGGTCCCGAAACCGAGCAGGGGAATGGCGTGGCCGTCGACGGTGATGGCGGGCTGGTCGGTCATGGGAGGCTCCGAGAGGGGAGCGGTTTAACTGGGGGCGACGGCCGAAGGTTCAACCAGCCAGTCGAACATCTCGTCCCACAGCGGCTCCAGTCCCTTGCGGAAGGCCCCTTCGTGGCCGATGCGGGCGACGTTGTAGTCGGCCGGGGTGCGGACCACGACCTCGCGCGGGGCGCTGGGATAGACCTGCAGCAGGATGGGCGAGGTTACCGGGGTGGCGATCGGGTCGTCGGTGAAGACCCAGGAGCGGATCGGGGCGGTGACGGCGTCGAAATGATGCGGTTGCAGCCGGTCCTTCAGTTCGTCGAGGAAATAGGGCTCCTTCAGGCACCAGCGCCGCCAGGTCTTCCAGACCCCGGCCGGCAGGTCGGTCCCCGCCCACAGGCCGCCGCCCTTGATATAACCGTGCCGCATCAGGCTGAAGGGGCCGAAGCCGAGCCAGAAGAAGAGCTCGAGCGGATTGTAGGACCGGTGGTGCCGGCCCCACCAGCCGCTGCCGACCGAGACGAAGGCGTGGCGGTCGATGCGGTCGTGATTGGGCATGAAGCCGAGGAAATGACCGCCGACGCTGTGGCCGACATGAACCACCGGCAGGCCCGGCGCGGCTGCGATCAGGGCGTCCAGGGCCGCCGGCATGTCGAGCCGGCCCCAGTCGGGATAGTCCATCTCCATGGCGGCGAGATCATCGGGCCGCGAGCCGGCGATGCCCCGGAAATCATACGTCAGGACCGCCGCCCCGCGAGACGCCAGATGGCGGGCGAACCGGTCATAGAAGCCCTTGGGGAAGCCCGTGCCGGAGCTGACCATCACGGCTGCCGTGGGAGTCTCGGGCATGATCAGCCGCATCGACAGCGGATAGCCGTCGGCGGCCTCGGCGATGAAGTCGCGGATGATCGGGTCGCGCATCTAAGGTCCGTAGCTATTCGCAACGAACCTAGCCGACTGACGCGGCGTCAGGTCAAGCGCTCTTGGAGCCGAGCCCGTCCTCGGCTAAAGCCCGCGCCTTCTCCTGTTTTCCGGGCCTTCTCGCCATGACCGATCTTCCCGACCGCCTCTGTGTCGACCCCGACAGCCCGTTCCACGACGCCGACCTGCTGGCGAAGGGAATCGGCGTCCGCTTCAAGGGCGAGGAAAAGACCAATGTCGAGGAATACTGCATCTCGGAAGGCTGGGTCCGTCTGGCGGTCGGCAACCGCGTCGATCGCCGCGGCAAAGCCCTGACCGTCAAGCTGCAGGGTCCGGTCGAGGCCTGGGTCAAGGGCGAATAGCCCTGTCGGCGCTTGTGGCGTCGTTGAAAAAACTCTGACGCGGACCGCTTGTCCGCTCCCCTTGCAAGGTTCAGGTTCCGGCTCCCCTCTGAGTCCCGGAGCCGTCATGCGCCTGTCCGTCCGTCTTCTCGCCGCCAGCGCCCTGGCCCTGACAATGGCCGCCGCCCCCGCCATCGCCCAGGACGCCCGCACCATCCGCGAGGCCGAACAGCTGCGCGACAGGGCGCTGCAGGACAATGTGGCGTACGGGCTCGTTTCGGAACTGACGACACGGTTCGGGCCGCGTCTGGCGGGCTCGGAGTCGGAGCAGGCCTCGGCCCGCTGGGGCGCGGACAAGTTCCGCGAGATGGGCTTCGACAACGTCTCGATCGAGGAATTCCCGCTGGCCCTGTGGAACCGCGGCGAGGCGCGGGTCGAGATCCTGTCGCCCTTCCCCCAGCCGCTGGAAGTGGTGTCGCTGGGCGGCTCCCATGCCACGCCGCCCGAGGGGATTGAGGGCGAGGCGGCGATCTTCGAGACCTATCAGCAGATGCTGGACCAGCCCGTGGGCTCGCTGACCGGCAAGATCGCGGTGGTGCTGCAGGATACCGTCCAGGCCCAGGACGGGCGCGGCTATGGCGCCACCTCGCCGATTCGCGGCAATGGACCGACCGAGGCGGCGCGGCGCGGGGCGGTCGGCTATGTGCTGCGCTCGCTGGGCACCCATGACCACCGCTTCGCCCACACCGGCGCCACGCGGGTCGGGGAGGGGACGGTGCCGTCCTTCGCAATGAGCCCGCCCGACGCCGACCAGCTGCGCCGCCTGATCGCCCTGACGGATCAGCCGGTGCGGATGCGGCTGTTCTCGACCGCCGGATTCACCGGCCAGACGGTCAGCCAGAATGTCATCGGCGAAGTCCGTGGTTCCGGCGCGCCGGATGAGATCATTGTCATCGGCGGCCACCTCGACAGCTGGGACCTGGGCACGGGCGCGATCGACGACGGCGCGGGCGTGGCCATCACCGCCGCCGCCCTCAAGCTGATCGAGGACATGCCGCGCCGCCCGCGTCGGACCATCCGCGTGGTCTGGTGGGGTTCGGAGGAGGTCAGCCAGCCCGCCCCGTCCCAGGGTCTGGCCGGCGCGCGGTTCTACGCCTCCAGCCGCACCGACGAGATGGCGAACCATGTGGCCATCAGCGAGAGCGATTTCGGCGCCGGGCCGATCTACAGCCTTGGACTGCCGCCGGGCGCCGCCGACACCGATTTCCGCCGCGCCGCCCAGGCGGTGCTGACGCCGCTGGGCGTGCTGTTCGACGGCGCGCCCGCGACGGGCGGCGGTCCGGACACCGGTCCGACGGTGGCCCTCGGCGTGCCCGCCTTCCGCCTCAACCAGGACGGCACGGACTATTTCGACTGGCACCACACCGCCGACGACGTGCTGGACCGGATCGATCCGGACAATCTCGACCAGAACGTCGCCGCCTGGGCCGCCTTCCTGTGGCTGCTGGCCAATTCGGACGTGGACTTCCGCGCGTTAAGACCGGCGCAGTAGGATTGCTCCAGCCGCGAGCGTGGCGAAACTGGTAGACGCAACAGACTTAAAATCTGTCGCCCGAAAGGGATTGCGGGTTCGACCCCCGCCGCTCGCACCAAGACAGATTTCGCGCTAGCGCTTCTTGCCCAGCTCCGCCGCGATGTCCTTGACGTTGCGGCCGGCCTTGCGGTGGGCAGCGGTCAGCTGTTCGCGGGTCACGCCCCAGCGCTTCATCCAGTGTTCGACGGCCTGGCGCTCGGACAGGTCCAGACGGTCCTTGTCGATGAAGCCGCGCTTGTCCTTGAGGCCCGCCATGGTCCGCTCCGTTGTTCGGTCTGAGGTAGCGCGAAACGCGGCGGGGCGCGACGGTTCGGCGTAACTTCGTGTTTCGTGCAAAGAACCGCCCTTAACCCGACGCGCTTTCATGGGCACAAGGGGGAAACCCCTCCGATCGCATGGATATTCGATGAAAAGAGCCCGGCGCGCCCGCATCGTCGCGACCCTGGGACCCGCCAGTCGGGCACCCGGCATGGTCAAGGCCCTGGCCCAGGCCGGGGTCGATGTCTTCCGCCTGAACTTCAGCCACGGCACGCATGAGGATCACGCGGCGGCGCTGAAGGCCGTGCGCGGGGCCGAGCTGGCGCTGAAGCGGCCGCTGGGGGTTCTGGCCGATCTGCAGGGGCCCAAGCTGCGGCTGGGCAGGTTCAGGGACGTCGAGATCGACATCAAGCCGGGCCACAGGATGCGGTTCGACCTCGATCCGACGCCGGGCGACGCGACGCGGGTGCAGATGCCCCATCCGGAGATCTTCCGGGCCCTGCGCACCGGCATGCTGCTGTTGCTCGACGATGGCCGGGTGCGGCTGCGGGTCAATGAGCGGACCGATGACTGGGCCGACGTGACCGTCGAGAGCGGCTCGAAACTCTCGGACCGCAAGGGCGTGGCCGTGCCCGAGGCTGTGGTGCCGGTCTCGGCCCTGACCCCGAAGGACCGCGAGGACCTGGCCTTCGCCCTGCGCATCGGCGTCGACTGGGTGGCGCTGAGCTTCGTCCAGAAGGCCGAGGACATGGCCGAGTTGAAGCAGATCGTGAAGGGCCGCGCCGCCTGTCTGGCCAAGATCGAGAAGCCGCAGGCACTGCTCGAGCTGGAGAGCATCCTCGACTATTGCGACGGGGTCATGGTGGCGCGTGGCGATCTGGGGGTGGAGCTGGAGCCTGAAGAGGTGCCCGTGGCCCAGAAGCAGATCATCCGCGCCGCCCGCCAGCGCGGCGTGCCGGTGATCGTGGCGACGCAGATGCTGGAGAGCATGACGGCCTCGCCGGCCCCGACCCGGGCCGAGGCCTCCGACGTGGCCAACGCCGCATACGAGGGCGCCGACGCCCTGATGCTGTCGGCCGAGACGGCCTCCGGCGACTATCCGCTGGAGTCGGTCGGGGTGATGAGCCGGATCATCGAGCGGGTCGAGCGCGATCCGATGTGGCCCAGCCTGATGGACGCCGAACACGCCGGCATGGACGACATCGACGCCGACGCCCTGGTGGCCGCGGCGCGCAAGGCGGCCGAGGCCCAGTCGACGGCCTGTATCGTGGTGTTCACGACCCTGGGCGGCACGGCGCGGCGGATGGCGCGCGAGCGGCCGCTGCAGCCGGTGCTGGCGCTGACGCCCAAGCCGGAGACGGCGCGGCGACTGGCCTTGGTCTGGGGCCTCGAGACGCGGCTGGGCAAGGAGCCGACCTCGCTGGAGGATGTCACCGAAGACGCCGTGACCAGCGCGGTCGACTACGGCTTGGCGGAACCGGGGCAGCGGATCCTGATCCTGGCTGGGACGCCCTTCGGCGCGCCGGGGGCTGCGAATCTGCTGCGACTGGCCCATGCTCCGGCGAAGGCTAAGCGCTGAAAAAGTTACCTCGGCACGGTACCCAAGAATGTTCGTCCTGCGGGTGTGATTTGAAAGCCGTCAGCTGTTCGAACGGCATAACCCATTGAAATTATGCTCCGTGGTGTTGGGCGATTGCTGATGAGGTTGCCGACAACTTGATCAAACCGGCTGACTCCACGCGCGGTTAGCACTGCATCGCCCCCCGTCGGCTTGAATTTCGCAATCATCAGCCGCTTCAACTCAGTGGTCGTTATCCGGCCCCCCGGTTTTTCTGCCGCGAGTTCCAAAGCAAGGACCGCGATGTCGCCCTGCTGTATGCGGGTACGAAGGATTTTCCTGGGCAAATTAATTTTCCCGAAATTTTTGAAGAACATGCTGCTGACTCATATTCCGTGGAGTCAGACCGCGATGATTAAGTACCTTGGTTCGAAACGCGCACTTCTCAATCATATCGTTGCCGGCATCGGCGAAGTTCTCCCCCGCGGGGGGACTGTATGCGACCTCTTCTCAGGCACTTCGCGTGTTGGTCATGCACTCAAGCGAGAAGGGTTTAGGGTCTGGTCCAACGACCACAATGCGTATGCTCACACGTTGGCGACCGCATATGTTCAATCAGACCGCGAGAAGTGGCTGTCTCGCGCTGAGATTGTTCTCGAAGAACTTCGTGCGGTCAAGCCAAACGCAGGGTGGTTCACCAAGGCATTCTGCCGAGACGCGCGCTTCTTCCACCCGGACAATGGGGCTCTCATTGATGCGATGCGCGACCGAATCGCCGCACTCGCGCTCGAGCCGGAGCTGGAAGCCATCGTCTTGGTAAGCCTGATGGAGGCCGCTGACCGGGTGGATTCCACGGCAGGAATCCAGATGGCGTACATGAAGAAGTGGGCCCCTAGAGCTTACAATGCGCTGGAGCTGCGCATGCCCGACATCCTGCCCGGCGTCGCGGGCGGACCGTGCAAGGCGACCCGCCGGGACGCGGTCGATCTCGCCCCCGAGGTCGAGGCCGACCTCGTGTATCTGGACCCGCCGTACAACCAGCATTCCTACCTCGGCAACTATCACTGCTGGGAGAGTCTGGTGCTGTGGGACAGGCCCGAGACCTACGGCATCGCCAACAAGCGGGTCGATGTGAAGACCCGCAAGAGCGCCTTCAACAGCAAGCCGGGCATCGCTCCGGCGCTGCAGGCGGTTATCGAGGGGCTGAAGGCCCCGAACCTGATCGTCTCGTTCAATGACGAGGGCTATCTGGGCCGCGATCAGCTGGTGGAGATGCTGTCCGGCCGGGGCGAGGTGCAGGTGATCGAGATCGCCCGCCCGCGCTACGTCGGCGCCCGTATCGGCATCCACAATCCCAGGGGCGAAAAGGTCGGGGCGGTCGGCCGGCTGCGGAACGTCGAATATCTGTTCATGGTCAGCGAACGACCGGTCAGCTTGGCGGATGCGGCCTAGGGCGACGGAACGCGCGTTTGACTTTGCCGTTGATCGGTCATGGAAGTGTCACCCATGCCCTCCGCCCGTCGACTTGAAGGCGTCCGCGCCTATGGCCGCGCCGCCGATGCGTTTGAAACCGTCGCCTGGCGTCCGCCCTCGTCGGCGCGGTTCGATACGCGGGTGGCCAATGATCCCGAGGTCGCGGAGCCGAAACTGCGGGAACTGATCGCCGATCTGCCCGGCTGGGTCACGGTGGTAGCCGGGGGTCTGGTCGCGGCGCTTCTTGGCGCGATGCTGGGCGGGGCGCTGGCGCTCTAGCCGCAGACCTAATCGTTCTCGCGTTCGGGAAGGTCCGGCGCGTCAGCACGAGGAATGGTTCCGGTCGGCGTCATGCCTGCGGCCGACTGAACCAGCTGCATGGAAAGCGCATTGGTCTCGGTTTCTGAAAGCCGACCGTTCGCACTCAGCTGACAAATGTAGAACATCCCGATGTCCAGGAAGGCCGTGCGCTCGCTGGTGGCGGAAAGAGCTGTAGCGGTCTGGGCGATTGCGGCGGACATGGCTGCCGCCGCCTCCATGTTGCCGTTCTCGCTGGCTTCTGCCGCTACTGTCGTCATAGCGGACAACACGCTGGCAGGTGCCTCTGCACGCGCGCTCGCGTCCATTCTTCCGCTCATGGCGCGGGCGGTCATCGCCCGCTGCATGCAAATATTCCCGTCCTGGTAGATCACGCCTGCGTTGACTTCGTTGCTCCAAACGAAAAGCGTACCGATCGTTCGCACAGGCCCGTTCGGCGGCGATTCCTGGGTGGCGACGGAAAGGTAGCTTCGGGTTCCGGGCTTCGGAAGCGTGTCGCAGGCGACGCAAGCGAGCGATGCCAAGGCGATGGCGGAAATAGCGGCTTTCATAGCTTACCTCTCCCCGGAAACGACCAAAGGTTGAGCGTCATACACGCGGAGAGTCAAGAACATTGTTCGGCGGAAGTCATTGACCCTGCGATCTGGAGTTGAATCCAGCTAGACTTCAGCGCTCAGCAGGGCCCGGATCGGCGCCCAGCTGCGCCGGTGCGCGGGGCAGGGGCCTAGGGCCTTCAGGGCGGCGGAATGGATCGGCGCATTGTAGCCCTTGTGGCCGGCGAATCCGTAGCCGGGGTATTCCACGTCCAGTTCGACCATCAAACGGTCCCGCGCCGTCTTGGCGAGGATGGAGGCGGCGGCGATTGACAGGGACAGGCTGTCGCCCTTGATCACGGTCTGGACCGCGCACGGCAGTTTGAACCCGTAGTTCCCGTCCACCAGCGCCGCGGCGGGCTGGATCGCCATCGCCTCGATCGCGCGGCGCATGGCC
>DDSO01000061.1:9945-10217 GCA_002343425.1 Brevundimonas sp. UBA2388
TCGATGCCGGCAGGCAGGTCGTCGGGGTTCAGGATCACCGCCCCCGCCGACACCGGCCCGGCCCAGGGGCCGCGGCCCGCCTCGTCGACGCCGCAGACCGGTCCGCCCGCGCTTTCGATCAGCAGGATTTCAAGCGCCAGCGTCGGAGAGGCGCGCGAAAGCTTTGCCTTTGCCGGGGATTTCGCCGGGATCTTCACGCGCCGCCCATCGCACGAACCTGCCGGTGGCGGAAGCATTCGACGCCGTGATCGTTGACCATGCCGACCGCCTGC
>DDSO01000145.1:0-161 GCA_002343425.1 Brevundimonas sp. UBA2388
CCGCTCATGCCGATGCCGCCAATGCCGACGAAATGGACGGGACCGAGGTCGAACGGAACGGGGCGAAGGCGAGCGATCATCTGAAGCGATTAGCAAGGGTCGGAGCGGAATGCATCACCTTCGGCGGGGAGGCATGAAGTGATTAGTGATTAGTGATTAGT
>DDSO01000145.1:213-12414 GCA_002343425.1 Brevundimonas sp. UBA2388
CTAACCACTAACCACTAACCACTTGGCCGCACGGGGCATTGGAATCGACCTCCCCTCGCGGGCCCACCCTCAATCCTCCGCCACGAAATCCTGCGCGAACTCCGGCGCGTCCTCGTCGCCCGGCAGCAACGGCTCGTCGTCCCCGTCCGTCGCCCGCGACGGGTCCGGCACCTCGAAGCCCACCGGGATCGACAGGTCCAGCAGGCCCGCCGCCTTCATCTCCTGCACGCCCGGCAGGTCGTACAGGTTGGACAGGCCGAAATGCTCCAGGAACCGGTCGGCGGTGCCATAGGTCACCGGCCGTCCCGGCGTCCGCCGCCGTCCGCGCAGCCGCACGAACCCCATCTCCAGCAGCAGATCCAGCGTGCCCCGCGACAGCGACACCCCGCGCACGCTCTCGACCTCGGCGCGGGTGCAGGGCTGGTGATAGGCGATGATGGCCAAGGTCTCGAGCGCGGCCTTGGACAGNNGACGCCGCGGATCTCCTCGATCTCGGCGCGGGTCACCGGCTGGTGGTAGGCGATGATGGCCAGGGTCTCCTGGGCGGCCTTTGACAGCCGGCGCGGCTCCTCGCGCTCCTCGGTCATCAGGAAGGACAGGTCTGGTGCCGTGCGGAACTGCCAGCGGTCGGCGACGCACTCCAGCTCGACCCCCCGCCCGTGATACTTCTCGCGCAGGGCCGAAATCGCCCCGCCCACATCAGCCCCCTCGGGCAGCCGCCGCGCGATCTCGGCCGCCGACAGCGGCCCGGCCGCCGCGAACAACAACGCTTCGACGCGGCGCTCGATCTCTCCGTGATCGGGGGCGAACTGGATCACGGCACCAGCTCCAGCACCTGACCCCGCCCGCGCCGCTTGAGATACAGGTCGGCGAAGGCCTCGGCCTGCTTCACATCCATCGCCCCCTCCTTCACCAGCTCCAGACTGGCCGACAGGGTCGAGGCGGTAAAGCTGGCCTGGGTCGGGCCGTCCTCGCCGCGTCGCGCCGGCGCCACCTGCTCCAGCGGCGTCCACTGCTCCAGACGCGGCAGCACGTCGCGCAGCCAGTCCCGCGCCGCCTCCAGCGCAAAGGCCTCGACCCGCTGGCCGGGATTGTAGTGGCGCTGCTCCTCGCGCCGGCGCTGGGTCACATAGGCGGCCATCAGCTCATAGAGGCTGGCGTCGACCCGGTCGGACGGCACGATCACCGTCGCCTGCGGATCGCCCCGGCTGAAGACGTCCCGCTTCAGCTGCGGCCGGGCGGTGATCGCCTCCACCGCCTTGCGCATCGCCTCCAGCTTCTGCAGCCGGAAGGCGAGGGCCGCGGCCATCTCCTCGGCCGGAATCTCGTCGCCCTTGCCCTTTTCGGTGCGCGGCAGCAGCAGGCGCGACTTCAGATAGGCCAGCCAGGACGCCATCACGAGATAGTCCGCCGCCAGCGAGAAATTCCGCCGCCGCGCCTCGTGCACGAAGGCCAGATACTGTTCCGCCAGCCGGGTGATCGACAGCTTCAGCAGATCGACCTTCTGCGTCCGCGCCAGCGCAAGCAGCACGTGCAGCGGCCCCTCATAGCCGTCCAGGTCGACGACAAACGCTTCGCGCTCATCGACCTGTTCGGCGGCGGTGAAGTCCAGATTGGGCTGGAAGGCGTCGGTCATGCCTGCGCCTCCCCGACATCCGGCCCCCTCGCCGCCTCGAGCCGCCCGCTCATCAGCGCATCGAACCGCAGCCGCGCCTCGAACGGGTCCAGCGGCTCCGGCTCGCTGACGATCCGCGCCAGCGCCGCCGCGGCCCGCTTGCCCGCCTTGCCCTTCAGCTTGCCGACGCCTTCGGCCACCAGCCCCATCTCGTCGAGGTCGCCGCTGCAGTGCAGGACCACGTCGCAGCCGGCCTTCAGCGACGCCTCGGCCCGCTCCCGCAGCGACCCGGACAGCGCCTTCATCGACAGGTCGTCGGTCATGATCAGCCCGCCGAAGCCGAGAGGCTCGCGCATCAGGCGGATCGCCTTCTTCGAGGTCGTCGCCGGCCATTTCGGATCGATTGCGTCGAACACCACATGCGCCGTCATCGCCAGCGGCATGTCCGACATGGCCTTGAAGGGTGCAAAATCCCAGCCGTCCAGCGTCGCGAAATCCGCATGCACCACCGGCAGGTCGTGGTGACTGTCGGCGAAGGCGCGGCCATGCCCCGGCATGTGTTTGATCACCGGCAGGACGCCGCCCGCCAGCATCCCCTCCGCCGCCGCCCGCCCCAGCTGCGCCACTGTCGCCGGGTCCTGCGCATAGGCCCGGTCGCCGATGATGTCGTGGGCGCCGGGCACGGGAACGTCCAGCACCGGCAGGCAATCAACATTGATCCCCACCGCCTTCAGGTCGTGCGCCATCAGCCGCGCGCCCAGCCGCACAAGCTCGCGCGCGGTCAGCGGGTCGTTCACCGCCTTCAGATAGGCCTCGCCCGGCGGATATTTCGGCCAGTGCGGCGGACCCATCCGCTGCACCCGGCCGCCCTCCTGGTCGATCAGGATCGGAGCCCCGGCGTCGCCGATGCAGTCGCGCAGTTCAGCGGTCAGGGCCCGGACCTGCTCCGGGCTGTCGATATTGCGCCGGAACAGGATAAACCCCCACGGCCTCGCCTCGGCGAAAAAGGCGCGTTCCGCCTCTGTCAGCCGATGGCCGCTACAGCCGTAGATCGCCGCCGAGGTCACCGATCGATCAGCGCACGAAACAGTCGCCGCCGCGGGCCTTGATGGCGTCGCACAGGCCGGTCGCCTGCTCGCGGCTCAGGCCGGTCACCGTGGTGCGATAGACGGTCGAACCGTTGGACGCCGTCACCTCCTGCACCCGCTTGTCGGCGCCGGCGGTGAACTGCGGGTAGCGGCCGACGATGGCGGCGAACTCCCGGTCGGCGATGCCGGGGGTCGAGAAGGCGCCGATCTGCACGCCGGACGTCCCGCCGACAGTGGCCGGGGCGCGGGGCTCGGTCTTCGAGGCCGGCGGCGTCATGGGCGTCGGACGCGGCGCCGCGGGGGTCGTCGTCCCGGCCGGAGCGGGCGCGGGACGCGGCTGGGCGACCTCGGGCGGCGGGGTGAAGGTCGGGGCGGCGGTCGGGGCCTCGGCGGCGTCATAGACGTCGATGCCGGCTTCCGGGTCGATCGGCTGGGCCTCCAGCGGCGCGTCGGCCTTCATTTCCACCACGGCCGTGCCCACAGCCGGCGGCGCGTCGTTCGAGGATCGCGGCCCGGCGCGATAATAGACCACCACGGCGATAATCAGCAGCAGCAGCACCCCGCCCGAGATGATCAGGGTCATCGGCGGCGCCTTGGCCCCGCCGCCTTCGCCCGCCCGGCGCGGATCATAGCCGCCGCGGTTGAACGGCAGGTCGTCGTCGGTCGGCGGCGTATAGGCGCCCCGGTCGCGGCCCTGGTTCGGACGATAGGGATCTTCGTTGGACATGACCGCGCCTCATGGATCCGCGCGAATCGGCGCGCGGAACAACCACTCTATCCCGGTCCGGGTCCTTTTTCAGGCCGGTAGATCGTTCTCCACTGCCTTGTCATCCCGGAAGCCGCGAAGCGGCTATCCGGGACGGCGGAGCGATCACCCGCCCGTCGCGGCTCTCCGCCTCGCTTCGGCCGGGATGACAAGCTAGAGGTCCAGCGCCAGATCCAGGCTGAACAGCTTCCTGTGTTCCTCGATCGCATACCGGTCGGTCATGCCTGCGATATAGTCGCACACCGCCCGCGCCCGCTTCGCCTCGTCCGCCACGTCCGCCCGGCCCGACCATTCGGGCGGCAGGGTCGCGGGCTCGGCCATGAACAGCTGGAACATCTCGGCCAGCAGCCGCCTTGCCTGGCTGCGGGTGCGGTTGACGCGATAGTGGCGGTACATCCGCTCGAACAGGAATTTCCGCAGCACGCCCAGATCGGCCAGCATGCCGGGCGAGAACGCTACCAGCATCCGGTCGGCGGTGCGTACCGCCTCGGTCGAACGTATATCCGCCGCCTCGATGCGCGCCTCGGTCTCGGCCAGCACGTCCTCGACCATGGCCCCGATCATGCGCCGCACCGCCTCGATGCGGATCATCCGGTCGTCGAGGTCGGGCCAGTCCCTGCGCACCCCGTGCAGCACCGGCCCGATCAGCGGCACGTCGTTCAGGTCCTCGAGCGTGAACAGCCCCGCCTGCACCCCGTCGTCGACGTCGTGGTTGTTGTAGGCGATGTCGTCCGCAATCGCCGCCGCCTGCGCCTCCAGCGAGGCGAAGGTGCCCAGCCGCAGGTCCCAGCCCGGCGCATAGTCGGCGATCGCCTTCCACGCCGGCTCATTCAAACGGTGCGAAACCGGCCCGTTGTGCTTGACCACCCCCTCGACGGTCTCCCAGCTCAGGTTCAGCCCGTCGAAGCCCGGATAGCGGTGCTCCAGCCTGGTCACCACACGGAAGGTCTGGACGTTGTGATCGAACCCGCCCCAGGGCTCCATCTGGGCCTGCAGCTCGTCCTCCCCGGCATGACCGAAGGGCGGATGGCCCAGGTCGTGCGCCAGCGCCACGGTCTCGGCCAGGTCCGTATCCAGCCGCAGCGCATGCGCCAGCGACCGCGCAATCTGCGCCACCTCCAGCGAATGGGTCAGGCGGGTCCGGTAGTGGTCCCCCTCATGCGCCACGAAGACCTGGGTCTTCTCCTTCAGCCGGCGGAAGGCGGTGGCGTGGATGATCCGGTCGCGGTCGCGGGCATAGGCGTTGCGCGTCCGGCTGATCGGCTCGGGCGTCAGCCGGCCGCGGCTGTGTTCGGGGTATTCGGCATAGGGCGCGCGTTCGGGGATCAAGGTCAGCCGCTCTTTCGGGTCCGGGCCTTTGCGATCGGCCCTGTACGCCTCATATACCCCCCGTGAGCACCGTCCAATCCACCCCCCTGTTCCAGATTTCGCCGTCCGCTGGCGGTCACGGCCTGACCCTGTCCGATAGCGCCGCCGAACGGCTGGCCGACCTGAGCCGGACCGAAGGGCATCCGGTGATGCTGCGCGTCGCGGTCGACGGCGGCGGCTGCTCCGGCTTCCAGTACCGGTTCGAACTGGTCCAGGCCGGAGAAGCGGACGACATCCGTATTGAGGCCGGCGGTCAGGCCGCCATCGTCGACCCCGTCTCCCTGCCATTCCTAAAGGGCTCCGAGATCGCCTTTGTCGATGATCTGGCCGGCGCCCAGTTCGTCGTGCGCAACCCCAACGCGGCGTCGAGCTGCGGGTGCGGGGTGAGTTTCTCAATCTGACCGGACGCTCGGGATTCGGCCCCGGAGCCGATCGTCCTCCTCTCTGACCCGCTCCGTGGAGACCCGCCATGCTCAGCCTGATCCTCGCCGCCGCCCTGCTGGACCCGACGGCCGCGCCGGTGGTCCTGCCGTCCGAACCCGCGCCTCTGCACGCCACCCTGCTGACGCCCGAGAGCCCGACCCGCGCCGTCGCCGTCATCCTGCCCGGCTCCGGCCCGACCGACCGCGACGGCAACAGCCCCGGGGGCCTCGTCGCCTCGACCTATCGCCTGCTGGCCGAGGGCCTGGCTGAACAGGGCGTGGCCACGGTGCGGATCGACAAGCGCGGCGTCGGCCAGAGCGGTCCCGCCATGATCGCCGAGCAGGACCTTACCTTCCAGACCTATATCGACGACGCCCGCGCCTGGGCCGCCGAGGCCGCCCGCGTCACCGGCCAGCCCTGCGTCTGGCTGATCGGGCACAGTGAAGGCTCGCAGATCGCGCTCGCGGCGGCGCAGGACGGCAACCCGTCCGTCTGCGGTCTCGTATTGCTGGCCGGCGCAGGGCGTCCCGCCGGGGTCATCCTGCGCGACCAGCTCCGCGCCGGCCTGCCCGAGACCCTGCTGGCGCCGGCCTTCGCCGTCCTCGACGAACTGGAGGCCGGCCGCACGGTCACCAACGCCCCGCCCGAGTTGGCCGGCCTCTTCCGGCCCTCCGTCCAGCCCTATCTGATCTCATGGATCGGCCTTGATCCGACGGACCTGATCCGGGTCTATGAGGGCCCGGTCATGATCGGCCACGGCTCGACCGACATCCAGGTCGGCATGGTCGACGCCAACGCCCTGTCAGCGGCCCGGCCGACGGCGCATCTGGTGGTCTGGGACGGCGTCAACCACGTGCTGAAGCTCGCACCCGCCGACCGTGCCGGAAACATCGCCACCTATGGCAATCCGGACCTGCCGCTGGCGCCGGGCGTGGTCGAAGACGTGGCCGGCTTCATCCTGCAGCCGCGTTAGGCCAGGGTTTCCTGGAAGCGGACGGGGCGGCCGTGCGCCGTCCCGACAAGTTCGCCGTCCTTCATCACGACCCGGCCGCGCACGATCGTGGCCATGGCCTTGCCGGTCGCCTCGAAGCCGTCGAAGGGCGTCCAACCGCAGCGGCTGGCCATGTCCTCGTGCTTCAGGACGTGCTTCGCCTTCAGGTCCACAATGGTCAGGTCGGCGTCATAGCCCTCGGCCATCCGCCCCTTGCCAGCGATGCCGAACACCCGGTTGGCCCCATGCGAGGTCAGGTCGATGAACCGGTCAAGCGACAACCGCCCGTTGGCGACGTGCGTCAGCATCACTGGCACCAGCGTCTGCACCCCCGGCATGCCCGACGGCGACGCCGGATAGGGCCTCGCCTTCTCCTCCAGCGTATGCGGCGCGTGGTCCGAGCCCAGCACGTCAGCGACGCCCTGTTCGATGCCGCGCCACAGGCCGGCGATGTGGTAGTTGTTGCGGATCGGCGGGTTCATCTGCGCCAGCCCCTTGAGCCGCTCGTAGGCCTCGTCTCCGTCCAGCGTCAGGTGCTGCGGCGTCAGCTCCATCGTCGCCACATCCTTGTGGTTGGCGAGGAACTCGACCTCTTCCGCCGTCGTCACATGCAGCACATGGATGCGGGCGCCTGTCTCCCGGGCCAGTCGCACCAGACGACGGGTGCTCATGATCGCGCTCTCGGGATCGCGCACCTCGGGATGGCTGGTCCAGTCGCCGGTCCGGGCCAACGGCCGCCGGTCGACCAGCCGGTATTCGTCCTCGGAATGGAAGGTGGCGCGCCGCTTCACATGGCGCAGCACCTCGCGCACCCCGTCGTCATCCGCGACCAGCAGGGTCCCGGTCGAGGCGCCCATGAACACCTTGACCCCGCAGCACCCCGGCAGCCGCTCCAGCTCGGCCAGGTATTTCGCATTGTCGTGGGTGCCGCCGATGTAGAAGGCGTGGTCGGTCCACATCCGGTCCCGCGCCCGATCCAGCTTGTCGGCGAGGGTATCCGGGTCGGTCGTATTGGGCTCGGTGTTCGGCATCTCGAACACGGCGACGACCCCGCCCAGCGCCGCGGCGCGCGACCCGCTCTCGAGGTCTTCCTTCCACTCCAGCCCCGGCTCGCGAAAATGGACCTGGGTGTCGATGACGCCGGGCAGGACGGTCAGCCCCTTCGCGTCCACCGTCTCCCCCGCCGAGGCCTGCGACAGGTCGCCGATGAAGGCGATCTTCCCGTCGACGACGCCGACGTCGGCCATGCCGCGCCCCGCATGATTGGCCACTTCGCCGCCGCGGACGATCAGGTCATAGGTCTGGGTCATGCGCGTCCCATAGCCTCGTGTCGGGCTGCGATCTAGACGCCCGGTCGTTCCGCCAGCAGCTTCTTCGCCGCGGCGAGCACCCGATCGGCGGGCAGGTCGTTCATGTGCTGGATGGCCTGGTTCAGGTTCGGATCGATCTTGCGATACTCGTCCACCGAACGCGGGCCCCGCACGGCGATCCCGCCCCAGGGCCCGTGCTCGGCCTCGTCCGACGGTCCAAAGGCCGCCACGACAGGAACCCCCGAAGCCACCGCCAGGTCGGTCCAGATCGTATCGGCCCCAACATAGAGCGCCGCACGGCGGATGGCCGCCACCGTCTCCAGCCTGCCCAACCGCCCCTGCAGCTCGGTCACCCGGTTGCGCGGCAACGAGAGCCGGATGACGTGCGCGGTGTCGCGAGCGTTCTCGTCGCCCACCACGATCACACGTCCGCCCTCCAGCGGCCCGCCGTCGCCGACCAGGGCCACGGCCACCTTGGCGTAGCGCTCTGACGGCCAGACCTTGCCCATCCAGTCCGCGCCCGGGCCGATGGCCAGCAGCGGAACCCCCTCATCCGGGATCAGGGCGTCCGCCCTTTCGCGGGTCGCGTCCGAAACAAACAGTTTCGGCGCCGGAATATCCTCGAGCTGCAGCACCCGCGCCGCCTGCTCGACCGCATGGACCCCGGCCTCCCAGGCGCCCCGCACGGCCCGCTTCTGCCGCTTCAGCTTGGCCGACAGGGTGGTGCCGCGCATGTCGACCACCAGCCCCCAGCGCGTCTCCCGCACCTTGTTCCACAGCCCCAGCCAGTCCAGCCGGCTGTCGCGCTCCAGCACGATCAGGCGATCCAGTCTGGGCGTATCGGTGAACAGCGGCGCGCTTTTCGGCGAGCCGACCACGGTAAAGCTCGCCTGCGGCATGGCCTCGACCATATAGGCGAGCACCCCCGACGAGAGGATCGCGTCGCTCGCGTCCGCCTCGGCGATGTAGAGGATGGGGAACCGTCCGACCATGGATCGACCGTATACGGATTCTCTCGTCACCGCAGACGGTATGCGCCCATGGTCCACAGCCGCGCCGCGCCTTATCTAGGGACCATGACCACCCGCATCGCCCGCCTCGACAGCCGCGCCCTGATCCGGGTCTCGGGCCCCGACGCCCGCCCCTTCCTGCACGACCTGCTGACCCAGGACGTCGAAACCCTGAAGCCGGGAGAACTGCGCTTCGGCGCCCTGCTCTCGCCGCCGGGCAGACTGCTGTTCGACCTTTTTCTGTGGGGCGAGCCGGATGCCGTCGTGCTCGACGTCGCCGCTGATCGCCGCGACAGCCTGCTGCAGCGACTGGCCATGTACCGGCTGCGGGCGCAGGTCACGGTCGAGGCGATAGATCGCGGAGTGCTGGCGGCCTGGGACGGACCGCTGCCCGAGGGCTTCGTCGCCGACCCGCGGACCCCGGAACTCGGCGGACGCAGCCTTGCCGACCACGCTGCGACAGACGCGACCGAAGGCGACTGGCAGGCCCATCGACTCGCCGTCGGGGTTCCCGACCCGACCGCCGACGCTCCCTCGGACAAGACCTACCCGATCGAGGCGAATTTCGACCTGCTGAACGGCATCAACTTCCAGAAGGGCTGTTTCGTCGGCCAGGAAACCACCTCGCGCATGAAACGCCGCGGCGCCATCAAGACCCGCATGCTGCCGATCACCTTCGATGGCCCGCTCCCGCCCTTCGGCGCCGAGATCCTGAACGGCGAACTGCGCGCCGGCGAGGTGCTGAGCGGCCGTGACGGCGGGGCCATGGCCCTGCTGCGGCTGGACAGGCTGGACGGCGCGCTGACGGTCGAGGAACGGCCGGTCACGACGAGGCGGCCGACGTGGATGGAGACGTCGACCTGACCGGTTTCACTCGCCGGTGGCAGGAACCGGGCTCTCCGGCGGCGGGACCTCAGCCGCGTGGACCTGCGGCGGCTCGACGGTGACCGCCGACGGCTGAACCACGATCTCGGGCGGAACCAGATAGATCATCAATCCGCCGACGTTGACCGGCGGCCCCTCGACCTGAACCGGCGGACCCTGGACATAGACTCCCGGCCCGGCGGACCCGGGCGCCCATGTGGTGCGACAGGCCGGCCGATGGGCGTACGCCGCGCGGCCCAGCGGCAGTCGAGGATTGATATAGGCCGCGTCCGGCCGAATCTCGCACGCTCCGACCGGCGCGGACGTCGGCGGAGGATAGCCGGCGGAGGGCGGATACTGCGCCGCCGCGGGCGTCGCGGTCAGCAGCAGGCCCGCCAGGCACAACGGCACTGATCTCATCGGCGCGTCTCCCGGGTTTGGCGACCGATCGCAGGACGCCGATAACAGGGTTACCGCGATTGTGGGAAGGACGTCCAACCCGCCGTTCCGAACCAGCGAGCGCCCCGAGGACAAACACGTCTTCAGCGGTCAGAATGCGGCATGCCCGACTCGCCACGCCGCCTGATCGACCTCAGCCATACCATCGAAGCCGGCATGATCACCTACAAGGGTCTGCCCGCGCCGCTGGTCTGCGACCATCTGAGCCGCGAGGCATCGCGGGCCAACTATGACGCCGGGACCGAATTCCAGATCGGCCGCATCGAGATGGTCGGCAATACCGGCACCTATCTGGACACGCCCTTCCACCGCTACGCCGACGGAGAAGATCTCGGCGATGTCGGCCTCGACCGCGTCGCCGCCCTGCCGGGCGTGGTTGTTCGGGTCCCCGACATTCAGGCCATCGACACCGACCGGTTCGCAGGTCTGGACGTGGGCGGCAAGGCGGTGCTGGTTCATACCGGCTGGGCCCGCCACTGGCGCACGGACGCCTATTTCGAGGACCACCCGTTCCTGACCGAAGCCGCCGCAGCCCGGCTGGCCGAGGCGGGCGCGGCCCTGGTGGGCATCGACTCACACAATATCGACGATACCCGCACGCGCGCGCGGCCGGCACACACCCTGTTGCTCGGCGCGGGCATTCCGATCTGCGAGCATATGCGCGGACTGGAACTGCTGCCCGACGCCGGGTTCCGCTTCACCGCCGCCCCGCCGAAGATCAAGGCGTTCGGGACGTTTCCGGTCAGGGCGTTCGCTGAAGTGGGCTGAACAATTTTCAGCACCCGCTGAAATTATCGCGCCGCCTTCTCGACGCAGTTCGCCCATCGGTGTTACGGCTGAGCTGCGCAGGGGGCGCATCCCTCAAAGGATCCGTAATATGTTCAAGGCTTTCGCACGCCGCGCCGTACTGGCGGCCGCAATCTCCGCCGTCGCCTTCGGGATGATGGGCTTCCAGTCCAACGATGGTCAGGACCGCCGCGTCACCATCATCAACGCCACCGGCGTCACCATGACCCATTTCTACGCCTCCAACTCGGGCCGGAATGACTGGGAGGAAGACATCCTCGGCCAGGACGTGCTTCCCGCCGGCGCCCGCGTCCGGATCAACATCGACGACGGCTCCGGCGCCTGCCTCTATGATTTCAAGGCCCGCTTCGCCGACGGCGATGAGCTCATCCGTTACCGGATCAACGTCTGCCAGATCACCGAGTACCGCTATACCGCCGGCTGATCGGACCGTTTGACTGAAGATCGGGGCCGCGCTTCCGGGTGCGGCCCTTTTTCGTGGCTGATCCGCTAGCCTGCCGTAATGGCCGACTCACTCCACCGCTGCGCCTGGTGCGGGACAGACCCCCTCTACGTCGCCTATCACGATGAGGAATGGGGCGTGCCCGAGTACGACTCCCGCGCCCTCTGGGAAAAGCTGGTGCTGGACGGCTTCCAGGCCGGCCTGGCCTGGATCACCATCCTGAGAAAGCGCGAGGGCATGCGCGACGCCTTCGACGACTTCGATCCGGAGAAGATCGCCTGCTATGGCGAAGCGGACATAGAACGGCTGCTGGGCGACGCCCGCATCATCCGCTCTCGCGCCAAGATCAACAGCGCCATCAAGGGCGCGCGGATCTGGCTTGAGATGCGCGACAACGGAGAGGAATTCTCCGAATGGCTCTGGTCCTTCGTCGGCGGCGCTCCGATCCAGAATGTCTGGCCCGACGGCGGCGCCCGTCCCGTGGCCACTCCCGAATCCGAGGCGATGTCGAAGGCGCTGAAGAAGCGCGGCTTCACCTTTGTCGGCCCGGTGATCGTCTACGCCTTCATGCAGGCGGTCGGCATGGTGAACGACCACCTCGACGATTGCCCCTTCAAGTGACCCGGGCCTGAATCGATGAAACTCGCGACTGCCCTCGCCGCGGCCATGCTGGCGGCCGCCCTGCCGTCCTTCGGCGCCGCCGAGCCGGAGCGGCACGTGCCATTCGTGCCGACGCCGGACGACGTCGCGGTGCGGATGCTGGAGCTCGCGAAGGTGGGCCCCGCGGACCACGTGATGGACCTGGGCTCGGGCGACGGGCGGATCGTCNNCACCTCGTCCGGCAGAGCCGCGAGCGCGCCAGGCGCGAGGGCGTGGACGGCAAGGTGAGGTTCCTCGAGCAGGACCTCTTCAAGGCCGATCTCGACGCCGCCACGGTGATCACGCTCTACCTCTTCCCCGACGTGAACCTGAAGCTGCGGCCCTCGCTGCTGGCGCTCAAGCCGGGCACGCGCATCGTGTCGCACGACTTCGACATGGGCGACTGGAAGCCGGACCGC
>DDSO01000069.1 GCA_002343425.1 Brevundimonas sp. UBA2388
CCGGCTCATCGACGACATGGTCGCGGCGGCGCTGAAGTGGGATGGCGGCTTCGTCTGGGCCTGCAAGAACTACGACGGCGACGTGCAGTCCGACGTGGTGGCCCAGGGCTTCGGATCGCTGGGCCTGATGACCTCGGTGCTGATGACGCCGGACGGCAAGATCCTGGAGTCGGAGGCCGCCCACGGCACCGTCACCCGCCACTATCGCCAGCATCAGAAGGGTGAGGCGACCTCGACCAACTCGATCGCCTCGATCTACGCCTGGACGCGCGGCTTCTCGCACCGGGCCAAGCTGGACGACAACGCCGAACTGGCGCGCTTCGCCGAGACGCTGGAGCGCGTCGTCGTCGAGACCGTCGAGGCCGGCTACATGACCAAGGACCTGGCGCTGCTGGTCGGCGATCAGCAGGGCTGGCTGACCACCGAGGGCTTCCTCGACAAGGTGGCCGAGAACCTGACCGTCGCGATGAAGGCCTGATCCGAGCCCTCTCCCCCTGCGGGAGAGGGAGACCGCGCACGACTGCGAAGCAGTCGTTCTGGTGCGGTCGGGTGAGGGGTTTCACACCTGTCGGCCAGGCCGGCGCGACCCCTCATGGGCCCGCTGCGCGGCTCACCTTCTCCCGCAAGGGGAGAAGGAACGTTGGAGCGCGGCTTTTCCTGTGCATTGATGTCCCCTCACGAGGGAAAGACGATCTTGAACGCGCCATCCGACGAGCACCATCAGCCGGTATGGGCCCGCAACCGGAAGCGGCGGCGCGGGGGCGGTGGGCTGTTCGGAAAGCTGGTCCTGTTCCTCCTTCTGATGGCGGCCGTCGTCTTCGTCGTTGCGCCGTACGTGGCCTTCCTCGGCATCCGTTCCGCCGCCGAGGCCAGCGACGCCGCCGGTCTTGAGCGGCTGATCGACTATCCCGCCGTGCGCCAGTCGCTGCGGCCGCAGCTTGACGGCAATCCCGCGGCTTCCGCCCCGGCGCCCACCTTCCTGGAAGACCCCATCGGCGCCGTGCGCCGCCAGATCGAACAGGCGACGGCGCCGCGGACGCCGGATGTCGACGCCTATCTGACTCCCGCTGCCCTTGCAGCCCTGACCCGGGGAGAGGGCCGGTACGCCTCGCAGCGCGTTGAGGGCGGCCTGCCGTCGCCGGACAATACGAACACCGGCGGTCCGATGCCGCAGCCGGTCTACTGGGGCATGAACCGGGCCCGGATGAGCGTCGCCGACGAGGGCGGGTCCGAGACGGTCTTCACCTTTGAGCGCAAGGGGCCGTTCGCGTGGGAGCTGGTCCATATCGGCCTGCCCGATGGCGTCGCGCCTGCTCCCGCGCCTCAAGCCGCACCCGAGGTCGAGCAGAGCGGGCGTAAGGCCGGCTGACGCCGCCGCCTCTTGGCGACCCTGCGCGACTCGGGCAACCGTAGCGGTAGGGAGGCGTTACGACGCCAGAGGGTTGCATGAAAAAGTCACTGATCGTCGGCATTGCCGTCGGGGCCTTAGCCCTGTTCGGGATCGCATGGGCCGCCGCGCCCGTGCTGGCGGCGCAGGCCCTGATCCGCGCGGCCAAGGCCGGGGATGAGAACAGGATTGAGCAGCTGGTCGACTTCCCGTCGTTGCGCGAAAGCCTGAAGTCCGAGCTCAACGCCGAACTGATGGCGCGCATGAGCCGCGACCCGCGCGTCGCCGACAGTGGTCTGGGCGGACTGGGCATGATGCTGGCGCCGATGATCCTGTCCGGGGCGGTCGATGCGGTGGTCACGCCCGAGGTGGTCGCCCGGATGGTCACGACGGCCGAGGCCCCCGACCCGACGCGCCGGCCGCCGCCGGAGCCGGCCGGCGACGAGGCTGACGGCGACGACATCCATCAGGCCTGGGGGTACCGCAGTCTGAATGAGTTCGCCGTCACCCTGACCGACCGGGACCAGCCGGACGACCACCTGGCCCTGATCCTGGAGCGGCGCGGCCTGTTCGACTGGAAGCTGGCGGCGGTGGACCTGCAGACGTCGCCGGCAGCCTAGTCGGCGAGCGCCGCCCGAACCGCCGCGAGGCCGTCTTCCGCCTTCGACCCATCCGGCGCGCCGCCCTGGGCGAAGTCCGGCTTGCCGCCGGCGCCCTGTCCGCCCATGGCGATCACGGCGACGCGGGCCAGGTCGGCTGCATTGACCTTTCCGGCCATGTCCGAGGTCACGGCGACGGTGATGGCGGCCTTGCCTTCGGTCACGCCGATCAGGGCCACGACGCCCGAACCGACCTGCTTGCGGAAGTCCTCGGCCACGCCGCGCAGACCCTTGCCGTCGACGCCGTCGAGGACGCGGGCGATCAGTTTGACGCCGTTGATCTCTTCCGGCGCGGCATTGGCGGAACCGCCGCCACCAAGGGCCAGCTGCTTCTTCAGCTCGGCGACCTGTTTCTCCAGCGCGCGGCGATCGGCGGTCAGGGCCTCGACCCGGGCCGGGACGTCGGCGACCTGGACCTTGAACGACTGGGCCAGCGATTTCGCCACCCCGGCCTGGGCCAGCAGGAACTGGCGCGCGGCCTCGCCGGTCAGGGCCTCGATACGGCGCACGCCGGCGGCGATGCCGCTTTCGGAGACGATCTTGAACAGGGCGATGTCGCCGGTGCGGGCGACGTGGGTGCCACCGCACAGTTCGACGGAATAGGGCTTGTCCGCCTCGGCCAGATCGCGGCCGAGCGTCAGTACCCGGACCTCGTCGCCGTATTTCTCGCCGAACAGGGCGACAGCGCCGGCGGCGATGGCCTCCTGCGGGCCCATCATCTTCGTCTCAGCGGGCAGGTTCTGGCGGATGACGGCATTCACTTCATCCTCCATCCGGGCCAGTTCGTCCTCGGTGACGGGGGCGTTGTGGCTGAAGTCGAAGCGGAGCCGCTCGGCGTCGACCATCTGGCCCTTCTGGGCGACGTGGCCACCGAGGACATTGGCCAGCGCCTTGTGCAGCAGGTGGGCGGCCGAGTGGTTGGCGCGGGTGGTGAGGCGGGCCTGGGCGCTGGAGCGCAGCTGCGCACGGGCGCCGATGCCAAGCGTGCCTGTAGTCACCTCGATACGGTGGGCGAACAGGTCGCCGGCATGTTTCTGGACGTCGAGGACCGTGGCCGAACCCTGCTGGCCCGAGGCGTCGGTCCATTCGATTTCGCCCTTGTCGCCGGCCTGGCCGCCGCCTTCGCCATAGAAGGGGGTCTGGTCGAACAGAACCTCGGCGGTCTGGCCGGCAGACAGGTCGTCGACCGACGCGCCGTCGCGCACGATGGCGAGAACCTCACCCGATCCCTCGACCGCGTCATAGCCGGTGAAGACGGTGGGGCCGAGACGGTCGCGCAGGGCCAGCCATTCGCCCGTCGAGGCGGTCTGGCCCGAACCGGTCCAGTGCTCGCGGCTGCGGGCCTTCTGTTCGTTCATGGCGGCGTCGAAGGCGTCGGTGTCGACGGTGAAACCGCGGCGGCGGGCCTCGTCCTGGGTCAGGTCGAGGGGGAAGCCGTAGGTGTCATAGAGGGTGAAGGCCGTCTGGCCCGACAGCACGCCGCCCTCGCCGAGGTCGCGCGAGGCGTCCTCCAGCAGGCCCATGCCGCGGCCGAGGGTGGTGCGGAAGCGGATCTCTTCCTGCTTCAGCGTGTCCTCGACGAAGGCCTGGGCGCGCTTCAGCTCGGGGAAGGCCTCGCCCATCTCCGAGACGAGGGTCGGCACCAGCCGGTGCATCAGGGGGTCGGCGGCGCCGAGCAGGTGGGCGTGGCGCATGGCGCGGCGCATGATCCGGCGCAGCACATAGCCGCGGCCTTCGTTGCTGGGCAGCACGCCATCGGCCAGCAGGAAGCTGGTCGAGCGCAAGTGATCGGCGATCACGCGGTGGCTGGCCTTGCTTTCGCCTTCGGCCTTGACGCCAGTCAGCCCTTCGGAGGCTGCGATCAGCGCCTTGAACGTGTCGGTATCGTAATTGTCCGTCACGCCCTGCATGACCGCGGCAATCCGTTCCAGCCCCATGCCGGTGTCGATGCTCGGCTTGGGCAGTTCGCCGACGATCTCGTCCGCAGCCTGTTCGAACTGCATGAAGACCAGGTTCCAGACCTCGACGAAACGGTCGCCGTCCTCGTCCGGGCTGCCCGGAGGGCCGCCGAAGATATGATCGCCGTGATCATAGAAAATTTCGCTGCAAGGGCCGCACGGACCGTCCGAGCCCATCGCCCAGAAGTTGTCCTTGGTCGGGATACGGATGATCCGCTCTTCCGGCAGGCCGGCAATCTTCTTCCACAGGCCGAAGGCTTCATCGTCGGTGTGATAGACGGTTGCGGTCAAGCGGTCAGGATTAAGGCCCCATTCCTTGGTCAGCAGGGTCCAGGCGTGAATGATCGCCTGTTCCTTGAAATAGTCGCCGAAGGAGAAATTCCCCAGCATTTCGAAGAAGGTATGATGCCGGGCGGTGTAGCCGACGTTCTCCAGATCGTTGTG
>DDSO01000085.1 GCA_002343425.1 Brevundimonas sp. UBA2388
GCCGTCTTGCCGACGCCGGGCTCGCCGATCAGGACGGGGTTGTTCTTGGTGCGGCGGGCGAGGACCTGGATGGTGCGCCGGATCTCCTCATCGCGGCCGATGACCGGGTCGATCTTGCCGTCGCGGGCGGCCAGGGTCAGGTCGCGGGCATAGCGTTTGAGGGCGTCATAGGCGTCCTCGGCCCCGGCGCTGTCGGCGGTCTTGCCCTTGCGGACCTCGGCGATGGCGGCGTCGAGCTTGTCGGGGGTGGCGCCGACGGATTTCAGGACTTCGGCGGCCACCCCGCCTTCACGCGCGATGGCGCTGAGCAGGCGTTCGGTGGTGACGAAGGCGTCTCCGGCCTTTTTCGAGGCCTCCTCGGCGGAGGCGAAGACCCGGGCGGTGTCGCCGTCGAGATAGATCTGGCCGTTGCCGCCGGTGACCTGGGCGCGCTTCTTCAGGGCGGTTTCGGTCGCGGTCTCGGCCTTTGCCGGGTCGCCGCCGGCGGCGGTGATCAGGTTGCGGGCGAGGCCGTCGCGCTCTTCCAGCAGCACCTTGAGCAGGTGCTCGGGAGCGAACTGCTGGTGCCGGCGGGCGAGGGCCAGCGACTGGGCGGACTGGACGGCCTGTTTGGCGCGGTCGGAGTAGAGGTCGAGATTCACTTGGGCATCCCCTGTCAGGCGGAATCCGCCGACGCGCCCTCTGATGCAAGCAACGCGCCGTGCGGCTGCAGCTCAGGTGGGTGTGACCGAAACGTCACGCAAGAGGGGCGGCCGAAGCCGGCGGGATCACCCGCCGGTGGTCGGGGCCGAGAAGTCGAACTGTTCCGGCCGCCGCTGGCCGCCGCCGAAGCTCCAGGTCAGGCCGATGAAGGCCGCGCGGCCGCCGAAGACCTGGTCCGACCGGTCGGTGAAGGTCGGGGTGACGAGGGTGGTGGTGGAGCCGAAATCGTCGAACACATCCCGGACCGTGACATTGAACGACCAGGAATCGCTCAGCTTGCGGCGATAGCCGAGGTTGACGAGGGTCGACTGTTCGCGACTGCCCTGGGCCAGCAGCTGCTCGCCGCCCCAGATGCCGGACACCTGGAGGAAGTCCTCCTGGGTCGGGGTCCAGTTCACGGTCAGACGACCGGAGACGCTCTCGCCCTCGCTGTCGACCGTGCCGACGAGGCCGGCGGCGTCGATCTGCTGGCGGAAGAGGTTGAGGCTGGCGTTGTAGCGCAGGGTCGGATGCAGGGCCCCGCTGGCCACCAGTTCGAGACCGGTCGAGGTGCTGGCCCCGAGGTTCTCGGGCCGGGTCAGGAAGACGCCGCCGCCCAGATCGGTGGTGACCGGGGTGAAGGCGTCGCGGGTGTCACGGTAGTAGAGGGTGGCCTGGTAGAAGGTCTGCTGCTGGCGATAGCCCCAGCTCAGCTCCAGGGCGTCGGTTTCCTGCGGCAGCAGGTCGGGGTTGCCGGAGCGGCGGTTCAGACTGTCCTGATAGGTCAGGAAGGGGTTGAGGTCGCCGGGGCCGGGGCGCTGGATCCGGCGGCCGTAGCTGGCCCGCAGGGTCTGCATGTCGTCCAGCTGATACGAGACGTTCAGGGTCGGATAGGCGCGGAAATAGTCCTGCGACGACCGCAGGCCGGTGGTGATCTGGTTCAGCTCGAGGTCCGCCTGCTCGAGGCGCAGGCCGAACTGGGCGGTCAGCTTCTCGCCGAAGGGCCGTTCCAGGGTCGCATAGACGGCGTGCACCGTCTGATCGAGGTGGAACTCATTGGACACGACCGGGTCGGTGACCAGCGTCGACGGGGTGGGCCCGCGGGCGAAGAGGTTGTCCTGTTCGAGGGTCAGGGCCTGCCGCTCATAGCCCAGCCGCAGGCGGCCGCCGTCGGCCATCGGCCGGACATAGGCGCTGGTGAAACCGATCTGGTCCTGGCGGTTCTGGTTGCTGAGCAGCTCGTTGAAGGGGGCCGCCACCGGGATCAACTGGTCGGCCAGGGTGGCGAGCTCGACGCCGAAGCGGTTGCGATCATAGCGCAGCTCGTTGGACCACTCATGGCCCGCCGCGTCGAAACGGCGCAGGACGCGGGCGCTGGCGCCGGAGAACTGGCCCTGGAAGCCGCCGCCCGAGAGGCGACGATAGGCCGAGGCGATGCCGCCGCCGGCCGCGTCGGCCTCATACAGGTCGAGACTGTCGGCGAAGCTGTCGACGTCCGTATGGCGCACATCGCCGGTCAGCTGGGTCTTGTCGTCGAGATTGTGCTCGACCGCCAGGCGGACGAAGACGCTGTCGGAATCGCCCTCGACATTCTGGCTCTGCCGGGCCTCGAGGAACCGGCCGGAACCGGCGTCAAACCGCGTCCGCAGTCGCTGCAGTTCCTGCAGATAGGCGTCATGGCGCACGCCGACGTCGGCGGACAGGGTGGTCGGCCCATTCACATGCGAGAGGCTGCCGCCGATGTTGTAGCGGCCGGTGTCGCCGACATTGGCGCGCAGTGAGCCGGCCGTGGTGCGTCCGGGGCGGACGGTGGTCGGTTTGGAGATCAGGTTGATGACCCCGCCGGAGCCCTCGGGGCTGAAGGCGGCGGACGGATTGGTCAGGATCTCGATACGGGCATACTGGGCGGCGGGAATCTGCTGCAGCAGCTGGCCCCGGCTGGGACCGTTGAACTGGCTGGCGGGCCGGCCGTCGACCAGGATGGTGACATTGGCGTCGCCGCGCAGGCTGACATTGCCGTCGGGATCGACCTCGACCGAGGGGATGTTGCGCAGGGCCTCGGCCAGGGTGCCGGTCTGGGCCTGGAGGTCGTTGGCGAGGCTGTAGCTGGTGCCCTCGCTGGAGGTGCGGATGTCATTGGGGCGGGCGGTGACGACCACGTCGTCGAGCGCGGCGGCGTCCTCGGCGGGCTTGTCGGCCTCCCCGGCCGGCGCTTCTTCCTGGGGAGCCGCCGCGGCGGGCGCGGGCGGCGGGGTCTGTGCGGGAGCCGCAGGCGCAGGCGTCTGGGCGATGGCGGCGCCCGACGAGGTGGCCAGGGCTGTGCCGATGAGCAGCAGGAAACGGATGGAAGTCATGGCGTGCGCCCCCTGCGCGTGGTCGGGCGGCACAGCCCGTCAAGTTTCCTTTCCATATCGGTCGGGCTGAGCCGGCGCGAGTTACATCTTATTCATGACGCCGCCGTCAGAACCCGCCACCTTTCCGCCTCAGATTGACGATCGCCAGCAGCGGGTGGTCGCGGCCGGCTGCTGGTCTTCCGGCCGGCGGGAGGATAGGTCGGGACACAGACCTTGATGGTCGCTGGAGCGCCCGCTTGATCCCCCACGCCGCCTGGCCCGTCGATCCTGTGGTCATCGCCCCGTTCCTGGTGGCCGTGGCCCTGATCGAGCTGACGCCCGGTCCCAATATGGGCTGGCTGGCGCTGGTTTCGCTGGGACGCGGGCGGCTGGCCGGGTTTGCGGCTGTGGCGGGGGTGACGGTCGGTCTGGCCGTCTGGATGCTGGCCGCCGCCTTCGGCCTGACCCAGATGCTGCTGATCTGGCCGCCGCTGTACCAGATCATCCGCTGGGCCGGGGTGGTGTTCCTGCTGTGGCTGGCGTGGGAGGCCTGGCGCGGAGAGGGCGATCCGGCCGCCGGCGATGGCGCCGAGGTGCGGACGATGCGCGGCCTGTTCCTGCGCGGCATGACCGGCAATCTGCTGAACCCCAAGGCGGCGGTCTTCTATGTCGCCCTGCTGCCGACCTTCATGCGGCCGGATCACGGGTCGCCGCTGGCGCAGGCGCTGACGCTGGGCGGCCTGCATCTGGCGGTGGCGGTGGCGGTTCATTCGCTGATCGTGCTGGGCGCCGCCGGGGCCAGCGGGATGGTGCTGACGCGGGTGCAGGGACCGGTGCTGCGCGCCGTGATGGCCGGCGGCATCGCCGTCGTGGCCTTGTGGATGGCGTGGGAGACGCGGGGCTGAGGCGGATATGGATGGTTCATCACAACGCACACCTCGCCAAAGACGCGACGGCAGGTTCAACTCGGCAGACGATTGTTCTAGCGTCCGCGCCGAACCCTGACCGGAGCCCCTGCATGTCCATCCGCCTTACCCGCCGCGCAGCGCTGGTTTCGTCCGTGGCCGGAGCGGCCGCCCTGCCCTCGACCGGCTGGGCGCAGGCGGCGGCCAATGACAGCGCCTCGCTGGCGGATCAGGTCGACGCCTATGTGAAGCAGGTCATGGCCGGCTTCCCTGATCAGCCGGCCGTGTCGGTCGCCGTCGTGAAGGACGGACAGGCCGTGTTGACGCGCGGATACGGCGTGCGGGCCATCGGCGGGGCGGCGGTGGATGAGCACACATTGTTCGCCATCGCCTCGAACACCAAGGCGGTGACCTGCGCCGCCCTGGCCATTCTGATCGACGAGGGGAAGGTGAAGTGGGACGAGCCGGTGCGGACCTATCTGCCCGGTTTCGCCCTGTCGAAGCCCGAACTGAACGCGGTGGTGACGGTGCGCGATCTGGTCAGCCACCGGATCGGCTTCGGCCTCGGCGCCGGCGACCTGCTGTTCTGGCCCACCACGACCTACGGCAACCGCGAAGTGGCCGAACGCCTGCGCGACGTGCCATTGAGCGGCGGCTTCCGCGAGCGCTACGCCTACGACAACATCCTCTACGGCGTGGCGCAGCTCGTGGTCGAGCAGGCCAGCGGCCAGTCCTACGAACAGTTCCTGCGCACGCGCATCTTCCAGCCGCTGGGGATGCGCGAGACCCGCTACAACAGCGACGCGCTGAAGCCCGGCGACAACGTGGCCACCGGCCACGCCAAGGCGGACTTCACCCGCCTGGAACCGGCGCCGCGCATGACCTGGAGCAACGTGGCCGGCGCCGGCGGGCTGTACGCCAGCGTCTCGGACATGGCGCGCTGGATGAACATGCACCTGGCCGGCGGCACCTATCGCGACGCGCAGGGCCGCGAGCAGGTCCTGTTCAAGCCCGAGCGGCAGAAGGCGATGTGGTCGCTGGTCACGCCCATGCCCATCGCCGAGCCCAAGGTGGAAGCGCTGAAGGCGGCGCGGCCGAATTTCCTCGGCTACGGCGAAGGCTGGATGGTCTCGGATTTCCAGGGCCGCAAGCTGGTCTGGCACACCGGCGGCTGGCCCGGCATGGTGTCGCGGGTGACGCTGGTGCCGGAGCGGAAGCTGGGCGTGGTGGTGCTGACCAACCAGGAAGTGGGCGCGGCCTTCAACGCGATCACCATGAAGGTGCTGGACGCCTACCTGGCCGACAGCGGCACCGACTGGCTGGCCGCCTACCGGGCGCAGGTGGCGCAGGCGCAGGACGACGCTGACGCGCGCTGGCGCATGCTGCAGGAGGCGCGCGACGCCGCGTCGCGGCCCTCGCTGCCGCTGGAGCAGTACGCCGGCACCCTGCGCGACCCGTGGTACGGCGATGTGACGGTGGCGAAGGAGGGCGCAGGACTGGTGCTGCGCTTCAGCCGCACGCCCGCGCTGGTCGGCGACCTGGAGCACTGGCAGCATGACACCTTCGTGGTGCGCTGGCGCGAGCGCTGGCTCAACGCCGACGCCTTCCTGACCTTCGCCCTGAAGCCCGACGGCGACATCCGCGAGGCGCGGATGGAGGCCATCTCCCCGCTGACCGACTTCAGCTTCGACTTCCACGACCTGCGGCTGGTCCCGGTGGAATGAGCGCTCTCCGTGGGAGCGACGTCAGTCGCTACCGGAAAAGCGAAAACAGTAGACACGGATCAAAACGAATAAAGACGGATGGAGTTTCTGCTTTTTGATCCGCTTTTTTTGCCTTGAGTCCGTGTCGAACGTCTTTCCCGGGTTTCCGGTAGCGACTGACGTCGCTCCCACGAGGAAGGGGAAGGATGCGCCGTCAGTGCGGCTCGACCTTCAGCAGTTCCACGTCGAACACCAGCGAGGCGTTGGGCGGGATCACGCCGCCTGCGCCCTGGCTGCCGTAGCCCAGGTCGGCGGGGATCAGCAAGGTGCGCTTGCCGCCCACTTTCATGCCGGCCACGCCCTCGTCCCAGCCGCGGATGACCTGGCCGGCGCCCAGCAGGAAGGTGAAGGGTTGGCCGCGCTCGACCGAGCTGTCGAATTGCAGGCCGCGCTTCTGTGGCGCGCGCTCGTCGTACAGCCAGCCGGTGTAGTGCACGGTGACGTCGCTGCCGCTGGTCGCCACCGCGCCGGTGCCGGCCTGCGTTTCGATGCGCTGCAACTCGGCCACGCTGCCGCCGGGTGGCGGATCGGGAGGCGTGCAGGCAGCGAGCAGGGTCAGCACCAGGGCGAGCGGAAGGAAGCGCATCGAGTCGTCCGGAAAGCGGCAGGGACGGCGAGCGTAGCGCATGCCCCCCAAGCGCGACAGCGCCCCGTTCCCATTCCCTCGTTGTAGGAGCGACGCAAGTCGCGACCGGGAACTCCGAAAAGCCTTTCGACACGGATCAAGGCGGATCAGCGCAGATCGAAGGATGGAAACTGCAATCGTTTCATCCGCTCCGGTCCGCCTCGATCCGTGTCTTCCGCCTTCCGTTTCCCTCCGTCGCGACTTGCGTCGCTCCTGCAGCGGCGGCCCCGTGGGCTTGCCGGCAGGTACACTGCCGGCATGGCGAAACTCTTCCTCAACCTGCGCAACGTACCCGCCGACGAGGCCGACGACGTGCGCGAGCTGTTGCGTGCGAACGCGATCCCCTTCTACGAGACGCAGCCCAGCCCGTGGGGCATTTCCGCCGGCGGCCTGTGGATCGAGGAGGCCGGCGAACTGGCGCGCGCCAAGGCGCTGATGGCGGACTACCAAGCGCGGCGGCGCGAGCGTGCGCGTTCCGAGCGCGCGGCGGCCGAGCGCGAAGGGCGCGCGGAGACCTTCGCCGGCTTGCTGCGGACGCGTCCGCTGTACGTCCTGGGCATGCTCGCGGCGATGGCGGGCATCCTTGCGCTGACCCTGGCGCTGCCCTGGCTGTTGCTCTGAGGCCCTCGCTGCGGCGGGCGCCGCCCCGGAGGCCGGCAGGCGGTAAAATCGCCGCATGGTCACCAACATCGCCGCCTACCATTTCGCCGCCATCGACGATCCGGCCGGATTCGCCGGCACCCTGCGCGAGCGTGCGGAAGCGCTGGCGCTGCGCGGCACGGTGCTGGTGGCGGGCGAGGGCGTGAACCTGTTCCTGGCCGGCGGCGCCGAGGCCATCGACGCCTTCCTGGCGCCGCTGCGCGACGATCCGCGCTTCGCCGGCCTGCGGGTGAAGTACAGCCGCAGCCGGCGGGTGCCGTTCGCCCGGCTCAAGGTGAAGGTGAAGCCGGAGATCATCAGTTTCCGCCGGCCCGGCACCACGCCGGACGGCGCGCGCGCGCCGGCGGTCGAGCCGCACACGCTGGCGCGCTGGCTGCGGCAGGGCCACGACGACGCCGGCCGCCGCGTGGTGATGCTGGACACGCGCAACGCGCAGGAGATCGGGCACGGCACCTTCGCCGGTGCATTGACGCTGCCGATCGCCAGGTTCACCGACCTGCCCGCGGCGCTGGCGCCGCACCGCGACGCGCTGAAGGACGCCACCGTGGTCAGCTTCTGCACCGGCGGCATCCGCTGCGA
>DDSO01000086.1:0-32749 GCA_002343425.1 Brevundimonas sp. UBA2388
TAGGCGGTGGCGAGCAGCTTGGCGAGGTCGCCGTTGGCGTCGGGCGCGATCTTGGCGATGGCGCGCACCATGTCCTGGAACTGCGGGTTGCGGGCGACGAAGTCGGTCTCGGAGTTGACCTCGACGACGGCCGCGACGGTGCCGCGCGAGGCGACGCCGATGAGGCCCTCGGCGGCGACGCGGTCGGCCTTCTTGGCGGCCTTGGACAGGCCCTTGGCGCGCAGCCAGTCGATCGCGGCGTTGATGTCGCCGTCGGTTTCCTGGAGCGCCTTCTTGCAGTCCATCATGCCGACGCCGGACTTGGCGCGCAGTTCCATCACGAGGGCGGCTGTGATCTCGGCCATGGGATATCTCCTTGGTATGCGTATGCGGGAACGGCCGGACCCGTTTTCAGGTCCGGCCGCATATCTGGTTCACCGTCGGTGGAAGGCGGGTGGTTAGACCGCGGCCTTCTCGGTTTCGACGGCGTCGTTGGCTTCCGAGGTCGCGGCCTGGGCGGCTTCGTCGGCCACGGCCGGCTCGGCAGCCGGTTCGGCGGCGGCGATCATTTCCTCGGCGACGGCTTCAGCCTCGGCCGGAGCAACCTCGGCCTCAACAGCCTTGGCGGCCTTCGGAGCCTTGGCTTCACGCAGCATCGGCTCGTCCGGGTTCACCGCAGCGCCGAGATCGACGCCTTGCGACGCCTGGCCGGCAGCCAGACCGTCGAGGACGGCGTCGGCGATCAGGTCGCAGTAGGTCTGGATGGCGCGGGCGGCGTCATCGTTGCCCGGGATCGGATAGGTGATGCCGTCCGGATCCGAATTGGTGTCGAGGATGGCGATGATCGGAATGTTCAGCTTGCGGGCTTCGAGGATCGCGATCGCTTCCTTGTTGGTGTCGATCACGAAAATGATGTCCGGGATCGAACCCATGTCCTTGATGCCGCCCAGCGACAGCTCGAGCTTGTCCTTCTCGCGCTGCAGGTTCAGCAGCTCCTTCTTGACCCGGCCGTCGCCGCCCGACTCCAGCAGGCCTTCCAGCTCGCGCAGGCGGGCGATCGAGCCCGAGATGGTGCGCCAGTTGGTCAGGGTGCCGCCGAGCCAACGGTGGTTGACGTAGTATTGGGCGCAGCGCTTGGCGGCCGTGGCCACCGGGTCCGACGCCTGGCGCTTGGTGCCGACGAACAGCACGCGACCGCCCTTGGCGGCGACGTCGCGCACGGCGACCAGCGCCTGGTGCAGCAGCGGGATCGACTGCGACAGGTCGATGATGTGGATGTTCGAGCGCGAGCCGAAGATGTAGCGCTCCATCTTCGGGTTCCACCGGTGCGTCTGGTGGCCGAAGTGCGCGCCGGCTTCGAGCAGCGAACGCATGGAGAATTCTGGCAGAGCCATGGTTTAGTCCTTTATCCGATTGATCCGCCGCAGACGGGTAAAGGCCGGTTGGCCCTCGGAACGGAGCAAACGGGATTTCTCCCCGTCAGCGCCACGCCTGCGTGTGAAGTGGGCGGGCATGTAGGCGGGTTGGGGACAAAAGGCAAGCGGCGACGCCGGCTTCAACCGGGATGGGGCTCCAGGCGGATGTCCCGCACCGCAGTCAGAACGCCATCACTACCGTTGCCGAGACGAACAATTCCGCTGCCGCCTCTCAATTCCTGGGCGGCTCGATAGGCGGCATCCACCTTGAACTCGCCGTCAAAGACGACGTCGTCGACATAATAGGCTCTGCGTCCCGGCTCCTTCACATACAGATGGACATGAGCCGGCATGGTCATGTCCGGGTAGGGCGCCGGCTTGATGGTGTCGAAGGCATAGCGTCCCTCGGCATCGGTCCTGACCCAGCCCCGTAGTCGGCCGTTGCGACGGCTCCATTCAGAGTCGAGCGTGCCGTTCGCATAAAGCCCCTCCACATTCGTGTGGTGGGCATAGATGACGACGCCCTCCACGGGGGTGACGCCATCGACAGCAAGAACCCGCCCGGACAAACGCATCCGCTGACCCGGTTCATCCGGACCCGCGAGGGTCGCCAGGGAGGACAGTTCGAGGGGGTTCTGCTCCTCGGTCGCCTCGCAGCCATCGCAGGCGTAGAGATCGCTCCTGGGCCGCTGCGCGGATTGGGCTTGTTCGGCGCGTGAGCAGCCGGTCCCAAGGCCGCTTGCCGTCAGAACCGTCAGCCCCAACAGCGTCGATCGTCTATTCACACTGGTCATAAACGCCCCCTGGGTCGGGCAATCAGTAGACCCGTCGCTCCATTCCGGCAAAGCGGACCCCCCCGGTTTTGATGTACCGGTGCACCGTCCCGGGCACCGTGCGAGTTCCAACGGGAGGGTTTCAAGCTAGGCTTGGTCCTGGCCAGGGGGGTGCTCCTGGTCCTCGCCAAGGGAGTGCTCATGCGCCTGCGCAATTCCAGCCGGTCCTGGGGCCTCGTCGCGCGGGCGCTGCACTGGATCATCGCGGTCATGATTGTCGGCCTGTTCGCAACGGGTTGGCTGGCCGAGAATGAGAGCAACCGCGACGCCAGCCTGATCCTGCTCCGCAACCATTTTCAGTTCGGCGTCATTCTGACGGGCCTCATCGTCATGCGAGTGCTGTGGCGCCTTTCGGATCGGTCGCCGGAGCCGCTGCCCGGCGAACCGCCCTGGCGGGAGCGGATGGCGCAGTCAGTCCACGGCCTGATCTATGTCTTGCTGATCATCCTGCCGGTGGCGGGCTATATCGTGCTGGTTCACAAGAAGGTCGACATGACCGTCTTCGGCCTGTTCACCGTTCCGACGCTGTTCACGCCGTCGGTCGAGGACCAGGGCCTCTGGGCTGGCGCCTGGTATGTCCACTATTTCGCCGGCTGGATCCTTCTCGGGCTGCTCGGCCTGCATATCGGCGCCGCCCTCTTCCACCAGTTCGTGCTGCGTGACGGCCTGATCCGCCGCATGACCGGCTAGTCCAGTCGCCGGTCACGTCCCGCGCGGCTTGGCCCGGCTGGTCGCCTCGGCCTGCGTCGGATCCTCCGGCCAGGGATGGCGCGGGTAGCGGCCACGCATCTCGCTGCGCACCGCGGCCCAGCTGCCGGCCCAGAAGCCGGGCAGGTCCTTGGTCACCTGCACCGGTCGCCGCGCCGGAGACAGCAGGGCCAGGGTCAGCGGCACCCGTCCCCCGCCGACCGATGGATGGGTCGTCGTCCCGAACAACTCCTGGACCCGGATGTCCACCCGCGGCCCGCCCTCCGCTGCATAGTCTATGGCCGCCGATCCCAGAGAAGTCGCCAGCCGCGCCGGCGCGAGTTCTTCGAGCGCCCGCTGCCGGTCCCAGGGGATCAGGGTCCGCAGCCCCGCCTCCAGCGCGCCGTCATCGATCTTGTCGAGCGCCTGCACCGTCTCGAGCAACGGCCATAGCCAGATCTCGCGCGTCGCCGCCAGCCCCGCGTCCGACACATCCGGCCATCCCGCTTCCAGTTCGGCGACGAACGCCAGCCGGGCCCGCAGGCCCGAGGCCCGCTCGCCCCAGCGCAGGCCTGTCAGCCCATCCCGCTCCACCTCGGCCCGCAGAGCCGCCGTGATCGCGCTCCGGTCCGGCGCACCGACGATCTTCTCATCGACCACGATCGCGCCGATGCGGCGGAACCGGCGCAGAGTCATCCGGCCCGACGGCTCGCGCGCCAGCCGGTCCTCGACCTCGATGCGGTGATCCAGCGCCGCCGGATCGACCGGGACCGCCAGCCGGATCCGGTCGCGCGCATCCCCGCCGCCCAGTTCCGCCACCGCCAGCCACGGCTCTCGCGCCAGGGCGTCGGTCGGATCAAGGAAGGCGCCCCGCCCCGACGCCAGCAGCATCTCGCCAGGCTTGCCTCGCGCCCTGGCCACGCGTTCAGGAAAGGCCTCCGCCAGCAGCGCGCCGACATCGGCCTCGCCCCCCTGGCCGCCTCCCGCCGCCCGCGCCCATCGCTCGGCGAGTTTGACTGCATCGCGAGCCCTCGGCGACCGGTCGCGGTCGAGGCCGCGCAGCCGGTCTCGCAGGTCGACATCGCTCCCGCCCAGCCCCGGCTCGCTCAGCACGGCCGCGATCCGCGCGCCCAGCGCCGCGTTCCCGGCGTCGCTGGCGACGGCGACCATATGCGCCAGTCTTGGCGACAACGGAATCCGCGTCATCCGTCGCCCATGCCCCGTCAGCGCGCCAGCCTCGTCCAGCGCACCGAGCTGCGTCAGCACCTTGCGCGCCTCGGCGAAAGCGCCCGCCGGCGGCTGGTCCAGCAGGGCCAGCGCCTCCGTCGACCGCGCGCCCCATCGCGCCAGATCGAGCGCGAAGCCGGTCAGGTCGGCCTCCAGAATTTCCGGCCGCTGGTGCGGAACCAGACCCCGCGTCGCCACCTCGTCCCACAGCCGGTAGCAGACCCCCGGTTCGGTGCGCCCTGCCCGCCCGCGCCTCTGTTCCGCCGAGGACCGGCTGACCTTCACCGTCGCCAGCCGCGTCAGGCCGCTGGACGGCTCGAACCGCGGCACGCGCGACAGGCCGCCGTCTATCACCACCCGCACCCCCTCGATCGTCAGGCTGGTCTCGGCCACCGAGGTCGCCAGCACCACCTTGCGCCGCCCGGCGGTCGAAGGCTGGATCGCGCGGTCCTGTGTCTCCCGGTCCAGCGCGCCGTACAGGGGAACCACATCCACCGTGGGATCGCGCAGCCGTTCGGCCAACCGCTGGGCCGTGCGGTGGATCTCCCCCTGCCCCGGCAGGAAGACCAGCACCGATCCGCCCTCCTCGCCCAGCGCCTGCATGACCGCCCGCGCCACTGCGTCCTCGACCCGCTCGACAGGATTGCGGTCCAGATAGCGTGTCTCGACCGGGAACATCCGCCCCTCGGCCTCGATCACGGGCGCCCAGTCCCCCGATCCCTTGGCCAGCAACCGCGAAACGCCGCTGATATCCAGCGTCGCCGACATCACCAGCAGCCGCAGGTCCTCGCGCAGCAAACCCTGCGTCTCCCGCGCCAGGGCCAGCCCGAGGTCGGCGTCCAGGGATCGCTCATGGAATTCGTCGAACAGCACCGCCCCGACGTCTTCCAGTCCCGGATCGTCGAGAATCATCCGCGTAAAGACGCCTTCTGTGATCACCTCGATCCGCGTCTTCGGCCCGATCCGGCTCTGCAGCCGGGTGCGATAGCCGACCGTATCGCCGGTCTGTTCGCCCAGGGTCGCCGCCATCCGCTCGGCCGCGGCCCGCGCCGCGAGCCGGCGGGGCTCAAGCACCAGCAGTTTCCTGCCCCCCAGCCAGGCCGCGTCGAGCAGCGCCAGCGGGACCACGGTCGTCTTGCCGGCCCCCGGCGGGGCCGCGAGCACGGCGACGTTGCCGGCCGCGAGGGCGGCCTTCAACGGCTCGAGAACGGCATGGATCGGCAACATCGCCTGCGGTCTAGCGGCAACGCCCCCCTTCACGAAAGCATCGTCCGTGCTTCACCATTCGGAAACCGCGTTGCCAGCGGCCCCCTCCGCCGCTAGCGTCCGCGCCATTGAAGGCTCCCCGGGGAGGGTTAGCCGTGTATCAAGGGGCGAGACTCGATGTCCGCAGAAGGCCTTAGGCCCAAGGGGAACCGCCTGTTCCTCAAGAAATCCGTAGCCCAGATCCAGAAGGAAGCCGCCAAGAGCGAGCTGAAGCGGTCTCTGGGTCCCATCAACCTGATGAGCCTCGGCATCGGAGCCATCATCGGCGCCGGCATCTTCGTGCTGACCGGACAGGTCGCCGCCGCCCATGCGGGCCCGGCCATCATGCTGTCGTTCGTGGTCGCAGGCATCGCCTGCGGTCTCGCCGGCCTCTGCTACGCCGAGCTGGCCTCGACCATGCCGGTGTCCGGCTCGGCCTATACCTACGCCTACGGCACCCTGGGCGAAGTCTTCGCCTGGATCATGGGTTGGCTCCTTGTGCTGGAATACGGCGTCGCGGCCTCGACGGTCGCCGTCGGCTGGTCCGGCTATGTGGTCTCCATCCTCAATGACTTCGGCCTCGCCGACGGTCTCTTCCCGACGATCCAGTATGCGGGCGGAGAAGGTCCCTCCTGGGCGACGCCGCTGATCCAGGCCGTCACGACAGACGGCGTCAGCAGCTTCCCGATGACCGGGACACTGAACCTCGTCGCCGCCATTGGTATCGCCGCGGTCTGCAGCCTGCTGGTCCTCGGCGTCAGCGAGTCGGCGTCGATCAACAACATCATCGTGATCATCAAGATCGTTGTGCTGCTGACCTTCATCGCGGTCGGGATTCAGTACATCAACCCCGACAACTGGGTGCCCTTCATCCCCGAGAACACCACGGGCAAGTTCGGCGAATACGGCACCAGCGGCATCCTGCGCGGGGCGGCGATCATCTTCTTCGCCTATGTCGGTTTCGAAGCCGTCTCGACCGCGGCGGCCGAAGCCAAAAACCCGTCCAAGGATGTTCCGGTCGGCATCCTCGGCGCGCTGATCGTCTGCACACTGATCTACATGGCCGTCGCCGCCGTCATGACCGGCGTCGTTCCCTACCTCGAGCTGGCCAGCCCGGCGCCTGTGGCCGTCGCCATCGACCGCATGGGTCTAGAATGGGCCAACATCTCCGTGGCTTCGGCTGCGGGCGGTCAACTGAACCTGATCAGCTTCCTGATCAAGATCGGCGCCATCACCGGCCTGTCCTCGGTCATGCTGGTGCTTTGCTACGGCCAGACGCGGATCTTCTACACCATGGCGCGTGACGGTCTTCTGCCGAAGGCCTTCGCCGTGATCCATCCGAAGTTCCGTACCCCCTGGATCGGCACCATCCTGCTCGGGATCCTCATCGCCGTCGCGGCTTCCTTCCTGCCGATCTCGATCCTCGGCGACCTCGTGTCCCTGGGCACGGCCGTGGCCTTCTCGATCGTGTGCCTGAGCGTGATTTTCCTGCGCATCAGGCACCCGGAGATGGAGCGTCCCTTCAAGGTTCCGGGCGGCGTCTGGACCGCAGGCGCCGGGATCGTGGCCTGTCTTTCGCTGGCCGGCTTCAACTTCTGGCCGATGATCCAGCACGCCATGGACGGCAATACGCTGCCCCTGACCATCCTGGCCGCCTATGCCGCGGTCGGAGCCGTGATCTACATCATCTACGGCTTCTGGCACTCCAAGCTCGCCAAGGGCATCGACATCACGGAAGAGACCACGATGTCGTCCCCGGCCGAGGCCATGGGCTCGGGCGTGGATAACCAGAAGGACTGATTTCCGGATCAGTTCGGCAAGAACGAAGGCCCGGGAGCAATCCCGGGCCTTTTTCGTTGCCGCCCGCGCCGGGCTCGCCTAGAGGCTGCATCGAACCTGGCGGATGTGGCGGAACTGGTAGACGCACCAGATTTAGGTTCTGGCGCCGCGAGGCGTGGAGGTTCGAGTCCTCTCATCCGCACCATCCTGCTTCGACCCTGCGGCGCTTCGCAGGACTTGCCCTGCGGGGCGTCACGGCGCGGAGCAGGATGCCCTGCGAAGCCTTGGCGAAACAGGGCTGCCCGGCATGACTGACTATCGTCGCTGCGTTCTTTGGTTGCCCAAACAGTTCTTGCTTTGTTCTCGTTTCTCGCTACGGTGAAACCATGGCGGAAACAGCGAAGGGACGGGGTGCACGGTCGAATGCGACCGGGCGGTTCGAACCGGAAACCGTGGAAGCCTTCGATGACGGCTGGACCGGCGACGATGTCGAGGCCGCGCCCCTGCGCACCACCCTGACGCCCGAGCACGCCCGGACCATCATCGCGAGGAACACCAGTCCGGACATCGGTTTCGACCGGTCCATCAACCCCTACAAGGGCTGCGAACATGGCTGTATCTACTGCTACGCCCGTCCGTCCCATGCCTTCATGGGCCTATCCCCGGGCCTGGATTTCGAGAGCCGCCTCTTCTTCAAGCCCGAGGCCGCGCGTCTGCTGGAGCAGGAACTCTCAAAGCCCCGTTACGTCTGCAAACGCATCCACATAGGCGGCAACACCGATCCCTATCAGCCGGTCGAGCGCGAGCTCAACTCGACGCGCTCGATCCTGGAAGTGATGCAGCGGTTCCAACACCCGTTCAGCATAATCACCAAGTCGGTCCTGATCGCCCGCGACGCCGACATACTCGGTCCGATGGGCCGGGCGGGCCTCGCTTCGGCCTGTGTCTCCATCACCACCCTCGACAGGGGCCTGGCCCGTGCCATGGAACCGCGCGCCTCGACGCCGGCGAAGCGGCTGGAGGCCATTTCGCGACTGGCCGAGGCGGGCTGTCCCGTCACCGTCGGTTTCGCCCCCGTCATACCTGGCCTCAACGATCACGAACTCGAATCGGTGCTGGAGGCCGCGTCGAAGGCCGGCGCGACCTCGGCCATGTACGTCACCCTGCGCCTCCCGCTCGAGATCAAGGATCTGTTCCGCGAATGGCTGGCTGACGCCCGCCCGGACCGCGCCGCCCGCGTCATGTCCCTGATCCGCCAGACCCGCGGCGGCAAGGACTACGACGCCGACTGGTCGCAACGCATGAAAGGCACCGGTCCGGTCGCCGAACTGATCGCCGCCCGCTTCAAGGCCGCGGTGAAACGCTACGGCCTCGACACGCCGCTAAAGCCGGTGGACGAGACACAGTTCCGCGTGCCGGCGGACATGAAGAAGCAGATGGATCTCTTTGACCTCCCTTCCCCCATTTCGTGGGAAGGTGGCTCGCGAAGCGAGACGGATGGGGGCCGGCCGGATGCAGCCTGAACGTACGATCAAGAGGGCTCGCCGTTTGCGCAAGACACCGACCCGCGCGGAGGGTTTCTTCTGGTCATTGGTCCGTGACAGAGGTCTGGAAGGTCTTCGCTTCCGACAACAGGTCCCGATTGGGCAGTATGTCGTCGACTTCGCCTGCCTGTCCGCCCGTCTGATCGTTGAAGCCGATGGCGGCGTGCATGCGCTGAGGACGTTCGACGACGCCAAACGGGACGCCTGGCTGACCTCGCAGGGCTTTCGGGTTCTGCGCTTTTCCAACGGCGACATCCTTGCCCGGCCAAATCACGTGCTGGCAGAGATCCGTGAAATCGTTGGCAAGCCCCCATCCGTCAGGCTTCGCCTGACACCTTCCCCCGAGATGGGGGAAGGAAGACGGGTTTAGTCCTCTTCCGCCGCCGACGGGTCGATCGCATTCGTCACCAGTTCCCGCCAGGTCGGGTCGGTGGCATCGACCAGATCGACGTCCTCCATCAGGGCCACGACCCCGCCGCCGTCGGGCAGGATCAGGCCAAGGACTTCCATCTCCTCCCCGTCCGGTCCCAGATGGGTCTCGGCCTGCACGGCCACCGCCGCCTGCTCTCCGTCCTCGTCCCACCAGATCACCGGCTGCGGCAGGTCCATGGCGATCGGGCGCGGGTCGTCGGTGTCGCCCAGGGCGAAGACCGCCCGTCGCGCCTGGACATCATCCAGCGTCGCCACCGCGCCGACAAACGGCGTCAGCCGGGTCCAGTCCTCGGCGTCAAAGCCTCCGCCATCCTCGTCGGGCAGGTTGTCATTCATCGTCATCGCCGGAACACCCCCACCAGTTCCACATGCGCCGACCACAGGAACTGATCCACCGGACTCACCCGCTCCAGCCGGAAGCCGGCGTCGATCAGGACGCGGGCGTCGCGCGCGAAGGTCACCGGATTGCACGACACCCCGACCACGACCGCCGCCTTCGTCCCCGGCAACTGCCGCGTCTGTTCCAGAGCCCCGGCGCGCGGCGGGTCCAGCACCACGGCGTCGCAGCCGCGCAGGTCATAGGGGGCCAGCGGCCGGCGAAACAGGTCACGCGCCTCGGCCGTGATCCCCTTCATCCCCGGCCCGGTCCCGATCCCCGCCTTCAGCGCCGCGATCCCCGCCGCCGATCCGTCCGCCGCCAACACCGGCGCCACCGTCGCCAGCGGAAAGGTGAAGGTGCCCGCGCCACAGAACAGGTCCGCGATCTTCTTCGCCCCGCGCACCGCCTCGACCGCGCGCGCAACCATGGCCGCCTCCGCCTCGGGCACGGCCTGCAGGAAGCCGCCGGGCGGCAGGGGCACGGTCGCCGGACCGAAGGCCACCTTCGGCTGCCGCTCCATCATCAGCACCTCGCCTGCGAGGCTCAGTCGCGCCAGCCCGGCCTCGGCCGCCGCCGCGATCGCCCGCATCCGCGCGTCGCCGGACAGGCCGCCCGTGCGCCGCTCGACCCCCGTCACATCGACGTCGAGCCCGGTCAGGGTCGCCGTCACATGCAGGGTCGGGGCCGATTTGGGATGCTCCAGAAAAGCCTCCGCCACCCGTGCCAGCGCCGGAAAGGCCGAGACCAGCCGCGGATCGGCGATCGGACAGGCGGTCACCTCGACCAGCCGCCAGCTCTTGCGCGCCTTGAACCCCAGCACGACCCGTCCGTCCTCGGCGCGCCGGGCATGCAGGGCCAGTCGCCGACGCGTCCCGGGCGGCGTCGCCACCGTCGCCTCGATCTCCGTCTCGATCCGCTCGCGCGCCAGGGCCAGCCGCACCTGTTCGCGCTTCCAGTCCAGATAGGGCCCGGCCGCCCAGTGCTGCAGCGAGCATCCCCCGCAATCGCCATAATGGGGTGAAACCGGCGTGATCCGCTCGGCGCTCGGGGTCAGGATCTCCGCCCCCTCCAGCCGCCCGTCGCGCACCTCCCCGCGAACGGTCTCGCCCGGCAGGGTCAGGGGCGCAAACACAGGCCCCGTCGGCGTCTCGGCGATCCCGTCGCCCTGCCCGCCTACGCGGCTGATGGTCAGCGTCTCCGTCATCGGCCGCTTCTAGAGCGAAATCGGTTCGGACGCGATTGCGTGCGGGCTCAGATTTCGCGCCACCTCCAGAGGTAACTGGCTCCCGGCGAAACCTGAACGAAGATGAACGGCCCGATCAAAGGCCGTTCAGTTTCGCTGGCCTATTCCTCGCAGCCACAGAGACAGGCGCCGACACCCGGCGCCCGCTCTCCAGCCAGGATGATGCCGATGTTCGCCCGTCTGCCCCTCAAGACCGCCTTCGGCGCCGCCGCCCTCGCCGCGGCCGGCCTGATGCTGACCCCGGCCGCCGCCTCGGCCCAGGCCTACACCTACCAAGGCGATCCCCAGCCCTATGGTGGCTACAGCAGCCAGTCCTACGGCTATGGCCAACAGGCGCCCTACGGCTACACCCAGCGGCCCGACTATGGCTACGACCGGTCCTACGGCCAGTCGTACGACCGCCCCAACTATAACTGCCGCAGCGAGCGCCGTGGCCGTACGGGCGCCGGCGCCACCGTCGGCGCGACCTTCGGCGCCGTGCTCGGCTCTCAGATGGGCGCCCGCGGACGCCGTACCGAAGGCAGCGTGCTCGGCGCGGTGATCGGCGGCGCGCTCGGCGCAGCGGTGGGCAACGACTCGGCCCGCTACTGCAACGACGGCTACAGCGGCCACGTCCAGTATGACGACCGTGGCTACGACAGCCGCTACCAGGACTCCGGCCGTTACCGCTACGAGGACCGCGGCTACAGCAGCCAGGGCTATGCCTCGTACGACGATCGCTACGACGACCGCGGCTATCAGTACCGGTCGGACGATCGCTACCAGTCCGACTGCCGCCCGCGCGCCGTCCAGAGCCGGGACCAGTACGGCCGCACGGTCACCCGCTACCAGCAGACCTGCTGACAGAATTGCGCCGCCGATTATTTTTCAGCCCCCCTGTCGATCGGCGGCGTGACGGAGACCCCCGGTGGAGCAATCCACCGGGGGTTTTTTCATGTTGGCAGGGGCGCTACCGCTCGCGACGCGGTCGCTCGCTGCTTGAGCGCAGCCCGGCTCCTCCCCATGCAATGGGGAGGGGGACCACACGAAGTGTGGTGGAGGGGCATAGCCTCAGCCTCGGTCCCGCCGCGTAGCCCACAGCAGAAACTCCACATTCCCGTCCCCGCCGGTGATCGGGCTTTCCGTCGTCGCCTGCGCCGCCCAGCCCTCGCCTTCCAGCCAGGCTGTAACGCTGTTCAGCGCGGCCTGCTGCGCGGACGGATCCTTGACGACGCCCTTCTTCGTCCCGCCGGGCCCCGTCGCCTCGAACTGCGGCTTGACCAGGGTGACGAGGTCCGCCCCCGGTGCCGCCAGCGACAGGGCTACAGGCAGCACCTTGGCGAGGCCGATGAAGCTGGCGTCGCAGACGATCAGCCCGGGAGCCTCGGGGATCAGCGCCGGCGCCAGATCACGCGCATCCGTCTGTTCGAGATTGACCACCCGCGCGTCCGCCGCCACCCGGGCGTGCAACTGCCCTGATCCGACATCGACCGCGAACACCCGCGCCGCGCCGCGCGACAGGCAGACCTCGGTGAATCCGCCCGTGGAAGCCCCGACGTCCAGGACAGTCCGCCCCTCGACCACAACGGGCCACAGGGTCAGGGCGTGGTCCAGTTTCAGCGCCCCGCGCCCGACCCAGCGATGAGCATCGGCATAGGCGATGACTGCATCCTCAGCCACAGCCTGCGACGCCGCCCTGGCGGGGACCCCATCGACCGTGACACCACCCGCCTCAATCGCCGCCTTCGCCCGCGCCCGGCTCTCGGCCAGTCCGCGCGCGACCAGCAGCTGGTCGAGCCGCGTCTTCACCCCACCGCGTCCAGCCGCGCCAGCGCCGCCTGCAGCTTCGCCTTGCCGGCCTCGGCCTCGGCCAGCTTCTGGCGTTGTTCCTCGACGACTTCGGGGGCCGCGCGATCAACGAAATTCGGATTGCCCAGCTTCTTGTTGAAGTGACCGATGTCGCTGTCAAAGGCGGCGATCTCCTTGGTCAGGCGCGCCCGTTCGGCGGTCAGATCGATGATCCCCGCAAGCGACAGGGCGGCCGTCGCCCCGCCGGAAACGAAGGTCACGGCTCCCTCGGCCGCAGCCTCGACGGTCGACAGGTCAGACACCCGGCCCAGAGTCAGGATCAGATCGCGATGGCGCGCGACCCGGGCCGCCGTGACCGCGTCCGGCGCGATGAAGGACAGGCCGGGCTTGGCCCCCTGCGGCACATTCATCTCGGCCTTCAGCTGGCGGATCTCAGTGACCAGATCGACCAGCCAGCCGATTTCGGCCTCCGACGCCGCGTCGATGAAGGCATCCGGCAGGTTCGGCCAGGCCGACCCGATCAGGGTCGCCTCGCTGCGTGCCGCACCCTCGCCGGCCAGCTGGTCCCACAGCTCCTCGGTGATGAAGGGCATGATCGGGTGCATCAGCTTAAGCGTCTGGTCGAGGGTCCAGGCCGTCATGGCCCGGGTTTCGGCCTTCGCCGTCTCGTCCGACCCCATGAACACCGGCTTGGCCAGCTCCAGATACCAGTCGCAGAAGACGTTCCAGACGAAGCGGTACATGGCCGAGGCCGCGTCGTCGAAACGGCCGCCCTCGATGGCCTCGCTGACTGCGCGCTCCGCCTTGGTCAGTTCGCCACGGATCCACCGGTTGATGGTCTGATCCACGGTCGCCGGGTCGAAGCCCTCGACCCGCCTGGCCTCATTCATCTGCGAGAAGCGCGCGGCGTTCCACAGCTTGGTGCCGAAGTTGCGATAGCCTTCAATGCGTTGGCGAGACAATTTGATGTCGCGCGTGCCCGACAGAATGGCCATGGTGAAACGCAGCGGGTCGGCGCCCAGCTCGTCGATGATGCCGAGGGGGTCGATGACGTTCCCCTTCGACTTGCTCATCTTCTGGCCCTTCTCGTCGCGGACCAGGCCATTGATGATGACCCGTTTGAACGGAACCTCATCCATGAAGTGAAGACCCATCATCATCATCCGGGCAACCCAGAAGAAGATGATGTCGGCCGCCGTCACCAGATCGCTGGTCGGATAGAAGCGTTCGAGGTCCTCGGTCTTCTCCGGCCACCCCATGGTCGAGAAGGGCCACAGGGCCGAGCTGAACCAGGTGTCCAGCACATCCTCGTCCTGTGTCAGCGCCTTGCCGCCGGCCTGGGCGATGGCCTCAGCCTCGCTCTCGGCGACATAGATGTTCCCGTCCGCGTCATACCAGGCGGGGATGCGGTGACCCCACCAGAGCTGGCGCGAGATGCACCAGGGCTCGATGTTGCGCAGCCATTCGAAATAGATCTTCTCGTAGCTCTTCGGCTCGAAGACCGTATCGCCCTGCTCCACCGCCCTGATCGCCGGCTGGGCCATCGTATGGGCGTCGACGTACCACTGGTCCGTAAGCCAGGGCTCGATCACCACGCCCGAGCGGTCGCCGTGCGGGATGACGTGCCGGGTCTTCTCGATCTCCTTCAGCCAGCCCTCGGCCTCCGCGCGGGCGACGATGGCCTTGCGGGCGGCGAAGCGGTCCATGCCCTCGTATTCGGCGGGCACGTCGGCCGTATCGGCGGCGGTGATGCGGCCGAAGGCGTCCATGACGTTCAGCGCGGCCAGCCCGGCCCGCTTGCCGACCTGGAAGTCGTTGAAGTCATGCGCCGGCGTTATCTTCACCGCGCCCGAGCCCTTGGTCGGATCGGCATAGTCATCGGCAACGATGGGAATTCGGCGCCCGACGATCGGCAGGGTCACGAACTGGCCGACCAGCCCCTGATAGCGCGGATCTTCCGGATGCACGGCCACGCCGGTGTCCCCCAGCATGGTCTCCGGGCGGGTCGTGGCGACCACGATGTAATCGCGCGTCTCGTATTCCGTCGGCTGCCCGTCGCCGTCCCAGGCGACCGGGTGCTCATAGGTCACCCCGTCCGCCAGCGGATAGGCGAAATGCCAGTAGGCTCCGTCCATCTCGCGCTGCTCGACCTCGAGGTCCGAGATCGCCGTCTGGAAATGCGGGTCCCAGTTGACCAGTCGCTTGTCGCGATAGATCAGACCTTCCTTGTGCAGTTGCACGAAGACCTTGCGCACAGCGTCCTGAAGCGTCGGATCGAGGGTGAACCGTTCGCGCGACCAGTCGCACGACGAGCCCAGACGACGCAGCTGGTTCTGGATCGCGCCCGCGCTGGTCGCCTTCCATTCCCAGATCTTGTCGACGAAGGCGTCGCGGCCCATGTCGCGCCGGCTGACATTGCCCGCAGCGGCCAGCTGGCGCTCGACCACCATCTGGGTGGCGATGCCGGCGTGGTCCGTGCCCGGCAGCCACAGCACGGCCTTGCCCTTCATCCTGTGATAGCGGGCCAGGATGTCCTGCAGGGTGTTGTTCAGCGCGTGGCCGATGTGCAGCGAACCCGTCACGTTCGGCGGCGGAATGACGATCGAATAGGCGTCCGCCGCGCCGTCGGTGGTGGTGGCGTCGCGCGGCGCGAACACGCCGCTGTCCTCCCACATCGCATACAGACGGGGTTCAGCGGCGGCGGGGTCGAAGGTCTTGTCGAGCATTGGGAACGGTCTTCAGACAAAAGATAAGGGCGGCCCCGACTGGAGCCGCCCCGGAATGATCTAGCCTTGATCGGGTCGCGGGTGAAGTCAGCCGGCGTTGCGGGCGATGCGTTCGACTTCCTTGCGTACCTGGGCCTCGACGATGGCCGGCAGGTTGGCGTCCAGCCATTCCTTCAGCATCGGGCGCAGCAGGGCGCGGGCCAGTTCATCAACGGTCGGGCCGGTGCCGCCGACCGCATCGATGGGGTCAGGCTTGCGGATCGTGGAGGCGAAACCGGCGAAGGCGGACGCCGCGCTGGCCGCAGCGCTGTCGCCGACCAGGCTGTCATGGGCCGGGATCGAGGCGGGCTCGGGGGCATAGGCCTCGACCGGCTCCTCGACGAAGACCGACTCGGCCGGCGCGCTGGGGAACGGCTCCGTGGTCGAGATGTCGAGATCGCCGAGGCTCTCGGCGGCCGGGGCTTCATAGGCGTCGGTGAGCTCCAGCACGTCCTCTTCGGAAGCGTGCGGCTCCACCATCGACGGGGTCTCGTCCATCAGGGCGGACGAGACGACCGGTTCCGGCTCAGGCGCGGGTTCCGGTTCGGGCGCCGCGGCGGCCGGCGCGGTTTCGGCCGGGGCGTCGTCTTCGGAAATGATCCGGCGGATCGACGCCAGGATTTCCTCCATCGTCGGTTCCTGGGCGGTCTGGTCGGTCATATCGAAACCCCGGGGCGCGTGGCGAACGCACGATCAAGTCCAATTGCGGCACGGAAGAGGAGCCCCCTCCCATGCCCTGTCGTCGCATCTCAGCCCGCTGGAATCAACGGGCGTTTTCGCGTCACAGGTTAACGGCCGCGCCAACAGTCGCGCGACAGGCGACCTGCGGATCGTCAGTCGCGCGGCGCCGTCTGGACGACTTCGGATTTCAGCTGCGCGTCGATCGGCGCGTCCTCGGCGTCATTGGCGGGGACGACAGCCGGCGAAGCGATACGGTCGATGGCTTCAACAATACCGTCCCAGGGCAGGCCGCCGCGATTGCGAACCCGGTCATAGTTGGCGGCCGGGTCGTAAACCGTCAGGGCGGCGTCCAGGTCCGCGCCCTCCAGTCGGCCCATGGCGGCCAGAAGGCTGGCCTGGGCGACGTATTCGTTGCGACGGGCGCTGGCCAGGGTGATCTGGGCGTTACGCAGCTCCAGTTCCTGGTTCAGCACATCCAGCGTGGTGCGCAGACCGACCTGGGCCTCCTGACGCACGCCCTCGGCGGCGACAGTGGCCGCCCGAACGGCTTCCTCGCCCGCCTGAAGCGTGGCGCGCGATGAGATCGACTGGGCGTAGGCCGAACTGACCGACTGCAGCGTGTTGCGGCGCTCACCCTCGACATTGATCTGGGCGACATTGGCGCGTTCCAGCGCCTGGGCGACGCGCGAACTGTTCAGTCCACCGGTGAACAGGGGCACCGAAATCGTGGCGCCGGCCTGGAAACGGGTGTTGTCACCGATGTCGTCGATGGCGCCCAGATCGCTGGTCGATCCGCCGTAGGACGCCGTCAGACGTGCGGATGGCATATACTCGGCCTTGGCCGCCGCGACATTGGCTTCAGCCGCGCGCTGGGTCCAGGCGGCCGCGCGGATGGACGGGTTGTCGACAAGGGCGACGTCGAGGGCGTCGTCAAAATCGGTCGGGATGCCCGGCAGCACCGGCATCGGCGCCAGGTCGCCCGGCGCCTGGCCGACGACAGCGGCATAGGCCGCGCGTGAAACCGACAGCTGGGCGCGGGCATTGGCCAGGTCGGCCTCCGACTGGGCCAGGCGGGATTCGGACTGCGCCACATCGGTGCGGGTGATTTCGCCGACCTCGAACCGGGCCGAGGCTTCTTCGAGCTGACGCTGCAGCACGCCGAGATTGGATTGGCGGATCGCGAGGATTTCGCCGTCTCGAATCACATCGGCATAGGCCTGGATCACCGAAGCCAGGACGGTCTGTTCAATGTCGCGAAGGTTCTCGCGGCCGGCCAGGATATTGGCTTCCGCCGCCGAGATGCCGTGACCGATCCGGCCGCCCGACCACAGGGTCTGGGACAGGCCGATGCTGGCGCCGCCGCTATCGCTGTCCGGATTGCCGCCCACGTTGCCGCTGTAGTCGCGGGCGTAGTTGGCGGTGACGCTGACATCGAGCTGGGGACGAAGCCCGGCCCGCGCCTGGACGATGGATTCATCCAGCGCCCGCTGGTTGGCGCGCTGGGCCAGCAGCGAAGGGTTGGTCTGATAGGCCAGGGCCAATGCGTCCCTCAGCGTCTCGGCCCACGCAGGGGCGCCCATGCCGGTGATCACGGCGATGACGGCGACCGAGGCGAGCGCGCGCGTACGTTTCAGCATGTCTGTTCCTGCCTGGCGCGGGGAAGCGCGCCCTTCGTGTCTCATAGGTCTGATGCGGGACGGTTTGCGCCCACGCCAGTTAAGTTTTTTTCACGCGCCCGCCGGGAATGTCCGTCGAGGTCCGTGATCCTACAGCGCGAAGGTAGGAATCGGCGAGAGTTCCGCCAGAATCGGTGGCGCGGCGTTGAACAATTCGCGACGGGACACGCCCTGCTCTCCCCGCACATAGAGCACCGCCTTGCCCACCGGACCGGTGCGTTCGACGACGGCCATCCGCCCCCCGACGTTGAGGACGTTCAGCCAGGCCTCGGGCCGTCCGGGGACCGCGCACTCGCAGACGATGACGTCATAGCCGCCCTCCGCCGGGACGTTGAGCGGAGCCGTAACCGTCCGGACGCCCTCTTCCGCTAACACCTCGCCGACGACCTCGAACACCGAGCCGTCCGATTCCTGGGCGGTCACTGACAGGCCCAGCCGGGCCAGCACCGCGGCGGCATAGGGGGCGGCAGCGGCCAGCGCCGTCTCGCCGGACCGCGCATCCAGCGCCATCAGAAGCTTCGACAGATCGCGCGCCAGCATCAGCCTGCGCCCGCCCGCAATCTCGGGTTCCATCTCGGCATAGGCCGACCAGGCCCGCTCAGCCGGCAAGAACCGTTCGCGCGGTACGGCCAGAAGGGCGGCCTGCAGGGCGCGGTCAGTCACATCGTTCACACGGACCTGGCTGTCGACCATGACCTTGCGGGCGGCGGCGAAATCCATGGAACGACGATCCTGCTGCTAGGGGCGCCCGGTGATAGCCGGGAAATCTGGCGCGCTTATAGGTCTGTGCGTTGCGGGGGACAATCCGATCTGATAGCGAACGCCCCTCGCGATGGCGCGGTCGTTTCTGACGGCCCAGGGCCTGATGGCGGAGTGGTTACGCAGAGGACTGCAAATCCTTGCACCCGGGTTCGATTCCCGGTCAGGCCTCCATCGCGAATTCGTCCCCTCCATACCGGCCCGCGCTGACAAGCGTCGATTGCACGCTGCCGTCGTAATCCCCGTTTCGGTGAACCCCCACTCGTGGTTAAGGTGTGGAAGGAGCCGGGGGGGCGATGGATGCCGAGCCGTACAGATCGATTGACCGGGCGCGAGCGCGAATGCCTTCGCCTTGTCCATGCGCACATGAATTCCAAACAGATCGCCCGACGCCTGGGCATCAAGCCCTCGACGGTCGATCGGCACTGTGAAAACGCCGCCCGCAAGCTGAACGCATCGGGACGGATCGACGCCGCCCTGCTCCTGCTGGCCGAACAGACCGTTCCGAATGACTCGGTATCCGAACCGGTCCCAATCGCCGCCGCCCTCGCCCCGGGTTCTTCTGTGCCGGCGAAAGGGAACTTCAATGACCAACACCGAAGGACAGGTGCCGAGCATCAGCTGGGCGGAGCTTCAGACCGTGCTTCTCTCGCTGGCCGATACGCCAGTGAAACAAATGATGGTGAATCACCTGGTCGGCGGGACCCGCAAACAGTCGGCCTTCCTCTCTCCGGAAAGCACCTTCAGGGAGATCCTGCACATCGGGGCGGCCTTGCTGGATTCCGGCTTCCAGCCCTCGGAATCGGACATGAGGTCCTCGGACGCGTCCTGTTCGTCTTCTCCATTGCCGCAGTAGCCGCACTGGTTTTGACGAGCGTCATTGGCGCGGAGCGGTTCGCCTTCGTTCTTCAAGGCATCCGCTACGGCGACTGATCCGCGTCGCTTCTTGAAAATAGGTGAGCGAATGAAACGCAGCGAACATGCGGCGACCGTTGTCGCGCGCCTGGCGACGGACCTGTTTCAGGCCGAAGCCAGCCAGGATGAAGCCGTCAACCAGCTCGGTCGACTGGCCCAGTCCCTGACCCGAAGCCGGCGCGACGCAGGCCTTTCGGCCACGGTCGGACAGGCGGCCTTTGACGCCCTGGCCGACGCAGTTGCCGCCCAGGTCGGTGCGCAGCGCGCGGTGGTCGCGCTTCACGTGGCCCTGGCCGATGTGAAGCGGAACACCTCCTACCGGGGCGTCCAGATGGGCGGCATGGAGAAGTCGGATCAACCCATCCCCCGTCCCACGGGGCTTGCGCTCGTCTCCTGAGTTGGCGATGCCAGGGAATGTCGCCGATCTATGCGGTTTCCCTGGTCCTGCTCATCGTGTCCGCCGCGCTCGCCATGTGGCGCGGCGGCAGGTGGGAACGCGCCACGGCGGCCGTCCTGATCCTGGTCTGGATCGGCTCGACCCTCTTTCCCTTCGATTCCCTGAACCCGCCCTGGGTCATCATCGGGATCGACGGCGCGACCCTGCTGTTCCTGCTGTATCTGGCCCTCTATTCGAAGCGCCAGTGGACGATCTGGGCGACCGCGTTCCAGTTCCTGCTGATGGCGAACCACCTGGCCTTCGTGCGCTTCCACGAACTCGAGCAGTGGGCCTATGTCACGGCCTACTATGTCTGGGGCGACGCGGTCCTGCTGTCGCTGGTCGCGGGCGTGATCTGGGCTGCGCGTGACGCCTCTCCGGCGCCTCCGCAGGACGCCGGCAGCGCGGACTGAGCAGAACGGTCCTGGACTGCGGTCAGGCGACCGGCGCGGTGATCCAGCCGATGACGCTGGCGGCGCTCACGCCCGCTGCGACTATGCCGACCGCCAGCGCGATGCGCGCATTGCGGTGAATGAAGACGAAAATGCCACCAAACATGATTGAACTCCCCCCGGACGCCGCCACAGCGACACAGCTTTGCCGGTTCATCAAGGTGTACAAAGCGTTAATCGCGATTTGGTGATCGATTCACGCGTGTCGGGTGAAATGATGCAGCGCAATTCCACTGGCGACTGAGACGTTCAGCGAATCGAAGCCGCCGGACATCGGGATTCCGACCGGCCGGCAGCGCTCGATCACCGCGCCGGAAAGCCCCGGCCCTTCAGGCCCCAACAGGATGGCGATCCGTCCGCCCCTTGGCACCGCCTCCAGCGGCTCGCTTGCGCCGGGGGTCAGCGCCAGCACGTCAAACCCCGCCGCCTTGAGCCCGTCGACCATGGCCATCGCGTCCAGACCCGTCGCCATCGGCGTTCGAAGCACCGCGCCCACCGAAACCCGGATGGCCTTGCGATAGAAGGGGTCGCAGCAGTGCGCATCGAGCAGCACTGCCCCGGCCCCGAAGGCTGCAGCGTTGCGGAAAAGGCCGCCCATATTGTCGTGATTGCCGATGCCGCAGGCCGCAACCACAATGGCCTCGGGCCCCAGCGGGTCCAGTTGCGCCTCCAGGGCCGCGGGCTCGGGCTTGCGGCCCAGAGCCAGGATGCCGCGATGCAGGTGAAACCCCGCGATGGCGTCGAGAATCGGCTGGTCGGCGACATAGACCGGCGCCTCCTCCGGCACGCGGGCGACCATTTCGGCCAGCCCTTCGGCCCGTTTCCGGTCCAGTAACAGCGCCACCGGCCGGCACAGCGATTGCGGTGACGTCAGCACATTCAGGACCACCTCGCCCTCGGCCACGAACAGGCCCTGCCTGCCCGTGAGGTCGCGTTCCTTGATGTCCCGGAAGCCGGCGATGCGCGGATCTTCGGGGTCGTCGATAAGGATCAGGGCCAAGATCGGATATTTCCCGTTGCGTCAGTCTGACTCGCGCTGCTATAGCGCCCGCCTTCCCGAGAGGAAGTGTTCCGCGGTAGCTCAGTGGTAGAGCAGCCGACTGTTAATCGGCTGGTCGTAGGTTCGAATCCTACCCGCGGAGCCACTCTTTCCCACCACAGCGTCAGACCGAAAAAAAGCCCGACGCGAGCGCCGGGCTGAAGAAGTTCGGTGATGGTGGGTGTCCTCGAAGATGGAAGACACCCTTCCGATGCCGTGAATTGGTTAACCTGCCGTAAACGACTTCACTCGGGATCCGGCAGCCAGGTCGTCTGCCGCCCGCCCGCCGGACCACTCCACACCACGCGCCAGCCGGCGCCCGCGCGTTCGACCCGGGTTCCCGCATCCGCGACCCCAGCCCCCTCGCCGGGCCAGACGAAGGCGCGTCCACCGACACGGATTTCGTCGGGGCCCGTGGACGGCGTCAGCACCAGGCTCCACAGGCCCGCGGCGTCCGGGGTCACACGGCCGCTTTCACCGCCGGCCTGAAGATCGATGGGCTCCCCCGCCGGCGCGCTGCGGCCCGAGACCAGCCGCATCCGGCCATCGCTGTCGACAGCGCCCAGCGCCGGGGCGCGGTCCAGCCGCCGTGTCGCCCCGCCGGCGCGCAGGATGGCGACCGGCCCCTGCCCACCGGCCACGATCAGCAACCGTTCCGGAGCCGGGGCGGCGTCCTGCCCCACCTGGATTTCGGGTCGCAGCAGCAGATCCCCGGTCGGAGCGACCATCCGGATCTCGAACCGGCCCTGGTCATCCGCCGCCGCCGCGTGGGCGGGACCGGAATCACTGCGCAGCACGACACGGGCGCCCGGCTCCGCCTCCCCCGAGAAGGCCAGACCGCCCGGAACGCGCCGCACCGAACGAATCATCGGCGGGCGGGTCCAGCCTCCGACCGCGGCCGGCGCCCGGTCCTTCTCCGCCGCCACCGGCGCCGGCGGAGAACAGGCGGCGTTCGCCACGCACAACAGCACCGCTATCGCCGCCTTGCCGAACATGGCCCGTTTCATCGCGTGCATCCGACCGCTAGGAGTATCGGTCCAGATAGCGCGCCGAGGCGGCCGCTGTCTCCCTTCGTTCCCGAGGCCCCATGTCTTCGCCTGTCGTTATCCAGCCCTTCGACGGTCAGTCCGTCTGCCTGTTCTGCGGTTCGTCCGATCTGTCCGACCCCGCCTACACCGCCGCCGCCCGCGCGTTCGGCGAACAGACCGCGAAGGCCGGCTGGCGGCTGGTCTATGGCGGCGGCGGCGTCGGCCTGATGGGCGCCTCGGCGCGCGCGGCGCACGAGGCCGGCGGTCGGGTCCTGGGCGTCATGCCGGGCTTCCTGCGCAGCCGCGAGCGGCTGTTCGACGAGGTCGAGACCCTGATCGTGCCCTCGATGCACGAGCGCAAGACTATCATGTATGACCAGTCGGACGCCTTCGTGGTCGCCCCGGGTGGCGTCGGCACGCTGGAAGAGGTCATCGAGGTCCTGTCCTGGAAGCGGCTGGACCTCCACTCCAAGCCGGTGATCTTCCTGAATCTGAACGGCTTCTGGGAGCCGCTTCTGGCCGTGATGGAACACAGCATCGCCGAGAGGATGACCCCCGCCAGCTTCCGTCAGGCCTGGGTCGTTTGCGACACGGTGGAAGCGGCCATCGCCGCCATGCAGGCCGCCGACGCGGTCCCGGGCTTGCAACATGATCGCCGATAAGTAATCACTGGTTAGTCAGCCGGTGTCCGTCCGTCTCTTTTGACGACCCACCTTGACAGTTGCGTATCAAAACGGACATCAGCGCGTCGGGACGGATGGCCGTCCCACCTAATCGGAGACCTCCCCATGCGTGCTCTGCTCATCGCCGCGGCCCTGCTCGCCGCCGCCCCCGCCTTCGCCCAAACGCCCGCCACCAGCGCCGTCCTCGCCGACGCCGCCCGCGCCCCGGCCGCCCGCACCATCATCGACGGCGCGACCTGGACCTGCGCCGGTGCGACCTGCACTGCCAGCGGCGGCGCCAACCAGCCCGCGACCCGCGCCTGCCGCCGCGTCGTCGCCCGCTTCGGCGCCGTGTCGTCGTTCAGCTACAAGGGCGTCGCCCTTTCGGCCGAACAGATCGCTGCCTGCAACGCCTGATCCCGCTGCCTCGCTGAAACGGAAAAGGCCGCCCCAAACGGGGCGGCCTTTTTTGCGCCAGCGAGAGACAGAGCGACGCCCTCCCCCCGTCAGGCCGTCTCGCCGCCCAGCCGCTTCACGATGCGCTCGCGACCGATCATCGGCGCCAATGTCGCCATGTCCGGGCCATGCTGCTGACCTGTGATCATCATTCGCAGCGGCATGAACAGGGCCTTGCCCTTGGCGCCGGTGGCCTCCTTGACCGCGTTCGTCCACACTGGCCACAGGGTCTCGTCGATGACCTCGGGCAGGGCCGCCAGGGCCGCTGCAGCAAAGGCCGCATCCTCGATCACAGGCGTGACAGGGCCGCGCACGATCGTCGCCATTTCAATGACATCGGCGAACTTCTGAAGGTTCCCCCGCACGCCATTCCAGAAGGCCTCGCCCAGATCGGCGTCCAGCTCAACCAACCGCGGCCGGGCGACGGCATAGTCCATCGCGTGCAGCGACTGGGCGTTCAGCCGGTCCAGATCGGCCGTGTCGTAGCGCGCCGGCGAGCGGCCCATCTTCGAGAAGGCGAAGCTGGCGCCCAGGGCTTCGACCGACGCCCCGACTTCCAGCGGATCCGAGGTGCCGATCCGACCCAGATGGCTGGTGATGGCGATCGGCTCATAGCCCTGCTCGCGCATCTCGGCGATCGACAGCGACCCCAGCCGCTTCGACAGGGCCTGACCGTCGGCCCCGACCAGCAGCGGCATGTGCGCGAACCCCGGCACGGTTGCGCCGAGCGCCTCGAAGATCTCGATCTGCGCCCCTGTGTTGGTGACGTGATCCTCGCCGCGGATGACGTGGGTGATGGCCATGTCGATGTCGTCGACGACCGACGGCAGGGTGTAGAGGAACAGGCCGTCCTCGCGGATCAGCACGGGGTCCGACATCGAGGTCGTGTCGACCTCGGCGTGGCCGCGCGCCAGATCTTCCCAGGCCACGCGACGCCCCTCCAGCTTGAAGCGCCAGTGCGGCTTGCGCCCCTCGGCCTCGAAGGCGGCCTTCTCGGCGTCGGTCAGGTCCAGCGCTGCGCGGTCGTAGACCGGCGGCAGGCCGCGTGACAGCTGCACCTTGCGGCGGCGGTCCAGTTCCTCGGAGGTGTCGTAGCAGGGATAAAGCCGGCCAGCGGCCTTCAGCCGCGCGGCGGCCTCCTCATAGCGGTCAAACCGCTTCGACTGGTTGTAGCGCTCGTCCCAGACCAGCCCCAGCCAGGTCAGGTCGTCCTCGATCCCCTGTTCGAACTCGGGCGTCGAGCGCGCCAGATCGGTATCGTCGATGCGCAGCACGAATTTGCCGCCCTGCCCCTTGGCGAACATCCAGTTGACCAGGGCGGTGCGGACATTGCCGACGTGCAGCTTACCCGTCGGCGACGGGGCGAAACGGACCTTGACGGACATTCTGTGACCTTGAAACGCGAGGCGCGTAGGTCGCGCTCCAACCCGGCGAAGTCAAGGCGGCGGTCAGCTTCCGATGCCACACGCGATCTTCAGTTCGGCCACCCGCTGCGAGAAGGCGAGCGCCCTGTCCATGGTCTCGAACGGGACGATATGGTCGCTTGCCTCGCCCGTGATGTTGGTGAGATGCCCGCGCCGGATGCAGGGGGACCCGTCCACACAGCGAAATCGGAGCCTGACGCCGCCATGCTCGCCCGCGTCGGGGCTGTCCGCGACAATCTGCGAAAGGGGCATCATCGCCCGCCCCCAGGCAGCGTTGCGCCCGTGCCCATGGTCGACTGTCTCGCAGTCGCCGGACAGGCGATGGTAGGAATAGGCCCCGCTTCCGGTGCCCCAGAAGTCGAAACCCGGCGCGGATGCAGGCCCGACAGGGTCCTGAGGCGCGGCCTGAACCGTCGCCCCCGAAAGCGCCATCACGCCGAACGCCGCGCCGATCATCCAGGGCTTCATCGTCACCTTCCGCATCCCCTCACGCGAGAAGATCAAAGGCCGATGAACCGCCGGTGAACGCCGTTGCGTCAGTCGTCCCGGTGCACCCGTTCGCGACGCTCGTGCCGCTCCTGGGCCTCTACCGACAGCGTCGCCGTGGGCCGGGCCTCCAGCCGTCCGAGGCTGATCGGCTCGCCGGTCTCCTCGCAATAGCCGTAGGAGCCGTCCTCAATGCGGCGCAGCGCTTCGTCGATCTTGGAGATCAGCTTGCGCTGGCGGTCGCGGGTGCGCAGTTCCAGCGCCCGATCGGATTCCGACGACGCGCGGTCGACCAGATCCGGATGATTTTCCGTCTCGGCCTTCAGGTTGACGACAGTTCCCTTGGACTCGCGAAGGATGTCATCCTTCCAGTCCATCAGCTTGCCCTTGAAATAGGCCAGCTGCCGCTCGTTCATGAACGGCTCGTCGTCGGACGGCCTGTAAGCGGCCGGCTCGACAATCGCAGACGCCAATGCGGTCATAGTTCGCACTCACGGTCTTTAACAGCGCCCCCCTGTGGCGCAGCCCTGCCTATAGGGAGGACGAAGAGTCGCGGCAACAACACTCGCGCGAGCGTGACCGGTGAAGCTGACAGTCGGCGCGGGAGCGTGACATTTCTTCATCACCCACCGCCGACCGACCCCGCTTTTTCAAGGGATTTCGAAGACTTATGCTGCACTGCGGCGTAAATCGGCCTTGGCCAGCTCCACCGCGGCACGCAGATCGATCTGATCCAGCAGGTTGTTGAGCTCCGCATCGGCGTCAACCGGACGTTCTTCGCGAAGGGTTCGTGTCAGTCGTTCCAGCGCCCCGTCGCCCGCCTCGCCCGCCAGCAGGGCCAGTTTCAGCTCGTCCAGCCGGTCCAGCAGTCCACCGCCACGCCGGATCGCCCGCCGCCGTCGCTCGGTCACGTCCTCGACGCCCTGCAGGGCCATCAGGGCGGAGACATCGGTCACGGCGGACGGCGCGGAGGCGGAGGTTGTGGCGCTGGCCGGGGCGGCTGACCCGGCAGACGGCATGGAAAAGCCCCCGCCAGCGCGGGCGGCGCGGGCCCCTTGCGTCAGGGATGGTCCAGACGGGCCTGTAACCTTCATGGCATGCGACTCCAGCACATGCCGAACCATCGTCGGCGGCCCGTCACTGTTTGGTTAACGGCCCGGCAGTTTCTGCCGTGACCACAGGGCGTCGAGACAACCGGTCTGCTGTTTTTGCTGCACTTTCCACATGGCACGCCGCTGGCATGACGCTAGGCGCAACAGTTCGTGGACGCCCCGCCTATGCAGAAACTGCTCGCTACCCTCCTGGCCGCCGCCGCCCTGGCCGGATTGGCTTCGCCGTCGCTGGCGCAGTCTCGGATCAAGGACATCGCGGCGGTCGAGGGCGTCCGCTCCAACCAGCTGGTCGGCTACGGCCTCGTCGTCGGCCTGAACGGCACCGGCGACAGCCTGCGCAACTGCCCCTTCACCCGCCAGTCGCTGGAAGGCATGACCGAGCGGCTGGGCGTCAACATCCGCGGGGCCAACGCCAACTCCAAGAACATGGCCGCCATCATGGTGACGGCCGAACTGCCGCCCTTCGCGACCCCCGGGGCCCGCATCGATGTCAACGTCTCCTCGATGTGCGACGCCAAGAGCCTGCTGGGCGGCACCCTGCTGGTCACCAGTCTCCAGGGCGCCGACGGTCAGGTCTATGCGGTGGCCCAGGGCTCGGTTCAGACCGGCGCCGTCTCGGGCGGAGGATCCTCGGGTTCCTCGGTGACGCGCGGCGTCCCTACAGCCGGCCGCATCGCCTCGGGCGCCACGGTCGAGCGCGAGACCGGCTTCCACCTCGCCAACATGACCGAGGTCCGCCTGACCCTGCGCAACCCCGACTTCACCACGGCCCAGCGCATGGCCGCCGCCATCAACCAGGTTTATCCGAACACCGCCCTCGCCGAGAACGGCACTGTCGTCGCCCTGCGCGCGCCGGGGCAGATGGGGATGGCCGGCTTCATCAGCCGGGTCGAGAACCTCGAGGTCATGGTCGACTCCCCGGCCCGCGTCATCATCGACGAGGTCAATGGCGTCATCGTCATGGGCGACGCTGTCCGCGTATCCACCGTCGCCATCGCCCAGGGCAACCTCACCATCTCCGTGCAGGAAAGTCCGGTCGCCAGCCAGCCCACGCCCTTCAGCCGCGGCGGCGAGACCGTCGTCCTTCCCCAGACCGACGTTGCGGTCGAGGAGGAACTGGGCCGCCAGATGCGCATCGTCGGTGGCGGAGCCTCGCTCTCCACCCTGGTCAACGGCCTCAACGCCCTCGGCGTCAGCCCGCGCGACATGATCAGCATCCTGCAGGCCATCAAGGCCGCCGGCGCCCTCCAGGCCGAAATCGAGGTGATGTAATGAGCGACCCGATCATCGCCCCGACCACCCTGCCCCCGGCCGCGGCGGCCCCCGCGCCGGCCGTCGTCACCGCCCGCATGCGCGAGACCGCCGAGGCGTTCGAAGCCTCCTTCCTCTCGCAGATGCTGAAGCCGATGTTCGAGGGCCTTTCGACCGAAGCCCCCTTCGGCGGCGGCGAGGCCGAGGGCACCTGGCGCGGCTTCCTCGTCGACGCCATGGCCAAACAGGCGGTTCGCGGCGGCGGCATCGGCCTGGCCGATCAGGTCGTCGCCCAGATGTTGAAGATGCAGGAGCAGGAACAATGACCGACGCCGCCACGCTGAACGCCACGGCCCGCGTCCGCCAGCTGATCGACCTGACCAATCGCCTGACCGCCCGGCTCAGCGAGGAATCGAAAGTCTTTGAATCGCACCGCCCGCAGGATGCCGCCGCAGCCCTGGCCGGGACCCAGGACCTCGCCAATGCCTACCGTCGCGAGTCGGCCCAGCTGAAGGCCAATCCGGCCTCGGTCGCCGCCGCGCCCGCCGCTGACCGCGTCGCCCTGATCCGCGCCACCGAGGCCTTCGAGGCGGTGCTGTCGCGTCACTCGCGCGCGGTCGAGGCCGCCCGCGTCGTGTCCGAGGGCCTCGTCCAGACCATCGCCGCCGAAGTCGCCGGCCAACGCGGCAGCCCCTCGGCCTACGGCGCCTCGGGCAAGGCCAACGCCGGCGACAGCCGCGCCGTGGCCTTCAACCGCCAAGCCTGAACGTCCGTTAAGCCTCTTCGTCGAACCCATATTCATCTCCACCGGGTAGCCGGTAGACATGACGATGAAATCGCGCCTCCTCGGCATGGCCTTCGCGGCAGCCGATACACTGCTGGAACTCGACGCCGATGGGCGGATCGACATGGCGCTGGGCGCCGGTCCGTGTCCGCGGGGCGCCACCGCTGAGACCTGGCGCGGCGTTCTGCTGACAGACCTCGTGGGCAAGGCCGGCCAGAAGCCGTTGATGGACGCCCTCGCGGCGATCCGCCCCAATGAGCGGCCGGCGCCGATCGACGCGCTGATCGCCTGCGATACCGACCGCGTCCGCCGGGCTCGTCTTCGCCTGTTCCAACTCCCCGACCTCGCGCCCGCCGTGTCCTGCGCCATCACCTATGACGGCGCGCCCTTCACCCTTGCTGTGCCGGAGGCGCCGCCCCTGCTCAGCGCGGACGGCCTGCTTTCGCGGGTCCGCGGGTCGCTCCTCGCGCCGGATGAGGACGTGGCCGTCGCCTTCGTCGACGTGCCCGGTCTGGCCGCTGCGGGTGAAGCCCACGAGCGGGCCGCCGCCCGTGTCGCCGCCGTGCTGCAGGCCTCATCCATCGATGGCGCCTCAGCGGCCCGGCTGGCGCCCGAACGGTTCGCCCTTGTTCGCGCCTCGGACAGCCAGACTGACCTCGCGAGCGAGGTCCGCGACGCCGCCGCCGCCGAAGGCCTGGACCTGGCGGTCCGCGCCACGGAGGCCGCCCTGTCGGGCTCCGCCCCCGCGGAGTCCACCGTCCGGGCCCTGCGTTTCGCCCTGGAGGCCTGCATCAGGGAAGGCGGGATCGACGGCGCCGGCGCCGCCTTCTCGGAGAGCCTGAAACGGACCCTCAAGGAAGCCGACCGCTTCCGCACCATGGTCCAGTCGCGCGACTTCGCCCTGCAGTACCAGCCGATCATCGACCTCACGACCGGCGTTACCCACCATTTCGAAGCCCTTGCGCGCTTCGGTTCCCGGGGCCCTGCGGACTCCATCCGCCTTGCGGAGGAGCTCGGCCTGATCGAGGGCTTCGACCTGGCGGTAGCCGAAAAGGCCCTGCAGCAACTGCGACGTCCCGGCTTCGGTCTGACGCGGATCGCGGTCAATGTCTCGGGCGCCTCCCTTGGCTCAAACGCCTATGTGGACGGCCTTCTGCGCCTCACCGCCGCCGCCCCGGACATCCGCAACCGGATCCTCATCGAGGTCACCGAAACCGCCGCTGTTGCCGACATCGAGGCCGCGGGCCGCCGGCTCTCCGCCCTGCGCCGGGCTGGCGTGAAGGTCTGTCTCGACGATTTCGGCGTGGGCGCCGCCTCGCTCGACTATCTGCACNNCTGCACCGCCTCCCCGCCGACACGGTCAAGATCGACGGTCGCTTCGTGCGCGAGATAGTCAGCGACGCCCGCGCCCGCGACCTCGTCGCCCATCTGGTCGAGCTGTGCGCCGACCTGAAAATGACCACCATCGCCGAGATGATCGAGACAGAAGAGCAGGCGACGGCCGTCCGCGATCTGGGGGTCGGCTATGGACAGGGGTGGCTGTTCGGACGCCCCGCTGCGGAGCCCGTCGTCGCCGCGCCTCAGCCAGTCTCGGTGCGACGACGCGGGGCTGTGGCCGGCTGGGGCTGACCCAGAGATATCGTCCGGTCGACGCCGATCGCTGACAGGAAGTCGGCGTCGTGGCTGACGACCACCAGCGCCCCGTCCCATGCAGCCAGCGCCGCCTCCACCGCCGCGATCGAGTCCAGATCGAGGTGATTGGTCGGCTCGTCGAGGATCAGCAGTTGCGGCGGCCGGGCGCCGGTCATGACGCAGGCCAGACCCGCCCTCAGCCTCTCCCCGCCTGAAAGGGTCCCGACCACCCGCCGGGCCGCTGTATTGCGGAAAAGGAAGCGCGCCAGCGCGGCCTGCGCCGCGTTCGGCGTCGCTTCCGGATTGAGACGCCGATAGGCGTCGATCAGCGTCTCTTCGGGTTTCAGCAGCGCCGTCTCCTGATCCAGCAGCGCCGCCCGCGCCGGCCGCTCGATCCGTCCGGCCGTAGGCTCGACATCGCCAGCCATGAGCCGCAACAGGGTCGTCTTTCCGGCGCCGTTGGGTCCGGTGACCGCCACCCGCTCCGGTCCGGTCAGCTTGAGGGATACCGGGCCCACGATCCGCCGCCCGTCCGGCGCGTCCCACGCCGCCCCGTCCAGCGCCAGAACCGCCCGGCCCGCCGCCAGTCCCGTGGTGGGAAGGGGGACCTCCAGGGATCGAAGCCGCTCGACGCGCTCCCGCGCCTCCGCCAGCGCCGCCCCGGCCGACGCCGCGCGCCGTTCGGCCAGTTTGTTCTCCCGGGCTCCACTGTTCTCGGCGCGCTCAGCCATCGCTCCGAGCAGAATTTTCGGTTCCGATTTCCGCGCCGCGAAGGCCCGTCCAGCCTTGTCCCGCCGCGCCTTCTTTTCAACCGCCCGCTGACCCTCACGCGCAACGCGCCCGACCTCACGCTCGGCCGCCTGCAGTCCATGCTCCGCCGCCGCCCGTTCAGACGCCTTGCGCCCGGCGTAGAGGTCATAGCCGCCCCCGTAGGTCGCCGCGCCGAGGGTCGACAGCTCGACGATCCGGTCCATCGGGCGCAACAGGCCTCTGTCATGGCTGACCACCACGACCCCGCCCTTCCAGCGTTCCAGCACCCCGGCCACGACCGCGCGGCCTTCCTGATCCAGATGATTGGTCGGTTCGTCGAGCACGAGCAGGTCCGGCTGGTCCATCAGCAGGGCGGCCAACCGCAGCCGCGTCTGCTCGCCGCCGCTCAGAAATCCGGCGGGCCGGCCTGGATCCAGTCCGGCCAGACCGACCTCGGCAAGCGCCGCCGCAATGCGCTCTTCCAGCGTCCAGTCGGCCTCCGCCAGATCGTCGGCCGAGCCATCTCCGGCCAGCACCCGCCCGATGACCGTCAGGCCGGCGGACACGCCCAGCGAATCGGCGACGCTGTCGTCCCCCGCCGGGCCGACGGCCTGCTCCAGAAAGCCGACCCGGCCCATGCGCACGACGGTCCCCTCGCCCGGCTCGGTCAGGCCGGCGATCAGGCGCAGCAGCGTGGTCTTGCCCGCGCCGTTGCGGCCGACGACGCCCGTGCGCTCACGCCCGAAAGCGAGGCTCAGGTCAGAAAATAGGGTGTGGCCGTCAGGCGTGCGGGCCGCGACGCGATCGAGCGTCACGAGTGCGGATGCGGACGGGCTTGGGACGAGGCTGGAAGAGGACATAGGCGAGCACGAGCAGCGGAGCGGAAAGGGCGAAACCGATTTCCAGGGCGCTGATCATGATCGTCGAACTCCAGTGATACTCACTCGAAGGCCTGAAGATGCGGTGGAAGCGCTCGATGCGCAAGCCTTTTCCAGCGCCGCCGGCGATGCGGTGGGCTGCTCCCGGGATTTCCCGTAATGGCGGCCGCCGCCCGGAGTCCCTAGATTCCCGTCATGCCAATCGCGTCCGAACCCGAAACGCCCGCCCGCCGTCGAGAGGCGATCGTCGAACAGATCCGCGCGGAAACCGGCATCGACGAAGCCATGATCGCGCGCCTGGTCGACGCCTTCTACGACCGCGTCCGCGCCGATCCGCTGATCGGTCCGGTCTTCGCCGCGCGGATTTCAGACTGGGGCCCGCATCTGGAGCAGATGCGCCTGTTCTGGTCTTCCGTGGCCCTGATGAGCGGCGTCTATCACGGCCGCCCGATGCCCAAACACCTGCCCCTGCCCGTCGACGCCCGCCATTTCGACCGCTGGCTGGAGTTGTTCGAGGCCACGGCCGCGGAGGTTTGCCCGCCCCCCGCCGCCGCACACTTCATCGAGCGAGCGCGCCGCATCGCTGAAAGCCTCGAGCTGGGCATCGCCGGCGCCAACGGGGTCATGCTGCAGAAGGGCGAACGTTATCTGCGAGCGAGCGAGGCGTGGACGCCGCCGGCCTGACCGATGCCCTGCTGACACCTGCTGTCAGCAGGATTGGCGAGTTTGGCCATGTTCCTGCAATGTTCTTGCTGAATCCCGCGAATTGGTCCCCATATAGCGGCGTCGCGCCGGACCCTCTCCGGCCCTGTCGCGTTCCCGGACTCCCCAGCCTTCAGGCCCCATGACCGAAAAGCACAACTTCATCCGCGTGCGCGGCGCCCGCGAGCACAATCTCAAGGGCGTCGATCTCGACATTCCGCGCGAGAAGCTCGTGGTCATGACCGGCCTTTCGGGCTCGGGCAAAAGCTCGCTCGCCTTCGACACCATCTATGCCGAGGGCCAGCGCCGC